>DXIG01000088.1 GCA_019112985.1 Candidatus Butyricicoccus stercorigallinarum | reverse complement strand
GGGCACGGTGACCGACATCTGCGACTATTTCTCGCTGATGCTGTCCGGCATCCAGCGGTTCATCGACGCGCTCGCGCAGATCGCCATGGGCGCGGCGACCATCGAGGTGGCCAAGGAAATGGATCTGCTGCCGAACATCTGAATCCCACACGCAAAAAGCATCGCTCCCCGAGCGATGCTTTTTTTGATGCTTTTTGTTCGGTTTTCTGTGCCGCGCCGGTCAAAACCCGCCTGCGCGGCGCGCGGCGGATTTCACTCAATCGTCCAGCAGCGCCTCATACGAGACGCCCAACACCTTCGCAATGCAGATCAGTTCGATGTCCGTGACAAAGCGGCTGCCGCTCTCGATGCGCTGCACCGCGTTTTTGTCCACATCCAGCCCCGCAATCTGGAGCATATCCGCAAACCGGCGCTGGGACGGATGCTCCGGCATCGCCTTGCGCAGCTGTTTGATTTTCAATCCGAAGACATTGTTCCGTCCGTTCTCCCATTTATTTTTATACATCTATATCCCCGTATGACATACACAATCTGTCAATTCTGGATATATCTTATGTTAAAATGAGGATAAATTGGACATTCACTAAATGTCAATTCGAGAAAGGGGAGCGATTTTATGCGGCATGTATCGGATTTTTCTGCTGCGGATTCGGACGGGTGCATCCGGCTCAGCGAAACCGATCTAACCTGCGCCGGTGTGCTTCTGACCATGTGGGCGGCGCAGCACAACCTGAGCGTGGCGGAGGAGCGCGCGCTGTTTCAGCAGACCATCGACCGGATTGAACGGATTGCCCGCGAGGCCGGCCGGGTCGCCTGGGGCGATGTCGTCTTTCGCGGCGACTCCCCCACCCCGGAGGAATACATCGCCTACAAGCTCACGCTTTTGGGGCAATGGTTCGACGAGATGAACGCCTCTCCCTATTGTCCGGTGCCGCTGTTTTCCGAACCGGAGTGAGCGGTCTACGGCTCCGTCTCATACGGCCAGGTGTTGATGCCGCCAAATTCATACAGCTCGGTGTACCCCAGCTCCGCCAGCGCGGCGGACGCCGTTTTGCTGCGGTTGCCGCTGCGGCAGTAGACGAGAACGACGGTGTCCTTCTCCGGGATGACCGCGGCGGCCGTCTCCGCCGTGATCGTCCCCACGGGCAGCAGCACCGCGCCGGGGATGTGTCCGCCGTCGTATTCGTCCTGTTCGCGCACGTCCAGCACGACGGCCTCCCGGGTATCCATCCACTCTTTCGCCTCTTCCTGGCTGATCTGCCGGTATCCCTGCGTCTCCGCGCCGCAGCCGCAGAGCAGCAGGAGCAGCAGAATAGAAAGCCATCGCTTCATCTGTTCAGCTCCCGGAGCAATCCGCCGGCAAACGCCCGGTGTCCCTGCGCGGTGAAGTGCACGCCGTCATACGACAGGGCGACGTTCCACTGCCCGGCGTCCGCAAACCGGACGCCCAGCTGCTGCGCCAGCGCCCGATAGCAGGCGGCGAGTTCGGCTGAGGCGCCGATCAGACGCGCGTCCTGCACCCATTCCCCCGCCGTCATCGGCGGCGGCGCGATCAGCAGGATGCGCTCCCGCGCCAGCGGCAGGCTTTCGAGAAAGCGCCGCATGCGCGCGCTCACCTCCTCCGGCCGCCATCCCTGCAACAGGTCATTGCTGCCCAGCATCACGAGAAGCAGGTCGACGCCGTCGGGCAGCGGCGCGGCTGTCCGGGGAATTTCGCGCCCGTTCGCCCCGCAGTTGCGCACCGTCCAGCCGGTCTGCGCCGCGAGCAGATCCACCCAGCGGTCTTCCTTTTCATACCGCCCGCCGAAATAGGAGCGGGGATCGTAGCCATAGGTATTGGAATCGCCGAAGCAAATGACGTTCATATCAGCTCACCCTCCTGTATGCGCCGCTTCAAATCCAGTATTTTCTGCTCAATGCGCTGCATCGTCTCCAAAAACGCCTCGTCCTCCCTGCCGGTGGGGTCGTCCAGCCCCCAGTCCTCCCGGTGCTTGCAGGGCAGGTGCGGGCAGTGCACATTGCACCCCATCGTGATGACAATGTCCACCGGCGGAAGCTCGGACAGCAGCTTGCTGTGCTGTGTGCGCGCCATATCGATGCCGTACACCCGCTTCATCAGCCGCACGGCGTCCGGATTGATGCGCGGCCTGGTCTCCGTCCCTGCGGAATAGCTGACAAAGACATCGGAAGCCAGCGCTTTGCCCAGCGCCTCCGCCATCTGGCTGCGGCAGGAATTGTGCACGCAGACAAAGGCGACGCCGGGTCGTCTGTGGTTCGCCGCGAAAAACGGACAGCGCTTGCCGATGCACTGATTGTTCTGCGCGCTGAACTCGCAGACCGGGACCGTCCGCTGCATCTGGACGCCCAGCTGCTCCCGGACAAAATCCACCGCCGCAAGAATGGCCAGCCAGGAATCGCGCTTGCAGCAGCGCGGCCCGCCGACGGCGCCGATGCGGTCCAGCGCCCGTGCGGTCATCCGGTTGCTCCAGCCCCAGGCCTGCGTCGCCAGCGGCGTGGAGCGGGTGACGACCGCCAGAAACTGTCCGGCGGAAATGCCCGCGCCGCAGGCGCCCCAAAAGCCGCAGGCGCCGCCGGGCACAGCTCTGCCCCGGTTGTACAGCTCGCGCAGCGCGTTCATCTCATCCTCCACCTCGCCGCCCGCGTTGCGGTAGGCGGTCAGCAGCGCCGCGCTCACCATCACGTGATGTTCCGGCCCGTGCATGTGGCAGAACGACATCTGCATCATCCGGCGGACAATCGCGACCGGGTCGGTCGAGGTCTCCGACCGGCACAAGCCAAAGATGCGGTCCAATCCCTGCATATGGCAATCGCTGCACACATAATGGCCGCAGATGCAGCGCGTTTTGCTCTGTTCCGTCTTGTGGCAGATCACGCACTCCATGCGTTCGTCCCGCGCCAGATATTCCAACGGCGCCTGACAGATCAGACATTCTTCCCTCATCGCGTTTCTCCTCGTTCCGATTTTTCGCTTTTTCCTTGTGCTTCACCAGAAGCAGACCGCGCGGCAGCCCGCTGCTATACTGTTCTCATCCGCTACACCGTTTCCTCGGTGCACAGGGCGGCCAGCGCGGGCAGATCGATCACCGTCAATCTGCCCCGGTTGGTGGACAGAACGCCCATGGCGCGCAGCGCTGTCAGCTCCCGCGTGATCTGCACCCGGCTGAGACCCAAAATATCCGCCAGATCCTCCTGCGTCATCTCGATTACCAATCCCGCGCCCGCGGGCTGGTTCGCAGTCAGCAGATACAGCAGATTGCACAGCTTCACGCGGGAGGAATTGAACTCCTGATGCGTGCTCTCAAACAGGAAGCGGTTGACATATCTGGCATACCAGTTCACCACGCTGTCCGCCAGCGCGGGATTGCTCCGGAACATGGCCTGAAACTGCGGGATGGTAAATTCCAGCACCTGCACCTCCGAGAGCGCCGCCGTAATCAGCGACAGCTCGATGTGAAAATCCACCGTGTGATAGCCGGGAAAGAGCGTGCCCGCCCCGTGGAAGCTGATGATTCTCCGCCGCCCGCTCTCGTGCTGCGCGAAGTTCACCGACGCGCCGGAGACATAGTACTGCACGCGGTCGTGCGGCTGTCCCGGCTGCCAGAGCAGCTCTCCCTTTTGAAATGTGCGCCGGAGGTGGGGCTGCGCGCGAAAATAGTCGTAAAACTCCAAAAAGTCCTCCGCAAAATAGTACCTGGGCGTCAGCATGGGGCCACCTCGTTCCGTGCATCACTCTTGCGACTATCATACCACAAATACACCGCTTTTTCTATCGCGAATCAGGAAGGAGACCACCACAATGAAACACAGAATTAGGCTTACCGTCATCGACAAAAAGCTCTATCCGGAGCTTCAGCAACAGTACTGCGCCGACCCCAGCGCCGGCCCCTGCCCCTGCTACAACGTGGGCGACGAATTTCTCTTCGAGCGCGACGGCGACCGCGACGATTTCTGGCACATGGGGCTGAACACACTGGTCAAAACCGCCGCCGACCCCGACACCGTGGCGGGCGGCCCCAAGCTGCCCCACTGCTCGGAGGCGTGGGACGCCATCGCCCGCTATCTCTATACCGGTTTGCAGGGCGGCTCCATCATGTGCGGCTGGATGAAGCAGGAAAACGTCATGATCACCTGCTGCTCCGACGGCACCCGCCCGGTGATCTTCAAAATCGAGCGGGAGGATTATGAGGACTGAACCTGTCCGGAAACAGAAAACGATGCAGAAGAAGGACGCTTCGCGCGCCCTTCTCTTTTTTTGCTTTTTGCGCGATTTTGTTGATTTAGACGACGGGCAACTGCGCAAAAACAGCAGGAGATCGATCTTCCGGCGCGGATCGATCTCCTGCTGTCGCTGTCACCAGATTTCATAGTCCCGCAAAAACCTCTCGTACTGCCACTCCGGGCCGTCCAATAGAAGCTGCAAAAGCGCCTGCTGCAATTCCTTCTTTTTCATTTGACTCACGCAACGGATCAGCGCCTGCTCCGCTTCCTCACAACGCTGCTCCTCCTCCGCCCAGTAGGCCTCCAGTTCGTCGATATACTGCCGGGCTTCCTCCGGAAAGAGGAAGAAATACAGCGCCACCATGTGCTTGCAGACAATGTTCCGCCCGGCGGCATGCGGACAGGTGCAGCTGCTCCCCCTGCGCGGATGCTCCAAATCGATGGCGACCTGATACACCTGTCCGTTGCTGCCGGAGACCGTACCGCGGTACCGGTTTTCCCCGTCCGGACAAAGGTCGATCACTTTTTCCGCCTTGTAATATTCATAGCCGCGATAGACGCTCTGCGCGCTGGCAAGGGATAGTATGCTCATAGCCGTCAACCTCTCTTTATCATCCACAAAGGCATTTGTTTCTTTTTCTATTTTACCTTATCTGCGGGGAAAATCCTATCTTTTTCTGAAATTTTCAGTGTCTCTCAAAAACGAACAGCCCACCGCACCGCAAAGACAATTCCCAACCGCGTCAAAGCGCGCTTTTCCCCTCACCCCGGAACCGGACAGCATCCCCCCGCATATGCTGAACCATCTTCTTTGTGAAAGGGCGGATTTCCGTGCTGTTTTCCATCACGACGGCGCTGCTGTGCGGCGCAGCCTTCTGTATTCTGCGTGTTTCCTCGCCTTCCGGCTCGTTTCCGCGCCCGCTCAGCGCCGAACAGGAGGCGGCCTGCATCCGGGCGATGCAGCGCGGCGACCGGCAGGCGCGGGAAAAGCTGATCGAGCACAACCTCCGTCTGGTTGCGCATATTGTCAAAAAGTACTATGCCTCCAGCGCGGACACAGACGACCTCATCTCCATCGGCACCATCGGCCTGATCAAAGGCGTCTCCACCTTTGACCCCGAAAAAAACGTCCGGCTGGCGACGTATATCTCCCGCTGTATCGAAAACGAAATCCTCATGTATTTCCGCGCCTCCAAAAAGCGCGCCTGTGAGGTCTCCCTCGAAGAGCCGATGGAGCCGGACGGCGACGGCGGCGCGCTGGCCTGGAAAGACGTGCTCCGCTGCGAGGACGATGCGCTGGAGCGCGTCGAGCAAAACGATCAGCTCCGTCTGATTTCCCGCGCGATGCGCGCGCTCGAGCCGCGGGAAACCGAGATTCTCTCGCTGCGCTATGGCCTGGACGGGCACGCGCCGCTCACCCAGCGCGAGGTGGCGAAGCTGCACGGCATCTCGCGCTCCTATGTCTCGCGCATCGAGAAAAAAGCGCTGCAAAAGCTGCGCGCGCAGTTCCGCGCCATGGAAGAGCCGGTCACCGGGCGCGGCGGATAAGCCGCGCTTCTGTTAAAAGCACGCTAAATTTTTGCCCTTGCCACGAAATCCTATGAAATATGTATACATTGTCTCTCGCGAAATTCATAGACTATATGCTATAGTATTGGTATAGCAATCCAAATGAGCGAATTTTGATACATGCGCGGCTTCCCCGACGGCGCCGGCGCGGCAGCGTTCCGGGCTTTTTTCACGTCTGTGCAGCAAAGCCAAAGCCCGGGACGTGTGTTGTCCGGGCTTGCGGGCGCGCGCGGGAGCGCGGGAGCGTTTCTTTTGCCAGGCTTTTCTTTTTGCAGACAAAAGCGGGAGCAGAATTGTCTCATTTGGAGATACCAAAACAGAAAGGATTGCATATGACACAGTGAAGAATTTCCTAGCAAACCTCAGCGAAAAGCTGTCAGAAGCACTGCGTGCGGTGCTGCCGGTCATCGCGATCGTGATGGTGTTATGCTTCTCCATCGCGCCGATCTCCACCAGCATCCTGCTGTGCTTTCTGATAGGAGCCGCCATGATCGTAATCGGCATCATGTTTTTCACGCTCGGCGCGGAGATCAGCATGACGCCGATGGGCGAGCGCGTGGGCTCCGCCATCACAAAAAGTAAAAATCTGTTCGTCATCATCGCCCTCGGCTTTATTCTCGGCTTTATCATCACGATTTCCGAGCCGGATCTGCAGGTGTTGGCCGAACAGGTTCCCTCCATCCCCAATGCAACGCTAATCCTTTCGGTTGCGGTCGGCGTCGGCGTATTTCTCGTCGTTGCACTGCTTCGCATGCTGTTCGGCATCGCGCTCCCGCATTTGCTCGTCGGTTTTTACCTCATCGTCTTTATCATCGCGGGCTTCGTCTCCCCGGATTTTCTGGCCATTTCGTTCGATTCCGGCGGCGTCACCACCGGTCCGATGACCGTGCCGTTTATCATGGCGCTCGGCGTCGGTATCGCTTCCATCCGTACCGACCGCCACGCCTCGGACGACAGCTTCGGTCTCGTCGCGCTCTGCTCGATCGGCCCGATTCTCGCCGTGCTCATTCTCGGCATGGTCTTCAATCCCAATGAAAGCCTGTATACCCCGGTGGAGCTGCCCGAAATCAGCAATTCCGTCCAGCTCTGGGAGATGTTCCGCGTCGCGCTGCCCACCTACTTAAAGGAAATCGCGATTTCCCTGCTGCCGATCATCGTCTTTTTCGGCATTTTCCAGGTGGTTGCGCTCCACCTGTCCGGGCGGCATCTGCGCCGCATCGCCATCGGCATGGTGTATACCTACATCGGGCTCGTCCTGTTCCTGACCGGCGCCAACGTCGGCTTCATGCCGGCCGGCAACTACCTCGGCCAGGTCATCGCATCGCTCGATTACCGATGGATTATCATCCCGATCGGCATGCTCATCGGTTTCTTTATCGTCAAGGCGGAGCCCGCCGTCTATGTCCTCAACAAGCAGGTTGAGGAGATCACCGACGGCGGCATTTCCGCGCGGGCAATGGGTACGGCGCTGTCTGTCGGCGTGGCCTTCTCCATCGGTCTGGCCATGCTGCGCGTGCTGACCGGCATCCCCATTCTGTGGTTCCTCATCCCCGGATATGCCATTGCCATCGGCATTTCCTTCTTTGTCCCCAAAATCTTTACCGCCATCGCGTTCGACTCCGGCGGCGTCGCCTCCGGCCCGATGACGGCAACTTTCCTGCTGCCGTTCGCCCAGGGCGCCTGCATCGCCGTCGGCGGCAATATCGTGACCGACGCATTCGGCGTCGTTTCCATGGTCGCCATGACGCCGCTCATCACCATCCAGATTCTCGGCATGCTGTATCAGCTGCAAAAGCGGCGCGATGCCAGAAAAGAGCAGCCGGTTCTTACGCCTGCTATGGAGTTTGAACTGCTCGACGATGATGCCATCATCGATCTGTAATGCGGCGTAAAGAAAAAAGGAGAGCCATATGAATGAATTATATCTCATGACAACCATCACCAACCGCAGCCGGGGCAAAAAGTTCATCGAGCTGTACCGGAAGTACGGCGTCGATGTGACGTTCAGCACGCTCGGCGACGGCACGGCGGTGAGTGAAGTGCTGGATTCCCTCGGTCTGGAGCAGGCGGAAAAGGTCGTCATCTTCTCCGTCGTCACGCGCTCGACCTGGAAGACCATCAAACTCGCGCTGGAAAAGGAAATTCAAATCGATGTGCCCGGCACCGGCATCGCCTTCATCGTCCCGCTGAGCAGCATCGGCGGCAAAAAGCCCCTGTTCTTCCTCACGGAACACCAGAACTTTGAAAAAGGAGAGGAAAGCAAGTTGAAAGATACCAAGTATGAACTGCTGATTGTCATCGCCAATCAGGGCTATACCGAGTTGATTATGGATGCTGCCCGCGAGGAGGACGCCGCCGGCGGCACGGTCATCCACGCGAAGGGCACCGGCATGGCGCGCGCGGAAAAATTCCTCGGCGTATCGCTGGTCAACGAAAAGGAGATCGTCCTGATCGTCGTCAAGACGCACATGAAAAACCGCATCATGAAGGCCATCATGAACAAGGCCGGTCTGGAGAGCAAGGCGCATTCCATCGTCTTCTCCCTCCCCGTCACCGGCACGGCGGGCATGCGCCTGATGGAGGAGATCCCGGAGGAGAGCGCCGGGGAGGCATAACCGGATCGATATCCAAAGTGAACACAGCCGCCCGGACCGTTGTCCGGGCGGCGCTATTTTACCGGCCATACAGGGAGATAAGATAGATGGAGATCAGAAAAATCACAGACGGAAAAAAGCGCTTTCTCCCGCTGCTCCTGCTGGGAGATGAGCAGGAGAGCATGATCGACCGCTACCTCGAGCGGGGCACGCTGTATGTGCTGGACGACGGCGGCGTAAAGAGCGTGTGCGTGGTGACCGACGAGGGCGGCGGCATATTGGAGATCAAAAACATCGCCACCGCGCCCGCCCATCAGGGCAGGGGCTACGGGAAAGCGATGGTGCGCTTTCTCCTCACGACTTATGCCGGCGCCTATTCTGTCTTGCAGGTGGGCACGGGCGACAGCCCGATGACCGTGCCGTTTTATGAGGCGTGCGGGTTTGTCCGTTCGCACCGCATCAAAAACTTTTTCACGGAACACTACGACCACCCGATCTATGAGAGCGGCGTCCAGCTGGTGGACATGGTTTATCTGAGACGGCGATTATAGAAAAATCCCCCGTGCGCCATTGCCGGCACACGGGGGATCGTTGTGCGGCCGCCCGAACGGGCGGTCTTTTTTATTCCGTCTTCGCCTGCTCGCGCAGTGCGTTTTCCTTTTCGCCGTACGTACCGTACCGGCCATACCGCCCGTACCGGCCATATCTGCCGTACCGGCCGTAATAGCCGTAGCCGTAACCGCTCAGGCCGGACGCAATCGCGTTGAACACACAGCCCATCACGCGGATGCGGCTGACGGACAGCCGGTCCAGACCGGTGAGAATGCGGTTTGCCGTCGCATAGTCCTGCTTGACGACATACAGCGCGCAGTCGGCATATTCCGCCAGGGAAATGGCGTCGGACAGCATGCCGCACGGCGCGCTATCGAGCACGACATAGTCCGCCATCGTGCGCAGCTGCGCGATCACGTCCGCCATCTCCTTCGAGCCGAGCTGCTCGGACGGGCGCTGCGAGCTGTGGTCGCCCGCCAGCAGGCGCACGCCCGTGTCCTCATACTGCGACAGCGCCTGCTCGAGCGTCGCGGTATGGTCGAGGACGTCCACCAGACCGGCGGTCTCCTCCGTCAGGTCGAGCGCCTGCTTGACCGTCTGGTTGCGCAGGTCGGCGTCCACCAGAATGACCGACGCGCCGTTCTGCGCCAGGCTGAGCGCCAGATTGAGCGAGGTGGTCGTCTTTCCCTCGTTGGGCAGCGTGCTGGTCACGAGAATCACGCGGTCGTCCGGATGGCCGTCCAGCTCCTTGAGGATGTGGACGCGCAGCGCGCGCACCGACTCGCGGAAGCTGGAATTGACGCGCGGATTGTGCACGGAAACCACCGAGCTGGCCTTGCCGCGAATTCTCTTAAACTTCATCAGCGGCAGCATGCCCAGGCATTTCTGATTGAGCACGTTGTTGAAATCGTCCTCCGTGCGGACCGTACTCCGGATCATCGCGTAGAACAGGAGTACGCCCACCGTCAGCAGCACGCCCATCGCCGCTCCCTTCATCGCGCGGCGCGGATAGGAGGGAATGTTGACCGGCTCTTCCGACACAGTCGGGCTTTTGAGCACGGACAGACGGGTACTGCCCAGAACATAGCGCGCGACCTGCGGATAGTTTTCCATCACCGAGTTGAGCACGGCCAGCGCGCTCTCCGGGCTGGAATCGCGCACGGTGACCGTTACCATGTTGGTGTTCGGCACGACCTCTGCGGAAATTGTGGCGGTGATCGCGCTGACGTCCAGATCCTGCCGGATGACGTCGTTCATGACGTCGTTGTGCACGAGATAGGGAAAGGTGCTCGCCATCTGCTCGGCGGACTGGGCGCTGTAGAAGAAGTTGGCGCGGTCGTCGCTGTCCGAGACGCCGGTGCTCGCCTTGACCGTGAAGGTGGAAAGCGCCTCATAGGAGGGCGAGAACGTCATCCAGGCGCGCACTGCGTAAAAAATCGCGCCCGCAATGGCGAGAATCAGCATCAGGATCCAGCCAAACCGCAAAAATCCCTTCCACATATCGCCCAAAATCAGTTCGATGGACAGTTGGTTCTGATCGTCCAGCCAGAGTTCCTCTCTGTTCCGGCTGTTTTGTTGCTGTTCGCTCATCTTCACCCCTCACGCTTTCTGCTGCTTCTGCCGCTTTTGCCGTACTTCCCATAATACCCGTGATAGCCGTAAGAATCGGCGTATTTGCCGTAGATCGGCAGACGGGTGAGCAGAGAAGCGCGCCTGTCGTTGTATACGCAGCCCAACAGTCTGGACTTGCTTTCGTTGAGCGTCATAATGACCTCGTTCAGATCGGGCACCGCCGCCGTGTCTTCGCGCACAACCAGCAGCGTGGCGTCTACCAGATCCGCGAGCACCTCGGTATCCGACAGCGCGGACATCGGCGGGGAGTCGATGAGGATGAAATCCATTTTCTCCCGCGAGACCTGAAGCAGCTTCTTCATGCGCGCGCTGCCCAGCAGCTCGGCAGAATCGGAATAGTAGTTCTTGCCGAACATCTCGTACAGCTTGGTCTGCTCGTCGGTCTGAAGAATGGCGTCCGCGCTGCAATTGCCGCGCAGATATTCGCCGAGGCAGTTCTCCTCCTCGACCTCGCGCTCCAAAATTTTGTACTGCGCCGGCTTGCGGAAGTCCGCGTCGATCAGCAGCACGCGATAGCCCTTCTCCGCCAGCGACAGCGCGCTGTTTGCGGACACCGTCGACTTGCCTTCGTTCTCGCCAAAGCTGGAGATGAGGAAGATCTTCGCGCCGTTGTGCTTGGCGGCGTATTCCAGCCGCGTGCGGATCTGGCGGATGCTCTCCTCAAAGGCAAAGCTGATGACCGTATCGGTGATGAGGAAGCTGTGCTTTTGCTTGCGCCGCTTGCCGCCCGGACGCTTTTCGTGCGGCACCGCGGCAATCAGGTGTGTTTCCAGCTTTTCCTTCACCTCTTCCTCCCGCTTGACCGTATCGCGCAGATAGGACATCAGCAGGATGATGGCCAGCATCACCAGCGCGCCCAGCGCGGCCGCCAGTATCAGACGGCTGCGCAGCGTCATGGTGTTGGACGGCGCACGCGCGATCTGCGGCTCCCGGATGACGGTGAACACCGCACCGGACAGCACCTCATTGGAAACGGTGTTGTAGTTTTCCATCACCGCCTGAATTGTCAAAAACGCGGTGCGCGCGCTGTCCGCCGTGGCGGAAATGGTCAGCAGGTTGGTGCCCTCGATGATCGAGCTCTCCAGCTGCGCGGGAAGCTCAGTCTCCCCCATCGCCGCCGCGATGGTCTCCTCCATCAGATCGCTCTCCAGCACGCCCTGAAACGCCGAGGCCATCTGCCGGGTGGTGTTGAGATCGGAGACGGCGTTGCTGCCCGATTTGGAAGTGACCGCCATCGTGACCGAGCTGGTGTATTCCGGCCGGTAAATGGTCTCCGAGGCGACGCTGGTCAGCATCACCGCCGAAGCGGCAACCAGCACGATCATCCAGAGATGCTTCCACACGTCGCGCAGCATGGTGTTCAGGTTGAGGGCAGCGAAATTCCATTGTTTCTGTTCCATCGTTTATCCCTCCACGACAACCGTCAGATAGGCGTATCCGACGTTGCCCTCCCGGCTCTGCGCCGAATAGGTCACCACATAGGTGCCCGGCTGCGACGTATCCACTTCGGACGAAACGCTGACCGTCGGCGTGTTGGACGTCGTCGTTGTCTTGGGCGGTTCCAGATACGTCTGCGCGCTGAAGTCCGCGCCCACGGAAAGATAGACCAGCGCCTGCGTCAGCTCGATGGTCGGCGCGTTGACCGTGGTGTCGCGCACATAGACCGGCAGCGTCAGCTCCGAGACGTCGCCGTGGCTGTTGGAAACCTGCACGTTGACCTCGTACCGCCCGGCCACCGACGAGTTGACCGTGCTCGACAGGACGAGAATGCGGTTGCTGATATCCCCGTCAAACACGTCCTCCGCGTTGATGTTGTCCAGAATCTCGACGTCTCCGCCCATGCGGACCTCCAGCGGCTCTTCCAGACGGAAGCGCGGCGAACGGTAGTCGGTATAGGTGACCTTTCTCGTGTAGGTGCCCAGCTGCTCCTGCGAATCAAAGACGGCATAGGAAATGTTGCAGGTGCTCTCGTCGATGAAATTGGAAATATGCGTGACCAGAATGCCGTCGGTCAGATCCCCGTCTTCCGCATCCGTCGCGCGCAGCCCCGCGCACAGCTCCTCGTCCGTCGCCTCGATAGAAACCGAAATGGTATCCTGTTCCGCCTCGATGACGGGCGCCTGATCCTTGGTTTTCAGGAAATCGCGGACAGTAAAAGCGGTAAAAACCGCAACGCTGCACACAAACAGCAGCCACACGGCAATTTTTACTCTTTTCACAATCTCCCCTCACTTTATTCTATAATCCATCATAATTATAAGAAGTTTTTCCGCGTTCGTCAAGCGAAACCGGCGCGCCGCGGGCAATCCTGCCAAAAACCCGGACAGATATTGCGCAATCGCGCGAAATCTGCTACACTTTTGGGCAGAAATCCATCACAGACATCAGGAGTTTTGCTATGAAGGACATCCTCTTTTTTGATCTCGACGGTACGCTGACCGATTCCGGCGAGGGCATCACCAATTGCGTCATCCACGCGCTCAGGCAGCAGCGCTGGCCCATTCCGGATCGCGACAGCCTGCGCCGGTTCATCGGCCCGCCGCTGATCGAGAGCTTTCAGGGCATCGCGGGCATGAGCGCCGCGCAGGCGGCGCAGGCGGTGACCGATTACCGCGCGCGCTATTCCACCGTGGGCCTGTTTGAAAACCGCGCCTACGACGGCATCATCGACATGCTCGCCGCGCTTCAGGCCGCCGGAAAGCGCCTGTTCATGGTGACCAGCAAGCCGGAGGTGTATTCCGTGCGCATCGCGGAGCGCTTTGGTCTCGCGCCCTATCTGGAGCAGATCTGTGGCGCGACGCTCGACGGCCGCATCAACAGCAAGGACGCCGTCGTCCGCCTGGCGCTCGAACGCGCGGGAAACCCCGACCCGTCCACCGTCGAAATGATCGGCGACCGCCTGCACGACGTCGAGGGCGCACGGCAGTACGGCATCGACTGCACCTACGTGCTGTACGGCTTCGGCACGCGCGAGGAGGCGGAGGCGCACCGCGCCGCGCACATCGTCGCCACCGTGGACGAGCTGCGCGAGCACCTGCTCGCGCTGTAAGACAGACGCAGACCCGTTCGCACTCCGCCTGTTTCGCAGAGGGCCGAACGGGTCCTGTTTTTTTCTTTATGGCGCGACAAAGCGCATCTGCTCGACGTCAAACAGCCCGCGCGGCGTGATGCGCAGCGACGGTATGACCGGCAGCGCGAGGAAGGACAGCAGCGTCAGCGGGGAAATCCCGTCCGGCACGCCCATCGCGTGCGTCTGCGCGATCATCGCGGACAGCGCCGCCTGCACGCGGTCAAACCCCGCGTCGCTCATCAGCCCCATGATCGGCAGCGGCACCGTGTGCGCGATCTTCCCGCCGGACACCAGCGTATAGCCGCCGCCGATGTCGCGCAAATGCTGCACCGCGAGCAGCATGTCCGCATCGTTGTCGCCGATGACGGACAGGTTGTGGCTGTCGTGCGCGACGGACGAGGCGATGGCGCCGCCGTGCAGGCAGAAGCCCGCGACCGCACCGACGCCGACCTTTCCAGTGGCCCGGTGGCGTTCGATGACCGCGACCTTGCTGAATTCCCCCTGCGGGACAAACAGGCCGTCCCTCTGCGGCAGCGCGCAGCGCATATGCTGCGTCACCAGCTGCCCCGGTATCACGCGGATGACCGAGCTGCACGCCCCCACCGGCAGCGCAAGCTGCTCCGGCCGCACAGGCTGGCAGTGCACGGTGCGGCGCAGCGGGCTGTCCTGCGGCAGCTTGGGCTGCGCGCGAAAGCCGGAGACCGGCGCGCCCCGGTGGTACACCGCGCGGATGCGCACCGTCTCCAGATCGTCCAGCACGAGCAGATCCGCCTGCATGCCCGGCGCGATGCCGCCGAGCCGGTGGTGCAGCCCGTAGTGGCGCGCCGTGTGAATGGTCGCCATGCGGATGGCCTCGACCGGCGCCAGCCCGCACGCAATCGCCCGGCGCACGCAGTGGTCGATGTGTCCCTCGCGCCGGATGTCCTCGATGTGCTTGTCGTCCGTGCAAAAGGAGAAGCCGTCCGTCGGCCGCTTTTCGCGCACAATGCTGCGCACGATGTCCTCCAAATTGCGCGCGGCGCTGCCCTCGCGCACATGGATGTGCATGCCGAGGCGGCGCTTTTCCCAGACCTCCTCCGGCGACGCGCACTCGTGGTCGTTCGTGACGCCCGCCAGCACATAGGCGTTGAGCGGACGTCCGGTCAGCATGGGCGCGTGCCCGTCCTTCGGCCGCCCGTCGAACAGCAGGAGTTTTTCCGCCATCGCGGGCTCGGCGTTGATTGTGGCGGTGTAGTCCATCACCTCGCCCAGCCCGAGCACGCGCGGGTGGTTCCGATATCTGCGCATCTGCGCCGCGTCAAACGTGCAGCCGTTGTCCTCAAACGGCAGCGCCGGCACGCACGACGGCATCATGACATACACGTTCGCCGGGACACCGGCGGTCTCCTCTAAGATATAGTCGATGCCGTCCGCGCCGCACACGTTCGCCGCCTCGTGCGGATCGACGAGATAGGTCGTCGTGCCGCAGCGGACCGCCTGCTCGATCAGCTCCGCCGGCGTCACCATCGTGGATTCCAGATGCAGGTGCGCGTCGAGAAAGCCGGGGCACAGATACGCGCCGTCCAGCGCGATCTCCGTCTCCCCCACATACTGGTCGCCCACGCCCACAATCGTGCCGTCCGTGACCGCGACTGCGGTCTCGATCACCTCTCCGGTGAACACATTCACCACCCTGCCGCCGCGAAACACGCACTGCGCCGGCACATCGCCGCGCGCCGCGCGCGCCAGCGTCTGAAATTGCTCCAAATTCATATCAGCCTCTCCTTTCGCCGCCCGCGGGCGGCGTTGTGTCGTCCTGCTATTCAGTATACCGCATTTCTGTTTTCTTTCCCAGCCTTTTGTGCTATGATAGGTGGACAAAGCAAAGGAGGTTCACGCATGCTGGAACACTGTACGCTGTGCCCGCGCCAGTGCGGGGCGAACCGCGCGGCGGGTCAGACCGGCTTCTGCGGCGCGGACGGCGCGCTGCGCATCGGACTGGCCGGGCTGCACCGCTGGGAGGAGCCGTGCCTGTCGGGCACGCGCGGCGCCGGCACGGTCTTTTTCTGCCACTGCCCGCTCGGGTGCGTCTATTGCCAGAACCACGACATCTCCGGCGCGAACGCCGCGCAGGCCGGTATCGTGACGGATGTCTCCGGTCTCGCGGACACGTTTCTGTCGTTGCAGGCGCGCGGCGCACACAACATCGACCTCGTGACGCCGACCCACTACGCCGCGCACCTCGTCCGCGCCATCCCGCTCGCCCGCGCGCGTGGGCTGACCATACCGGTCGTCTACAACTGCGGCGGCTACGAGCGCGTCGAGACGCTGCACATGCTGGACGGGCTGATCGACGTCTATCTGCCCGATCTCAAGTATTACAGCGCCTACTACGCCGCGCGCTATTCCGCCGCGCCCGACTATTTTGAGACCGCCTGCGCGGCCATCGGCGAGATGGTGCGGCAGACCGGCGCGCCGCAGTTCGACGCCGATGGTATGCTGACGCGCGGCACCCTGCTCCGCCACCTCATGCTGCCCGGTCTGGGCGGCGACACCGCGCAGATTCTGCGCGCGATTGCCTCGCGCTGGGGCGGACAGGTGCTGGTCAGCCTGATGCGGCAGTTCACGCCGTGCACCGACCTGTCCGCCTGTCCGGAGCTTGCGCGCCGCATCACCGACGAAGAATACGCCACCGCCTGCGAGCAGATGGCGGCGCTCGGCCTGAGCGGCTGGACGCAGGACGCGGAATCGGTCAGCGAGAGCTTTATTCCGCGCTTCGACGGCAGCGGCGTGTGCAGCACATAAGGCGTTTTTCCGCGGACAAAAAACAAAACAGCGGGACGGAACGGCCGTTTTGGTGTTCCATCTCGCTGTTTTTCTGTTTTATGTCACAAAGGCTTTGGCAAAGCCGTCACGCTGCCTTACAGCTGCGGGCCCGCCGCTACCAGCGCCTTGCCGGCCTCGTTGCCCTCGTACTTGGAGAAGTTCTTGACGAATCTGCCAGCCAGATCCTTGGCCTTTGCATCCCACTCGGAAGCGTCTGCATAGGTGTCGCGCGGATCCAGGATAGCCGGATCGACGCCCGGCAGCTGGGTCGGAACCTCGATGTTGAAGTACGGAATGGTCTTGGTCGGCGCGTTCTGGATGTCGCCGTTCAGGATCGCGTCGATGATGCCGCGGGTATCCTTGATGGAGATGCGCTTGCCGGTGCCGTTCCAGCCGGTGTTGACCAGATACGCCTTGGCGCCGCTCTTTTCCATTCTCTTGACCAGCTCTTCTGCGTACTTGGTCGGGTGCAGCTCGAGGAACGCCTG
>DXIG01000087.1 GCA_019112985.1 Candidatus Butyricicoccus stercorigallinarum | reverse complement strand
GCTACCTCGACACATGGGACGATGTATCCTTTGACGACAAGCGGCGGGTGGTGGATTTGATGATTACCACCGTTGCCGCCACAAGCGACAGCTTGAACATTACATGGAAAATCTGACGGGCGGTAATCCTCCCGTCAGACCGTTACCCTGTGTAGTCCCTTGTAAACTGTACTTTGCTACAATAGAAAAGACAAGTCCGGGAGCACCCGGCAAAACAACAGAATGGGAGCACAGCCGGCGTGCTGTGCTCCCCTTTTGTGTGCCGGCGCATCCCGATGCAGTTTGGCAGGAAAAAGCCGCAAGGAGGACACAATATGGCAAACAAAGCGAACGGAACCGCGCTGTCCAACGACTTTACGCAGGGCAGCATCGTGGGGAAGCTCATCAAATTTATGATTCCGGTGCTCGGCGCGCTGGTATTGCAGGCGATGTACGGCGCGGTCGACCTCGTGGTGGTCGGGCAGTTCGGCACGAACGAGGGCATCTCCGGCGTCGCCACCGGCAGCAACGTCATCAATTTAGTGACGTTCGTCATCACCAGCCTGACCATGGGCGTCACCGTGCTCATCAGCCGCTATCTGGGCGAGCGCAGCGCGGAGCGCGTGGGAAAGGTCATCGGCGGCGCGATCTGCTTTTTCGCGGTGTTTGCCGCCGTGCTGACGGTGCTTCTGCTGCTGTTTGCGCCGCAGTTCGCCGCCTGGCTCAACGCGCCGGAGGAGGCGTTTGACGTCACGGTGACATACATCCGCATCTGCGGCGCGGGCATCGTGTTTGTCATCGCCTACAACGTCATCAGCGGCATTTTCCGCGGGCTGGGCAATTCGCGCCTGCCGCTCCTTTTCGTGCTCATCGCGTGTATCGTCAACATCGTGGGCGACCTCGTCTTTGTCGCGGGCTTCCACATGGACGTCGCGGGTGCGGCGCTGGCGACCGTTCTCGCACAGGCGGTCAGCGTCGTGCTGTCGCTCGTCATCATCCGCCGGCAGCCGCTGCCGTTCACCCTTTCCCGGCGGGACATCCGCTTCAACGGCGAAATCCGGACGTTTTTGCAGCTCGGCATCCCGCTGGCGGTGCAGGAGTGCCTGACCAACATCTCGTTTCTCATCCTGTGCGCGATCATCAACAACATGGGACTGGACGCCTCCTCGGGCTACGGCATCGCGCAGAAAATCGTGTCGTTCGTCATGCTGGTGCCGTCCTCGCTGATGCAGTCGATGTCCGCCTTTGTCGCGCAGAACGTCGGCGCGGGGCAGGAAAAGCGCGCCCGCCGCGCGATGCTCACCGGCATGGGCATCGGCGCGCTGATCGGCGTGTTCATCTGGGCGCTGGCGTTTTTCGAGGGCGGCATCCCCTCCGCGCTGTTCACGTCCAACCCGGTGTTTATCGAAAAGTCGGCGGAGTACCTGCGCGGCTTCAGCCCGGAGGCGGTGCTGACCTGCGTGGTGTTCAGCTACATCGGCTATTTCAACGGGCACAGCAAGCCGCTCCCCGTCATGATTCAGGGCATCACGGCGTCGTTCCTCGTCCGCGTGCCGCTGTCCTATCTGTTCAGCCTGCGGCCGGACGCCTCGCTGGTGGACATCGGTATTGCTGTGCCGCTGGCGTCGGTCTACGGCATTGTCTTTTTCACGATCTGCTATCTGTTCACGACGCGGCGCATGAAGCGCGACGGCGTGCTGGCATAAAACAAAAAAGGAGCGGACTGCGCAAAATACGTGCAGTTCGCTCCCTTTTTATGTGGAAAAAAGAATGTTATCTGCTGATGGTCGCCTTGAGCGCGTCGATGGAGGTCTCCAGACCGGCCTCAACGCTCATGGTCAGGTCTTCCATCTCGAGCGAGACATAGCCGTCGTAGCCCATCATGTGGCAGACGGAGAAGAATTCCTTCCACCACTTGAGGTCGCGGCCGCAGCCCACGGCGACATAGTTCCAGGTGCGCTCCTTTGAGCAGTCGACCGGCAGGTTTTCGAGCAGGCCGTCGACATCGACGTTGTACTGCTCCGGACGCGCGTCCTTGCCGTGCACGTAAAAGATCTTGTCGCCCAGCGCGCGTGCCGCGGCGATCGGCTCCGCGCCCTGAATCATCAGGTGGGACGGATCGAGGTTCAGGCCGAGCACGTCGGAATCGGCGCCGACGACCTCGCACAGCTTGCGGAACGTGCGGACGTTGTGCACCAGCGCGCCCGGGAATTCCTCAATGGCGATTTTCTTGACGCCCGCCTCCTTGGCGATGCGGCAGGTCTCCTTCCACCATGCGGCGGCGACCTCCCACTGGTACTTGACGCCCTCCGCCATGTAGTTGAAGCCGTCGTACTCCGGCCAGGAAACGGTAGAGACAAACCAGTTGGGCGTCTTGTCGCCCGGCGCGCCCGCCGGCAGGCCGGACATCGTGACAACCGTGTCGACGCCCATCTTGCCGGCCAGCACCATGGTGTCGCGCATGGTCTTGGAGTGCGCATGGCCCATCGGGGTGTCGATCAGCGGATTGCCCGAGCAGTTGAGCGCGGAAATGGCCAGGCCGCGCGCTTTGATTTCGGCGAGGAAGGCTTCGCGCTTCGCGTCGTCGTTGATGTACTCCTCCGCGCACGCGATGAAGTTGCAGCCGCCCCAGCCGCCTGCGGTCAGCTCAATGGCGTCCAGTCCGTAGGTCTTGACCTTGTCGAGCATTTCAGTAAACGGAATCTTGCCGAACACGTCGGTGCAGATAGAAAGCTTCATTTGTATATTCCTCCAGAGAGATTGGGTGCCGGCGCGCTCCGGGCGCGCCGGCGGGGGTGATGTGATAGGAGAAAAGGGATTTTTTACTTGACGTCAACCCAGACGGCGCCCTTGTCCGCGGACTCCGCGCAGGCGTTGATCCACTTGATGCCGTCGATGCCGTGCTCCAGATCGGGGTAGACCAGATTCTTGAGCGTCTCCTCGTCGCCGCGGTTTTTGGCGTCCATGGCGACGGCGAAGCGGCCGTACAGGTTGGACCAGGACTCGATCAGTCCGGTGTAGTGCAGCGCGCCCAGGCGCTCGTCCTCCTGCGCCTCCGGCGCGAGGTAGCCCATGCCGCGGTACAGCAGCTGCTCCGGCTGACCCTGAATCTGGTAGTGCAGGACGTCCGGGTGCATGTCGTTCCACTCGAGCGAGGCCTTGGAGCCGACGATGCGGATGTGCTGCGAGCTCATGTCGCCCGCGTTGACGCAGGAGCACCACATGCGGCCGACCGCGCCGTCTTCATAGCGCATCAGGACGTAGGCGTTGTCCTCCAGCGGATAGCGAGAGCCGACGAAGGCCTGACGGTCGCACAGCACCTGCTTCAGCTTCTGCTCCGGGCAGATCATCTGGGACATGTAGTAGGTGTGGGTGGACAGATCGCCCAGCACGAAGGCACGGCCGACCTTGGACGGATCGACGCGCCACTTCTGACCCTCCGACTTGACGTCGCCCTCCGGGTCGCAGCCGAAGCCGTGCGCATAGCGCAGATCGATCATGTTGATCTTGCCCAGCGCGCCGGAGGTGACCATCGCGCGCATCTGCTGTAACAGCTCGAAGCCGGAGAAGCCGTAGGTCACGCAGACAATCTTGCCCTTCTCCTCGGCCAGGCGCTTGATCTCCTCGCCCTGCTCCACTTCAAAGAACAGCGGCTTTTCGCAGATGACGTGCAGGCCGGCTTCCAGCGCCGCCTTGGTCGCCTCATAGTGCAAAAAGTTCGGCGTCGCGATGTCCACCGCCTCGATGCCGTCCTCGCGCTTGGCCTCCTCGGCGAACATGGTCTGATAATCCGGATACAGGCGGTCTTCGTCCATGCACAGGTTTCTGCCGAATTCCTTGCAGCGCTCGAAATCCACGTCAAACGCCGCCGCGGTCAGCACGAACGAGGTGTTGTCGCGCATCGCGCCCAGACGATGCTTGTAGCCCACCTGAGAAGTCTTGCCGCCGCCTACGATGCCCCAGCGGAAGGGGCGCTCAATTTTCTTTTCACCGATCTGCATACTGATACTTCCTTTCTTTCCTTCATATGATTGATTTCTCTTGGATGGTTGTACCCATGGGTATAAAATCGTCGTTTTCCAGACGTTTTTATCGCTGTGAATGCTTGCGTTTGCTTTTCGATGAACTTGCTCAAATAAACATATATATTTGGTGAAATTCAACGAAATAATGCGGTTGTTTTTGTTGTATTTGGTTCTTGCGTTCTTTCTGACTGTAGTATAGTCTATAATCACGGAATCGTAAATACGCGCGGTTGCTGTAAAATCCATCGTATTTGCTTTTTGAAACGGAGGCGCAGAAACGCATGAAAAGTGTTGATCCCGGCATTCTGCCGCAGTCGCATTGTTCCACCTTCCAGCCGAGCGAAAACGCAAAAAAATCGCTGATCTACATGACGTGGTGCGGGCACTATTTCTGCACGCGGGAGTACTACATGAGCCGCGAGACCTATCCCTATAACCTGCTGCTGTTCGTCCGCAGGGGGGAGATGGACGTGCGCTGCCGCGGGGAGGAATACGTGGCGCAGAAGGGTGAAGTGGTGCTGCTCGACTGCGTGCACCCGCACTACTACCGCGCGCACGACGGGCTGGAGTTTGTCTACATCCACTTCGACGGGCTGAACTCGCACGAGCTGGTCGGCCAGATCGTCGAGCTGAACGGCGGGCCGATTTTCCGGCAGGAGCAGAATCTGGAGGTCGGCAAGGAGCTGTACGAAACGGCGCTGCTGCACGAACGCGGCACGGTGCAGAACGCCCTGCACGTGCATTTCTGGATCAACGCGCTGCTGCAAAAGCTGTCGCTCGTCGCGGTGCCGCCGGTGCGGGAGGGCTCGCCGATCGACGAGGCGATTCAGTACATCATTCACCACGTCGGCGAGCCGATCTCGCTGGATGATCTGGCGCGGCTGACCAATTTCAGCCCGTGCTATCTGTCGCACTCGTTCAAAAAACAGACCGGCTACTCCCCGTCGGAGTACGTCATCAACACGCGGCTGGAAAAAGCGCAGCGGCTGCTGACCCACTCGCGCAAGTCGGTCAACGAAATCGCGTTCGAGGTGGGTTACGGCTCGGCCAGCAGCTTCATCAACGTGTTCACGCGCAAGGTCGGCTATACGCCGAAGGCGTTCCGCACCATGCAGCAGGGCGGAAGCGTGCCAAAAAAGTAGGAAAATCAGCCAATATCGCAGAAAAAACAGCCGTTGCCGGAACAAACCGACAACGGCTGCCTACTTGTCATATGGGGGTGCGGCCATCCAAAACTCCCAAGCGGACGGCCGCGCAAAATCCAAATGGAGGGAAGAGAAAAGCTATGCTTTTTTGAAGAGATCAGCGGAATGAATGATCGTTGGGGGACGCCTTACATGTAGTCCGCGACGTTTTCCGTCGTGACCGGCTCGAACGGCACCCACGCGATCGAATCGCTGTACGATTCGCCGGAATCGTCGAGCGCGTACTCCTCCATGCCCGTGTTGAGCGGGTCGCCGTTGATCAGGTTGATCGCCGCGATGATCGCGCCGCGTCCCTGGCCGACCGGGTTCTGGAACACGGTCATGGCGAGCGAGCCGTCCACAACGGCCTGCGCGCCGTCAACGGTGCAGTCGATGCCGACGATCGGGAAGTCGATCTCGATGCCGACGTCCTTGCACGCCTCGATGCAGCCGAGCGCCATCGCGTCGTTGTTGGCGATGATGCAGTCAAATTCGGTGCCGCTGGCGAGCAGAGGCTGGATCATTTCCTGCGCGGTCGGGCGGTCATAGTCGGCGACCAGCGGAGCGGAGGCCTCGGTGGCCGTGATGCCGTTGTCGTCCAGCGCCTTCAGAACGCCCGCAGAGCGCTTGGTCGTGGAAACCTGCCCCAGCGTGCCCTGCACCATCAGGTACTTGATCTCGGTCTGACCCTTCTCCTGGAAGTACTCGGCCAGATATTCGCCCTGATAGTAGCCGGAGGTGTCCTCGTCCGAGCCGACATAGCCGACGTTTTCCGCGTCCAGCACGTGCAGATCGGTGGGCGGACGGTTGACGAAGACCAGCTTCATGTCGCCCGCCGCGTCGACCAGCGACTGGCAGGCGTCCGCGTCGACCGGCAGGACAATGGCGGCATCGTCGCCCTTGTTCGCGCAGGTCTCAATGAACTGGATCTGCTTTGCCATGTCGTTGATCGCGTCCTGTACGACGATGCGGTAGCCCAGGTCTTCCGCCTCGGCGGACATCGCGGCCTCGATGCTCGACATGAACTCGTCGCGCGCGGCGATGACGAACGTCATCTCCTTGAGGTTGGAGTCGGAGGCCGCCGAACCGTTGCCGCCCGAGGAGCCGCCGCAGCCTGCCAGCATACCGGCGCCGAGCGCGGCGGACAGCGCCAATGCCATTACTTTTTTCAGTTTCATCCTTGTTTCCTCTCTTTCTGCAAAAAAATATGACAAGTATGTAAAACGGATCGCCGGACAGCTGAGAGTCATTCCGCCGCTCCGATTTTACCGATGTGCGGCATGTTTCTTTTGCGCACGCCGCTGTTGTTACGTCTATTATATTTGATTTGCGGTTGTGGTAAATGCGCCGTTTTGCCGTAAAATTGATCGT
>DXIG01000086.1 GCA_019112985.1 Candidatus Butyricicoccus stercorigallinarum | reverse complement strand
ATGTCGGTCACCATGCGCTCCAGATCGTCCTGCATGTTGAGCACGATGTTGTGGCGCATGTACACCACGCCGTCCTCCTCATACACGCCGAACTGGCCGATGGTGCAGAAGTTGTTGCTGTAGAAAATCGCGCGCTTGAGCTCCGGCAGATTGCGCTCCGTTCCCTTCGGATCGATCTGGAGCAGCGTCGCGTGCATCTGGAACAGCGCGGTCTCCTCGCGCGCCATTTTGGCGGGCGGGAACCACATGTCGACGATGACGTCCTGCTGTACCTTGCCCTGTTTTATCAGCTCGATCCGCATCATCGCCGGGTTGCCGTCCGAGCCGTCAAAAAACTCCGTGCGGAATCCGTTCTGCTTGATGATGTCTGCCATGCACGACAGCACGCGCAGCTTGGTTTCTTCCATTGCTTTCACCTTCACTCTCTATGATTTCGGCTGTATCAGCCCTTCTTGATGCCGATGTCGTGGCGGATGTGCGCCTTTTCAAAGTGGATTTTTTCCACATCGGCATAGGCCTTGCGGATGGCCTCGTCGAGCGTCGCCGCCGTCGCCGTCACGCCGAGCACGCGGCCGCCGCTGGTGACGAGCTTGCCCGCTTCCGTGCGCGCCGTGCCCGCGTGGAAGACGATGGACTCGGTGACCGCGTCGATGCCGGTGATCTCCTTGCCCTTTTCATAGGCGAGCGGATAGCCGCCGGACGCCATGACGACGCAGCACGCCGCGTTGTCCGCCCACTGAATGTCCATCTCGTCCAGCTTGCCGTCGATCACCGCGTTCATGATGTCGAACAGGTCGCTCTCCAGACGGCACAGCACCGCCTGCGTCTCCGGGTCGCCGAAGCGCGCGTTGTATTCGATGACCTTCGGCCCCTTCGGGGTGAGCATCAGGCCGAAATACAGAACGCCGCAGAACGGGCGGCCCTCCGCCTTCATGGCGGCGACGGTCGGCCGGAAGATGGTCTCCATGCACGTCTGCGCGATGTCGTCGGTATAGAAGCGGGACGGGGAGAAGGCGCCCATGCCGCCGGTGTTCGGGCCCTCGTCGTCGTCGTAGGCGCGCTTGTGATCCTGCGCAGACGGCATGGTGGACAGATGCTCGCCGTCGACAAACGCCAGCACGGAGACCTCCGGGCCGGTCAGGTATTCCTCGATGACGACGCGCGCGCCCGCGCCGCCGAAGCGCCCGCCGTCAATCGCGTCGTGCACCGCCGCAATCGCTTCGTCTTCGGTCATCGCGACCGTGACGCCCTTGCCGAGCGCCAGACCGTCCGCCTTGATGACGATGGGCGCGCCGTTCTCGCGGATGTAGGCGACCGCCTCGTCGC
This sequence comes from Candidatus Butyricicoccus stercorigallinarum, assembly GCA_019112985.1. Classification (GTDB taxonomy): domain Bacteria; phylum Bacillota; class Clostridia; order Oscillospirales; family Butyricicoccaceae; genus Butyricicoccus_A; species Butyricicoccus_A stercorigallinarum. The sequence goes on along the minus strand of DXIG01000086.1, from coordinate 14,720 downwards.
TGTTTTCAAACACCGCATAGCCCGCCGTCGGGATGTTGTACTTGCGCATCAGGTCTTTGGCGAACGACTTGGAGCCTTCGATGATCGCCGCGTTTTTGCGCGGGCCGAAGGCGCGGATGCCCGCCGCTTCCAGCGCGTCGACCATGCCGAGCGCCAGCGGGTCGTCCGGCGTGACGACCACCAGATCGGGGCGGTTTTCCCGCGCGAACGCGACCACACCGTCGATGTCCGTCGCCTTGATGTCGACACAGGTCGCCAGCTCCGCAATGCCGCCGTTGCCCGGCGCGCACCAGAGCGTATCGACCTTCGGGCTTTTTGCCAGCGCCATGCAGACCGCGTGCTCGCGTCCGCCGCCGCCGATAACCAGAACCTTCATGATGAAACTCCTCCTCTGTATACCGTCAAAAGCCAGGCACGCCCGAAGACGCACCTGACTTTTTCGTGTTGGTCAACTCAGTGATGGAACAGGCGGATGCCGGTGAACGACATCACGATGCCGTACTTGTTGCACGTCTCGATGACGTGGTCGTCGCGGATCGAGCCGCCCGGCTGGACGATATACGCGACGCCGGACTTCTTTGCGCGCTCCACGTTGTCGCCAAACGGGAAGAACGCATCCGAGCCGACCGTCACGCCGGACTGCGTGGCAATCCACGCCTTCTTTTCCTCCACGGTCAGCGGCTCCGGCTTGACCTTGAACTTGGTCTCCCAGACGCCGTCCGCCAGCACGTCCTCGTATTCGTCGGAGATGTAGACATCGATCGCGTTGTCGCGGTCCGGGCGGCGGATGCCGTCGACGAACTGAAGGCCGAGCACCTTGGGATGGTGGCGCAGGCACCAGTTGTCTGCCTTGTTGCCCGCCAGACGGGTGCAGTGGATGCGGCTCTGCTGTCCCGCACCGACGCCGATGGTCTGTCCGTTCTTGACGTAGCAGACCGAGTTGGACTGCGTGTATTTCAGCGTAATCAGCGAGACGATCATATCGAGCTTGGCCTGCTCGGTCAGCTCCTTGTTCTCGGTCACGATGTTGGACAGCATGTCCGCGTCGATCTTGAGGTTGTTGTGTCCCTGCTCGAACGTAATGCCGAAGATTTCGCGGCGCTCGATCGCGTCCGGCTCATACGCCGGGTCGATCTGGATGACCGTGTAGCGGCCGCCGCGCTTGCTCTTGAGGATTTCCAGCGCCTCGGCGGAGTAGGACGGCGCGATGATGCCGTCGGAGACCTCGCCCTTCAGATACGCGGCGGTCTGCGCGTCGCATTCGTCGGACAGCGCGACCCAGTCGCCGTAGGAGCACAGGCGGTCCGCGCCGCGCGCGCGGATGTAGGCGCACGCGATGGGGGAGAGCGCCTCGTCGGTGTCGACGAAGTAGATCTGCCGCTCGACGTCGGACAGCGGCGTGCCGATGGCGGCGCCCGCCGGGCTGACGTGCTTGAACGAGGCCGCGGACGGCATGCCGGTCGCTTCCTTCAGCTCGCGCACCAGCTGCCAGCTGTTGAACGCATCCATAAAGTTGATGTAGCCCGGCTTGCCGTTGAGCACGGTGATCGGCAGCTCGCCCTGCTTGCTGTAGATGCGGGACGGCTTCTGGTTCGGGTTGCAGCCGTATTTCAATTCGAGTTCTGTCATGATCGCATTTCCTCCTGTGTTCAGCAGTGCTTGTTGCGGATTACGCTGGATGCCTTGCCGGTCTCGAGGTCAATGAAGCTGACGTACAGGGAGACCTTGTTGTCCGCGTTGAGGTTTTCCCACACCATGTCGGCGAACGACGTCAGGTCGCCCTCGATGCGGACGGTTTCCGGCTCGCCCTCGAAGGACGGCAGCGGGGAACCGTCGCCCATGTAGGTGTGGATGAAGTGGCCCAGGCCGGCGCGCGGCGCGTCGTATTCAAAGAAGAAGCGCTTGTTGCACGCCGGGTCGCCGTCGAAGCTCTTGAGGATGGACAGCTCATACGCGCCGTCCGGCTCGACGATGCCGGAGATGCGCGGCGTGTAGTTGGGGCCGTCCGGCTCGAACTGGCGGGTGCGCAGCGCCTCGATGTAGCTCTTGCCCGCCGCGAGTCCGTCGCGGATCGTGTCGGTCTGGTCGCCGTTGGTCACGATGGTCGCGCCGCCGAACGCGCGCACCGGGTGGTAGATGATCAGCGATGGGTCAACCATCTTGGACGGGTCGAACGCCTCCGTGCGGATGCCGTCCCCGGTCTCCGAAAAAATGCGGTTGCGGCTGTTTTCGCTGCGCCCCATGATGAAATACGCGATGACCGCGGATTTGTTATCCGCGCTGCGGCCGAGCACGATGCCGCGGCCGGGATAGCTGTTGGCGCGAAGCTGCGCCGCAAGATCCAAAATTTCCATGAAATCTGCCTTCCTTTACTCGAAATCCATGCAGGTTTATTGCGAAATTGTGACGATGCCGTCCGCCGAAACCGACAGCCTGCCCTCGCAGAACAGGGACACCACGCGCGGCAGCAGCACATGCTCCGCCTGCGCCATGACGCGCTTTTGCAGCACCTCCGGCGTGTCGTCCGGCAGAACCTCGACCGCCTTCTGCGCGATGATCGGCCCGCCGTCGGTGATGGCGTTGACGAAATGCACGGTAGCGCCCGTGACCTTCACGCCCTTGCGCAGCGCGGCCTCGTGCACGTGCAGGCCGTAATAGCCGTCCCCGCAGAACGACGGGATGAGCGAGGGATGTACGTTGATGATGCGGTTTTCAAATTCGCGGCAGAACTCCGCGTCCAGCACGGTCATGAAGCCCGCCAGCACGACAAGCTCCACGCTCTTCTCGCGCAGAAAGCGCGTCAGCGCGGCGCAGTATTCCGCACTCGACGCATAGTCGCGCTTTTTCATGACGTAGCCGGGGACGCCCGCGTTGCGGGCGCGCTCCAGCGCATACGCGGATTCGTTGGACGAGATGACGGCGCGCACGCGGCCGTTTTTGATCTCGCCGCGCGCCTGCGCGTCCAAAATCGCCTGCAAATTCGTACCGCCGCCGGAAACCAGGACTGCGATGTTTACCATAACTGAACTTCCTTCTCGCCGCTGCGGCACTCGCCGATGATGTAGCCGGTTTCGCCCGCAGCTTCGATGGCCTGCAGCGCCTGCTCCACCTGGCCGGCCGGAACGGCGACGACGAGACCTGCTCCCATGTTGAACGTGTTGTACATATCGCGCTCCGGGATATTGCCGGTCTTGGCGATCAGGTCGAAGATCGGCGGCGTCGGCAGCGCGCCCTTTTCGATGAAGACAGAGATGTTGCTCGGCAGCATGCGCGGGATGTTTTCATAGAAGCCGCCGCCCGTGATGTGGCTCATCGCCTTGACGTCCACCGCCGCGATAAGCGACTGGATGGTCTTGACGTAGATCTTGGTCGGGGTCAGCAGCTCTTCGCCCAGCGTCTTGCCGAACTCCGCGATGTAGCGGCGGACGGACTTTTCGTTGATGCCCAGCGTCTTGCGCACGAGCGAGTAACCGTTGGAGTGCACGCCGGAGGACGCCACGCCGATCAGGATGTCGCCGGGCGCCAGGCGGGAGCCGTCGATCATCTTGTCGTGGTCGATGATGCCGACGGAGAAGCCCGCCATATCGTATTCATCCACCGGATAGAAGCCCGGCATTTCCGCCGTCTCGCCGCCGATCAGCGCGCAGCCCGCCTGACGGCAGCCCTCCGCGATGCCGCTCACCAGCTCGGCGATGCGCTCCGGATAGTTTTTGCCGACCGCGATGTAGTCGAGGAAAAACAGCGGCTGCGCGCCGCAGCACGCGATGTCGTTGACGCACATGGCGACGCAGTCGATGCCGACGGTGTCGTGCTTGTCCATCAGGAACGCGAGCTTGAGCTTGGTGCCGACGCCGTCGGTGCCGGAAACCAGAACCGGGCGCTTCATTCCCTGTACCGGCGGCTCAAACATACCGCCAAAGCCTCCGATGGAGCCGAGAACGCCTGGAATGTAGGTGCTCTCCACAAACGGCTTCATTTTTTTGACAGCTTCGTAGCCCGCGGTGACGTCTACACCGGCTGCCTTGTAACTTTCAGAACGGCTGTTAAGCATTTTCTCCAATCCCACTTTCAAATATATTTTTTTCGATGGTGTCCGGAACCTCAATCGGATATGTTCCGCTGAAGCATCCGTTGCAGAAACCGCATTTCGCGCCAACTGCTATCTTATTTGTCGCCTCGAGCGACAGATAACCGAGTGAATCAACGCCGATCAGATCGCGGATCTCCTCGACCGTGCGGCCGTAGGCGATCAGGTACTTGCGGTCGGGCACGTCCGTGCCGAAGAAGCACGGGTGCAGGAACGGCGGCGCGGAGACGCGCATGTGCACTTCCTTCGCGCCCGCGTCGCGCAGGATCTTGACCAGGCGCGCGCACGTCGTGCCGCGCACGATGGAATCGTCGACCATGACGACCCGCTTGCCCTCCAGGTTGTTGCGCAGCGCGTTCAGCTTGATGCGCACCGAGCGCTCGCGGTTGTCCTGTCCCGGCTGGATGAAGGTGCGGGCGATGTAGCGGTTTTTGATCAGGCCGACGTCGTAGGGGATGCCCGACGCCTTGGAATAGCCGATGGCGGCGGTCAGGCCGCTGTCCGGCACGCCGATGACGACGTCCGCTTCGATCGGGTCCTCCTCGTACAGATACCGTCCCGCCTCCTGGCGCGCATACGCGACCGAGGCGCCGTCGATGACGGAGTCCGGGCGGGCGAAGTAGATATATTCAAACACACAGGTGGTGTGGTCGCAGCGGATGCCGCAGTGCATGGTGCGCAGCTCGCCGTCCTCGATGACGATGACCTCGCCCGGCTCGACGTCGCGGACAAACTGCGCGCCCAGCGCGTCGAGCGCGCACGTCTCCGAGGCAAACACATAGGAGTTGTACAGCTTGCCGAGCACCAGAGGGCGGAAGCCGTGCGGGTCGCGCGCGGCGATCAGCTTGCGCGGCGACATGACGATGAGCGAATACGCGCCCTGCACGTGGTACATCGCGTTGCGCACCGCGTCCTCAATGCTGCCGCATCTGAGGCGCTCGCGCACGATGGTGTACGCCAGCACCTCCGTGTCGGAGGAGGAGCGGAAGATGCCGCCGTCCAGCTCGATCGCCTTGCGCAGCGGGGCGGCGTTGACCAGATTGCCGTTGTGCGCGAGCGCAAGGTTGCCCTTGCAGTGCGTGATACACACCGGCTGCGCGTTTTCGCGCGATTGCAGGCCGGTGGTCGAATAGCGGACGTGACCGATGGCGATCGTGCCCGGCATGCCGTCTAAGATCTCCTGATTGAACACGTCGTTGACCAGACCGAGGTCTTTGTGGCACTTGATGACGCCGTTTCGGTTGACCGCGATGCCGCACGCCTCCTGCCCTCTGTGCTGGAGGGCGAACAGCGCGGTGTGCGTGTCGTGCGCCGGACTGATCTTGTCGAGGTCCTTCTCGTTGACGTAAATGCCGAATACGCCGCATTCCTCGTGCAGCTTGTCCTGCATGCCGAACGGCGTGCAGTCTGCCTTTCTCATAGTATATTTCATATAAGCCCTTTGTCCGAAAATTGAAATTTGCCTTGGGTTTGGGCGGCCTGACCGCCCGCTGTTATCCGGAGGTTTCCCCGGTCATTCTGCGTAAAATTGCCTCGCTGACGTCCTTTGCGCCGCCCGGGTCGCGCCGGAAGCGGTCCCGATCCAGCTTTTCTCCGGTCTCCGCGTCCCACAGGCGGCAGGTGTCCGGCGTGATCTCGTCCGCCAGCACCACCGTGCCGTCGGCCAGGCGGCCGAATTCCAGCTTGAAATCGATCAGATCGACGCCCAGCCCGCGCAGAAACGGCTGCAAAATGTCGTTGACGCGCAGGGCGTAGCGGTCGATGACCGCCAGCTCCGCCGGTGTGCACAGCTCCAGCTCGAACGCATGGTAGCGGTTGATCATCGGATCGCCGAGCGCCGCGCTGCGGTAGTAGTACTCGAGGATCGCGGCGCGCAGCCGCGTGCCCTCGCGCAGGCCGAGCCGTGTGCACAGCGAGCCCGCCGCGACGTTGCGCACGACCACTTTGAGCGGAATCATGCGCGCCCGCCGGATGAGCGTTTCCCGCTCGGAGAGCTGGTCGATGAAGTGGGTGGGGATGCCCTGCTGTCCCAGCATCCGCATCAGGCAGACGGAGACGCGGTTGTTGACCGCCCCGCGGCCGGGCACGGCGCCCGAACCCCGGCTGTCCTTGTATGCGGCGATGAGCAGCTCGGGACTTTCCGTCGCATACACCCGCTTGGCCCGCCCCTCATACAGCAGCTGTTTTTTGTCCATGCCACACACTTCCTACCGCGCGCACGCGCGCTCAGCCGGCATAGCGCGCATAGATTTTCGCGTCCTTCGCCTCCACCTTTTCCTGCATGGAGACCTTGAACTGCGCGAGCTTTTCGGTCAGCGACGCATCCTCGAGCGCCAGCATCTGAACGGCCAGGATGGCGGCGTTGTCCGCGCCGTTGACCGCGACGGTCGCCACCGGAATGCCGGACGGCATCTGCACCATGGAGAGCAGGCTGTCCAGACCGTCCATGAACGAGGACTTGATCGGCACGCCGATGACCGGAAGGGTCGTGTACGCCGCCAGCACACCGCCCAGGTGCGCCGCCTTGCCTGCCGCCGCGATGATGACGCCGTAGCCGTTTTCCGCCGCATGCTTCGCCAGCGATTCCGCCGCCGCCGGGGTGCGGTGCGCGGAGACGATGCGCACATCAAACGGGACGCCGAACGATTCCAGCTTGTTGATGCAGCCCTCCATAACCTTGAGATCGCTGTCCGACCCCATGACAATACATACTTTTTTCATACAGGCTCCTTCTTTCTTGTACACAGACCATTTGTTGAACGGCTGTTCAAACCCATGCGCAACAAAAACGCAGGACATCGCGCGCGTACGGCGACATCCTGCTGTTGTTTTGCATCGCTGACCGTCCTCCGTGGAAAATGGCTGCAAAAATCCCCTGACACGGACGCTGTACCGCGCAGCCCAGGGACGGAACCGAGTTGTCGGAAAATCCAGCAAACATCTGTTTCAAGGCTCCTTTCAGCCAAACCGCGAAAGAATCGATCATATAAGATTATTGTATTACAGTTGCGGGGGACGCGCAATACAAAGTTTTGATTTTGTAAAAATCTCGGAAAATCCCACAAGGAAGACGGCATTTCACCGGCTGTTTTTGACCGTTTTGTGCTGACCTTCCCCGGGGCGCCGTCCGCCCGCGCGCGTTATTCGCCGAGCAGCCGGAGCCACTGCTGGAGGACGTGATCTTTGTAAAAAATCGCCGCGCGTTCGGTTGCCCACGCGCGCATGGCGGCGCGCAGCTCTTCGTCGTCCATCAGCTGCATCAGCCGGTGCGCGAACTGGCCCTCGTCGCGGTTGGGCACCAGAAAGCCGCTGACGTTGTCCTCGATGATGGTCGCGGGGCCGACGCGGATGTCAAACGACACCGGCGGCGTGCCGCACGACATCGCCTCCACCAGCACGAGGCCGAAGCTCTCGGAGACGGAGGTCAGCGCAAAGCAGGCGGATTTCGCCATCTCCGTCAGCAGCGCGCGGTGCTCCAGCGCGCCCGTGAAGCAGACGTTCTGTTCGATGTGCAGCTGCGCCGCGTACTGCTTGAGCGCGCCCTCCAGCTCGCCCTCGCCGGCGATTTTCAGCGTCCAGTCGGGGTGCGAGGGGAGCACCTTCGCCCAGATGCGCAGCAGCGCCGGGAAGTCCTTGTCCGCGTGCAGCCGTCCGGCCGCGATGACCTGCTTTTCCTTGTGCGCCACCGGCGGGATATCCGGCGGCTCGATGAAGTTCGGGATGGTCAGACAGCGGATGCTGTCGTTGTAGCCCGCCATAAACTGGCGGATCTCGCGCGTGGTCTGCTCGGTCAGCAGCACGAAGTCGTCGATGTTCTGATATTTTGTGCGGAAATCGCGGATGAGCTTTTTGTCAAACTGATGGTCGGCGTGAAGCTGCGCGATTTTTTTCACCTGCGGCGCGCCGTATTTGGACAGCAGAATGGCGTGCTCGTTTCGCGTGGCGATCACCGTGCCGCTCTGGATGGCGCGGATGGCGCGCTTCATCGTGCTGTGCTTGCGGTACAGCGTGCGCACGGCGCGCACGCCCTCCCGGAGCACGGCGACCGGGTTTTTGCGGTGCATCGCGTCGGAAAACTGCTGCCGGTTGGGCGCATCCGCCGTCAGGTACGTTACGACGACGCCGTCGTGCAGCGGATACACCGGCTCGCCCAGGCGGTAGGTGCACAATATTTCCACTTCAAAGCCCTGCTCCACGAGCGCGTTGGCCAGCGTCGAAATGACCATCTCGACGCCGCCGTGCTTCAGGTGCAGGCTGGTCAGATATATCTTGTTTGTCTTCACACCAGATGATCCTCTTTTGCCAATTGATCCGTCTCCGGACTCCGATGTTTGGTTCTGCCCGGCGATTGCCGCCAAAAGCGCCCGCACCTGCTCCAAATTGCCGCGCTCCTGCGCGGTCAGCTGTGCGGCGGCCTGCTCCCAGCGGCTCCGCTCCTGCGCGCCCTGCAAGCGGTCGATTTTTTCCATCAGCTGCTCGCCCGTGACGTCGTGCACGTGCAGCGTCATATCGCGCCGGCCGATGGACTTCAAAAAGCCGTCTACCTTAATATCATAGGAGACGCCGATGCTGGGCACGCCGTTTTCCACGGCGAAAATCAGCGAGTGCAGCCGCATGCCGACGACGAGCGACATGCGCGAGAGCACGGAAATGGTCTCGTGGATGGTGAGCTGCTCTGTGATGCACACATGCGGGCAGCGCAGCGCGCGCGCGACTTTTTCCGCCGCGCCGCAGTCGTTCGGGTATTCGATCGGGATGAACACCGGCAGCAGCCCGTACTGCTCCCACGCATACTGCGCCGCGCGCGCAATTTCCTGCGCCGCGCGGTCAAAGCCCTTCCACTCGCGCAGGCCGAAGCCGATGCAGCGCCCGTCCGCCGGGATGCCCAGCCGCGCCAGCAGCTGCCCGGTCTGCGCCGCCTCCAGCGGCTGGATGCAGATGGTCGGGTCGGCCGTGCGCACGATGTGCGGGCGGGAGACACCCATGTGCGACAGCTCGCGCACGGAGTCGTCGTCGCGCAGCGTGATGACGTCGACGAAGCGGTCGATCATGCGCGCCGCCGTCCAGCGGTGGAACGCGCCGTACACCGGGCCGATGCCGCAGCCGTACATCATCACGCGGCAGCCGCGCAGCTTCGCCATGCACAGCAGCAGCAGATAATAGTACAGCGACCGGCGGGACGTCGCGTTTTGAATCAGGCTGCCGCCGCCGCTGATAAACAGTTCGGCGCGGCCGAGCGTGCGCCAGAGCGCCGGGAAATCGAAGGTATAACACGCCTGCACGCCGTTTTTGCGCCGCGTCTCCTCCGGGCGGCGGGAGGCGACGTGCACCGGCATGTCCGCGTCCGCCTGATGCAGCTCGTGGACGATGGCCTTGAGAATGGCGTCGTCGCCCGCGTTGCCGCGCCCGTATGCGCCGCAGATCACCGCGCCGTCGCGCCTGCCGCGGCGCTGCGCCATGCGCACGGCGAACTGATAGATGGTTTCCAGCTGTTCGGGCGTTTCGCTCACCGGATGCACGCGCATCGGATCGACGCCCAGCTCGCTCAGCGCGCCCGCGTCCAGCTGTGCGCCGTCCGCCACGCAGCAGTCCGCCGCGTGCAGCAGCGCACATGCCTGCCTGCCGTAGGCCGCCACGTCCTCGCCCGCACACGCGAACACAAACGGAATGCCCAGCCGCCTGGCTGCGGCCGCGCCGCCGCGCGCGGCCGCGGCGCCGTGGCAGTACAGCAGCTGTGCGCCGCCGAGCGCCGCCTCCGGCACCTCGCCCCGCTGCATCCGGACGAGGGAAATGTCATAGCCCGTTCCGAGCCGCTCTGTCAGCGCCGCCGTTTTGGCCGCTGCCTGTCCGGCGGTTTCGCCGTCCATAATATGGATGATTTTCATTGAATATCCTCTTACCGCTGTTTTGCCCGCGCGCCGCCGTCTCTCCGGAATACGCCGCGCGCGGCGGGAAAGCGGGCATCTCTGCGAAAAGATGCCGGTTCCCGTTTCTTTTACAGAAAAATGATAGCACACCGCCCCTGCAATGTCAACGCGCGCGCCCCCTTCCGGTTTGCCGCATTTTCTGCTATACTGACGCTTGGAGGGATCGTTTATGGATTATTTTGACGCTTTGACCGACCAGCGCATCGACAGCGAAACCGCCGATCTGGTCGACCGGCTGCTCGAGCGGTATGCGGCGTCGCTCGCGCCGTGCCGGCTGCCGCTGGACGATGTGCTGGCGCGCATCGGGGAGATATACCCGCTCCGCCCGCTGCCGCCGGACGACATCCAGTGCGCGCGCACGGCGCTCGCCGTGCTGGAGACCGAATTTCCGGAGGACGCCGGCTGGCTGCCGCACGAGCCGAACGAGCGGCTGGACGCCGCGCTCCCGCTCGCCCGCAGCCTGCGGCTGGATGTGCGCTGCCTGGAGGTGGGAAACACCGGCGCCGGGTGCGCGCTGTACGGCGAACAGCGCGCCGCATTCGAGCGCCGCGCCGCCGGGTACGGCCTGCGCTGGTCGCCGATGCCGGTGCGCATCTGCGCGGAGGTGACCACCGGCTACTGCCTCGTCACCGGCTCGGACACGCTCGCCGACCGCATCACCTGCCTGCGCGGCGTCTCCCAGATGGATATCGATCAGCGCACGCCCGCGCTCATCGCCTGGCTGCGCGCGAAATACGGCGCGGACGGCGTGTGAGCGGAATTTCCAACTTTTTTATACGCTGCGCTTGATTCAGCGGCGGTTGTTTATTATAATAATAAAATATGACGTTTGTTTTTACTACTGATTTCGCGCCGGCCCGCCGCGGCACGCGCGGAAACAAGAATAGAGAGGACTGAATATGGAATCTATTTCCCTTCCCAAGCCGTATGTGGACGCGGTCGCGCTGTGCGCCGCCAGCATCGGCGAATCGGTTACGTTCCGCGGTACGGTGCACCGCGTGCGCGACATGTCGGACTTCGCCTTCGTCATCGTCCGCGTCGACCGCGGCCTGATCCAGTGCCTGTTTAAGGAAGAGCTGGACGGCGTCGCCAAGTCGGACATCCGCGACGGCGTGGTTGTCGAGGTCTCCGGCACGGTGCACGAGGAGCCGCGCGCGGAAAACGGCTTTGAGGTTGAGCTGACCGCCGTCTCCATCCTCGCCCGGCCGTACGATAAAATGCCCGTGCCGCTCGGCAAGAAATATATGGGCATCAATCTGGACACCAACCTGGAATACCGACCGGTCACGCTGCGCCACCCGCGCATGAAGGCCATCTTCCGCATTCAGGGCGCGCTGTGCGACGGCTTTGCGGAATATATGCTGTCGCAGGGCTTTGTCCACATGAACTCGCCCAAGATCGTCGCCGCCGGCGCCGAGGGCGGCGCGAACATCTTTAAGCTGGATTATTTTGGCCAGAAGGCCTATCTGGCGCAGTCGCCGCAGTTCTATAAGCAGTATCTCGCGGGCGTGTTCGGCCGCGTCTTTGAGATCGGCGGCGTCTACCGCGCGGAGCGCCACTCCACCTCCCGCCACCTGAACGAATATATCGGCCTCGACTTCGAGATGTCGTATATCGACTCGATGTACGACGTCATGTCGATGGAGACCGGCATGCTCAAATACGTCATGGACTACCTCCGCGCGCACTGCCAGCCGGAGCTGGAGCTGCTCAAGGCGGACATCCCGACCATCGACACCATCCCGTCCATCACGTTCCACGACGCCAAGCAGATCATGCTGGACAAGTTCGGCCACAAGTCGAAAAACCGCTTCGATCTCAACCCGGACGAGGAGCAGATGCTGTGCGACTACGCGAAGCAGGAGCTGGGCAGCGAATTTATCTTTGTCACCCATTTCCCGTCCTCCAAGCGCCCGTTCTACGCCAAGGACGACCCGTCCGATCCGTCGCTCGCGCTCAGCTTCGACCTGCTGTTCCGCGGTCTGGAAATCACCACCGGCGGCCAGCGCATCAACGATTATCAGGAGCAGGTGGACAAGCTGAACGCCCGCGAGATGGACATCAGCCTGTTTGAATCGTTCCTGCTGCTGCACAAGTACGGCATGCCGCCGCACGGCGGTCTGGGCATCGGCCTGGAGCGCCTGACCATGCAGCTGCTCGGGCTGAAGAACATCCGCGAGGCCGCGTACTTCCCGCGCGATATGTCCCGCCTCATCCCGTAAACAAATCAAGAAGCAACAAAGGCATGATCCCGCGGGATCATGCCTTTTTTCCGCTTTTAGACGGCAAAAACGAACCTGCCGCCGCCCAAAACGGGCGGCGGCAGGCCTTTGCTCTATCGATACGATGGGGGATGGGGGAATCGCTTACAGCTCGACGACCTTGCCGGACTTCCAGGCCTCCGTGGTGCCAAAGGCGATGGCGGTGGACTTGGTGCCGTCGTAAACGGTGACGCCCGGCTTTCTGTCCTCGCAGATGCAGTCGATGAACTCCTGCATCTCCAGCAGGTAGGACTCCGCGAAGCGCTGCGGGAAGCCCTCGACGCACTCGGTCACCACGCCGTTGGTGTTGTAGAGGATGGCGAGATTCTTCTCCGGTACCGGGCTGATGCGGATGCTGCCTTCGGTGCCGATGACCTCGGTCTCGACGTGGTAGCCGTGCGGCGCGGTGCGGCCGACATGGATGACGCCGATGCCGCCGTTCTTGAACTTATAGGTAGCGACAGCCGTTTCGTCGTCGCCGACCGCCTTGAACTCCGGATGCTTGAAGGTGGAGCCGATGGCGTATACTTCGGTCGGCTCGTCCTCGAGGAACCAGCGCATCAGGTCGATGTCATGTACCGCCATGTCGATGATGATGCCGCCGGAGGTCGCCGCGAACTTGATGGAGCCCTCTACCAGAGCTTCCGGGTCGATGCCGGTCGCCTTGACCATGTACGGCGTGCCGATGGCGCCCTCCTGAATCTTCTTCTTGGCGTAGGCATAGGAGGCGTCATAGCGGCGCATGAAGCCGAGGAAGAACACCTTGTCCGGATGGCGCTCGACGGCGGCCTCCGCCTGCTTGCACTCCTCTAAATTGACACCCAGCGGCTTGTCGGAGAAGACGTGCTTGCCGGCGTCCAGCGCTGCCTCGATCTGCCAGCAGTGCTCGGAGGAGGTCGTGACGATGGCGACGGCGTCGATATCCGCCTTCGCGAGCATCTCGCGGAAATCGGTGTACACGTCGGTGACACCCAGCTCCTTCTGCGCGTATTCCAGCTCCGCCGGAACGATGGAGCAGGCTGCGGTCAGCTCGGCGTTCGGGATTTTGAATGCGATGTTGTTGGCGTGAACCTTGCCCAGACGGCCGAGGCCTGCGATGCCGACTTTGATCTTTTTCATGACAATACCTCCTGAAAATTGATGATGTTTTTGACATGCCCTCCGGGGGAGCGTTTCGTTCCCTCTGTTGTGACTGTATTGTATAATGTTTTGAAAAAGAAGTCAACAGCCGGGGAAACGCTTTGTATACATGCTTAAAAGTTATTTTTTTATTCATGCATTGTCCACAAGGAAAGGGTGGGGTTTCGTGGAAAATTTCCGTGACGCGTGACAAAAACCGGAATCGGTGTGGTATACTGAGGGGGAGAGGAGGCGAGCGCATGAAGCATACGGTACGGAGCATCGCGGCGCTGGCGGGCGTCTCGCGCGGGACGGTCAGCCGGGTGCTCAACAATCAGCCGGACGTCAGCCCGGAGGTGCGCGCCCGCGTGCTGCGCATCATCGAGGAGACCGGCTATCGGAAGGACGAGCGCTTTGCGGGCGGAGATAAAATCTGCATCGGCGTCATCATCACGCACTGGCAGGACGAATACTTTACCAACGGCACGCTGCGCGGCGTGCACATGGCGGCGCGCGAGATCAACACGGGCAAGGTCACGCTGGAGGTGCGGCGCATGAACGGCCGCTCGGACGAGGAATACATCCGGCTGTGCGAGCAGATGCTCGAGCTGGGAGTGCGCGGTCTGGTGCTCAATGTGCCGGACAACATGTATATTGCGGCGGAAATCGACCGGCTGCACCGGGCGGGCGTGGTGGTCGTCACCTATAATTCCGACCTGCCGGACAGCGCGCGCGTCTGCCATGTCGGACAGGACCTGATCAAATCCGGCCGCATTGCCGCCGGACTGATGTCGCGCTGCATTCTGCCGCGCGCGAATCTGCTCATTGTCACGGGCAATATGGAATTCCGGTCGCACCGGCTGCGTGTCGACGGATTTCTGGAGCGCTGGAAGGAGCTCGGCTTCGCCTCCGACAGCTACCAGCTCGCGGAGTGCTATGAGCAGTACGAGATGACCTACGATGCCGTGCGCGGCGCGCTGGAGCGCGACCCAAATCTGCACGGCGTCTACATGGCCACGGAGCATGTGCGCGCCTGCATGGACGCGCTCGCGCGTGCGCGCCGCCGCGTCGCCGTCGTGGTCAACGATCTGACGCCGGAGGCGCGGCGCTGTCTGCGCAGGGGACAGATCGACTTCGTCGTGGAGCAGGATTTTTCGGCGCAGGTGTACCGCGCGATCATGCTGCTGCACGAGCTGCTGGTCTACGGACACAGCATCCGGCAGCCGGTGGTTTATGTCAATACCTCGATTGTCACACAGGAATTATTGGAAAACACGGAAAGATAGAAAAAGGTTGTGTTTTTAGCGGAAACTTTACAATATGTTT
>DXIG01000085.1 GCA_019112985.1 Candidatus Butyricicoccus stercorigallinarum | reverse complement strand
ATGTCGTGCATATCGCCCTTGACCGTGCCGAGAACGACGGTGCCCTTCTCCTCTACGCCGTCTGCAACCAGATACGGACGCAGAACCTCGACGCCGCGGTTCATCGCGCGGGCGGCAACCAGAACTTCCGGTACGAAGACTTCGTTGTTCTTAAACTTCTGGCCGATGATGTTCATGCCGTCCAGCAGGCCGTCCTGCAGGATCTCGTTTGCCGGAATGCCCTCGTCCAGCGCCTGCTGTACGAATGCCTTTACCTTCGGTGCGCGGCCCTTCTGCAGCCATGCGCTGATTTCGCTCAAAGTGCTCATATTATGGTTCCTCCCATTCCATTGATTCCTGTTCGTTGAACGGAGCAGTTGTTTTGTTCTCTGCCCTTTTGTTGTACCTATCATACCATGCGCGCTTCGGATTATCTTGTACTCTCTTGCCGTTTTTAGTACATTTTTATCCACTTGATCTTTTTGTGAAAAATAGATTTTCACCGCCTGTTTTGGCCGGTTTTACGGACAAAGGGTACGCCAAAACGGCGTACCCCTTGCATACATACAACTGTATCTACTTTACTTTGCGTAGTATTCGTCCACAGCCGCGAAGAATGCATCGATGTTGTCCCAGCTGGACAGCGGCGGGATGTCGCAGCCGGAGGAGATGACGAAATTCGGATAGGAGCAGCACTTCTCCATGACCTCCAGCGTCGCCTCGCGGACGGACGCCGGCGTGCCGTTGCGGAACTGGCCGGCCGGATCGACGTTGCCCATGCAGATGGTGTCCGCCGGAACCTTGGACAGGATCTCCGCCATGTCAACCGCGTTGCCGAAGTGGTACGCGCTCGCGCCGCAGGACAGGATGGAATCCAGCGTCACGTTCGCGGTATTGCCGCAGTTGTGGTAGATAAATGCGAAGTTCTCATCGCGGACGGCGTCCACGATCTTCTTGCAGTAATCGCCGGAAAACTCCTGCGCCAGCGCCGGGGAGAGCAGGCCCGCGAGCGGCTCCGCCATGACGACGCCGTTGGCGCCGACTTCCTTGTACGCCTTGATGTAGTTGATGATGAACTCGGTCGCCTTTTCGAGCACGACATGAACCATGTCCGGCTCGTCGTAGCAGTAGATCATGGAAGAGGTGACGTCCATCAGGCGTCCCGCCAGCGAGAACGGGCCGATGACGCCGGCAAAGACCGGGCGATCCGTGATGTCCTCGACCGCCTTGGCGATGGCGTCGATGTAAATCTGCGTGCGGCCTGCGCCGATCGCCGGGACTTCCATCGCCTCCGCCTGCGCCATGCGCTCGTCTTCGTCGATCTCGGTATCGAGCACGGAACCGACAACCGTCGGAACCTCATCGTCGGACACGCGGATCTCCGCGCCGAAGCACTCCGCCTCGACGGACAGATCCATCAGGCTGACCGAGCCGCCCGCCTTCGGGGTGCGGTCCGCGACCGCCTTCATGCCCTTTGCCTGGATGGCGCTGTCAGAGATCAGGTCGTTGACCGTGATGCCCAGCAGCTGAATCGAGGGGAAAGACAGCACCGGGAGTGCCTTTTTTACCGGAGCTTCCAGAAGTTCCTTCGTCCACTGATCCATGTTTCTTTTCATAATTCATTTCTCCTTCCTGAGGTTTCAAATAATGACCCAAGCAAATCACTCGGGAGTATTTGCACGATATTTTCCGGGCGGCATGCCCACAACCCGCTTGAAAATACGGGTAAAATAGCTTTGATCATCAAATCCGACTGCGCAGGCGATTTCTGAAAGCGACATCGTGCTGCGATGCAGGAACGTCTTGCTGCGTTCGATGCGCAGGCGGTTGGTATATTCGGTAAAAGTGCAGCCGAGCTCCTCTTTCAGGATACGGCACAGGTACGACTTGGACAGATGCACCTGGCGCGCAACCTGCTCCAACGTCAGCTTTTCGGACAGATGTTCTTGAATAAACGCGGAAACCTGCCGGATGATCGTCTGATGCTTGACATCATTAAAATCAAAGACCAGGTCGAAGAAACGGTGCAGGATGGTGCCCAGCCAGGCGTCCAGCGAATCGAAATCGCGCATGCGCTCGATTTCCGCCGCGCTGCGGTCGCACAGCGCGAAGACCTCCATGACGTCCGCGCCGCTGTCTGTCGCCGCGCGCGACATCAGCGTGAGCAGATCGCGGATGCGCAGCTTGAGCAGCAGCAGGTCGTTTCCGCCCGCAAGGTACAGCTCGAGCAGCAGGGTGTTGAGCAGCTGCTGCGCTTCCTTTTTCTCTCCGGCGCGGATGAGCTGCTGCAAGCGGCGCTCGTCCTCAATCGGATAGCTGACGCGCTGCTCGCACTGCATCAGCGAATACATCGTGTGCAGCGCTTCCTGCTGTACGTCGGCCTCCTGGCCGGACAGCTGCTCCTTTTCGCGGAACGAGCTGCAAATCGTCTGCGCGAGCTCGCCCATCGCCCGTGTCTGCTCCGCCGTCAGATGCGGGAGCTTTTGCGCGTCCTGCTCCTGCGGCGCCTCGCTGCCCTCCAGGACGAACGGTCCGGCAATCAGACCGTATTCCTCCCGATAGGAGCGGCAGACCGGGATGGCCAGAAACATGTACCCGCCGGGGCAGTGATACAGGTGATTCCCCTTCCAGCGCAGCTCCTTCAGGCGGTCTGCGCTGTAGGCGGCCTCTGCGCTGCACGCCTCGTCGCTCAGCGAGCAGTGGTCGACGAACGGCGGCCGGAGGAAGTGCTTCTTCTGCATGTCCAACAGTGCACATGGCACGCCAGTCAGTACCTTGATATTGTCGCAAATCTGTTGTGCCTGCCGTTGAAATTCCATTTCCGCCGCTTCCTCCTTCTCCGCCTCGCCGCGTCTGTCTGTTTATCCTTCCTGCCGTCTTTGCTTCAAAGACAGGGTTCGTTTAGCCGTAAACTCTCGCGATTTCCTCGCGCGCGATCTCTACCCAGCGGTAGACGTTGCGCGGCGTGTTGGCAATCGTGTGGTTGTCCTTCATAATCAGTTCGACATGGTTGCCGCAGCGCTTGCAGTCGGTGAGCACCTGATGCAGGCGGGTGCGGATGTGATCCTCGTCGATCTCCGGAACGGCGATGTCCGTCGGGCTTACCTTGTGGCAGAAGACGTAGTCGCCGCCGAGCAGCTCGCTCATCTTCGGGATGTCCGCCCACTGAGAAACGGAGACACGGCGCAGGCGCGGGATCTGCTTGACATACTCCCAACGGCGATCCAGACCCTCGCAGCAGCCGTAGTAGTTCAGGCCGAAGCGCTCCGCCAGCTTGATCTGGTACGGCAGGATAAACTCCGCGAACATGTCCGGGGAAACCTCGCCGGTCTCCTGGCTCTCGTGGAAGCCCCAGATGTCCATCGCGCTCTGCGGAACCTCGCAGTTCGGATTGAGCGTGCCCGAGATGCCCAGGCCGCCCGAGCCGACATAGCAGTTGCCGGTGTTCGGCGTGAACAGCTTGTTCTTCTCCAGGAAGTCGATCTTGGCCATGTAGCCCTCGGTGAAGCGGGCGAGAATCTCATGCACCTTCTCCGGATAATCGTAAAAGTCGGTCAGCATGCTCTCAAAGCCGCGCAGGTCGACGAACGGATGCGTCAGCTCGAGGCCCCACCACCACCAGTGGCGGCGCTCGACTTCCAGGATGCCGTCAAATACGTCGTGCGCAATCGCGGTGAACGCCTCGGTCGCCTCCCAGTCGATGGTGATCTGCGGGATCTTGATGAAGTCCGCAACGTCGAAGTCGTCCTCCATCATGTCCTCGGTGATCGGGCTCTCCCAGGTGTAGGCCTCGCCGCCGCGGACGTCGCCGATGATCGTCTTGTCAACGCCCCACAGGGTGTCGTGCGCCTGATAGGGAATGTAGAACTTCGCCTCGATCGGCTTGTCGCACTTGACCTTCTCCGCGTAGATGAGCTCCTTGTGCAGCCACATCTCCCATTCCTGCGCCATCTCGCCCTCGCACTCACAGGTGAACTCCTGCGGCAGCAGCTCGTTCCAGCCATTCTCGAGGTCGAGGTAGATGAGCGGGCGGGTCTCCTTCAGGTCGTTGTGGTCGCGCCACAGCTGCATCAGCTCGGCCTGCTCCGGCTTCTCCGCGTAGGCGCGCATCTTCTTCGCCAGCTCCTGGAGGATCGCCTTGTCATGCTCCGACATGACAGCCTGCTCTTTCGTCCAACCATGCATAAAAATATTGCCGTTGGTACACTGATCGAATCTCATAACGTCGACTCCTTTCATTCTTTTTTCAAATCGTCGTCAATGTATGGTTCATTTGAGGAAGTTTTGTCGTTTTTATTTTTCGCTCCCGACTGCTTCCCTGTTCCATGGTTGTATCTTACCACAGAATAATTTCCTTTTCAAGCAGCGCAAAATCCTCCAAAACAGGAACTTGTGCAGTTTGCCAA
>DXIG01000084.1 GCA_019112985.1 Candidatus Butyricicoccus stercorigallinarum | reverse complement strand
ATTTGCGGACTACTAAATTCACACATCGTCATTCCCCTTCCACGCTACTTTGGGACGAACTCCGACTGTTCAGAATAAACGCCTTCGGCGTCATGCCGGTGCAGCGCTTGAAGCGGCTGCAGAAGGAGGAGGCGTCCGAAAAGCCGCAGGACAGCACGGTTTCCCCCACGGTGTACGCGCCGCTCAGGAGCATCTTTTTGGCGGCGTTGATGCGCACCTGCATCAGGTACTGCTTCGGCGACATGCTCTCCGAGGCGAAGAAGATGCGGTAAAGGTACGTGCGGTCGATGCCGATGTACCGGGCGAGGTCGCTGACCTGAATCGGGTAGCCGTAATTGCTCTTGATGTAGCCGATCGCCTTGTTCACATACTCGTGCTCGCGCGTATAGGTGCCGCCGTGCGCCGATTTCTCCAGCACGGACATCGCGCCGTAAAAGCAGCTCATCACCTTGAACAGGCTGCCGCCGCTGAACTCCTCGATCATCTCGCGCAGATAGCGCGCGAACTCCTCGCCGTTTTCGACCGCGACGACGCACCGGTTCACAAGGCCGGTGCGCCGCAGGATCTCGAGCACGTCGAAGCCGTCGAACGCCACCCACATGTATTCCCACGGGTCTTTGCGGTCCGCGGTGTACAGCGTGCGCTCCCCGGGGCGGATCAGAAAGCAGGAGCCCGCGTGCAGCGTATACGTTTCCCCGCCGACCACATACGTGCCGCAGCCGGAAATCACATAGTGCAGCAGATACTGGTTGCGCACGGCCGGCCCCCAGAAGTGCCCGCTTTCGCATTTCTCATAGCCGCAGTAATAGACGGTCACGGACCCGCCGTTGTTCAGGTTTTC
Source organism: Candidatus Butyricicoccus stercorigallinarum (assembly GCA_019112985.1). Classification (GTDB taxonomy): domain Bacteria; phylum Bacillota; class Clostridia; order Oscillospirales; family Butyricicoccaceae; genus Butyricicoccus_A; species Butyricicoccus_A stercorigallinarum. The sequence goes on along the minus strand of DXIG01000084.1, from coordinate 1,795 downwards.
AGCGCGGTGCTTGATGGCGTTCATGTTCTTCCCTCCTGCGTTTTTTCCAGTATACCATACTTCCGGCAAAAATACAACAAAACAACAATTTTCCGAAACAAAAGCTATTGAGAACGCGCGCGTTCCCCCACTATAATAAAGCTACAAAAAGATTTTACGAATCACGATCTTTTTGGGGAAAGGATGGAATCGCTATGCCAAAAATCACCTTTATGGGCGCCGGCAGCACGGTCTTTGCGCGCAATGTGCTCGGCGACTGCATGTGTACGCCCGCGCTCTGCGAAAGCGAAATCGCGCTTTACGACATCGACGCGGAACGCCTTGAGGAATCCTACATCATCCTCAGCGCCATCAACCACAACACAAACCAGGACCGGGCCACGCTCAAGACCTACTGCGGCGTTGAAAACCGCAGGGAGGCGCTGCGCGGCGCGGACTTTGTCGTCAACGCGATCCAGGTCGGCTTCTACGAGCCCTGCACCGTCATCGACTTCGAGATCCCGAAGAAGTACGGCCTGCGCCAGACGATCGCCGACACGCTCGGCATCGGCGGCGTCATGCGCGCCCTGCGCACGATACCGGTGCTCGAGGACTTCGCCCGCGACATCGAGGCGGTCTGCCCCGACGCGTGGTTCCTCAACTACACGAACCCGATGGCGATGCTTTCCGGCTATATGCAGCGCTACACGAATGTGAAGACCGTCGGCCTCTGCCACAGCGTGCAGACCTGCTCGCGCGACCTGCTGAAGGGCCTCGGCATGGAGGATAAGCTCGAGGGCCGCCGCGAGCTCATCGCCGGCATCAACCACATGGCGTGGCTCCTGCAGATCACGGACAAGGACGGCAACGACCTGTATCCCGAGATCCGCCGCCGTGCCGCAGAGAAAAACGCCGCGGAAAAGCACAAGGATATGGTGCGCTACGAGTATATCCGCCGCCTCGGCTATTACTGCACCGAGTCGAGCGAGCACAACGCCGAATACAACCCGCTGTTCATCAAATCCAGATACCCGGAGCTGATCGATGCGTACAACATCCCGCTCGACGAGTACCCGCGCCGCTGCGTCAACCAGATCAAGGGCTGGAAGGAAGAAAAGGCCTCGATTCTGCAGGACGGCCAGGTCAGCCATTCGCGCTCCGAGGAATACGCCTCATACATCATGGAGGCCATCCTCACCGGCGTGCCGTACAAGATCGGCGGCAATGTGCTGAACGCGGGCCTGATCGACAATCTGCCCGCCGACGCGTGCGTCGAGGTGCAGTGCCTGATCGACCGAATGGGCGTCAACCCTTGCCACGTCGGCCGCCTGCCGGTGCAGCTCGCCGCGATGAACATGACGAACATCAACGTGCAGCTCATGACGATCGAGGCCGCGCGCACGCGCAAACGCGAGGACATTTACCGCGCCGCGATGCTCGACCCGCACACGGCCGCCGAGCTCTCGATCGACGACATCGTGAAAATGTGCGACGAGCTGATCGATGCCCACGGCCCGTACATGGCGATGTACAAATAACCCTGTGTTCTAGCCCCTGACCGGACAGCGTCCCGCGTGTCCCGTCTCCCCACCGGTCCGCGGCACGCGCCGGTCCATGCAAACCAAAAGGCTCCTGTCTGAAACAGGAGCCTCAGTCTGTCGAAAAAGTCCAGCAAAAGCTGGGCATTTTCGCATGTATAAGATATAATGGAAGTGGTGGTGAGAAAGATGCTGAAACGAGGAAAAATGGATCGGGATGTAGTGGAGATCGTGGGGATAGACAGCCTGGTGCCAAAGGAGCACCTGCTGCGGAAGAT
>DXIG01000083.1 GCA_019112985.1 Candidatus Butyricicoccus stercorigallinarum | reverse complement strand
TCTTGCCGGTGCCCGGCGGGCCGACGAGCAGCACGCCCTTGGGGATGCGCGCGCCGATCTCGGTGAATTTTTTGGGGTTTTTCAGAAATTCGACGATTTCCTCCAGCTCCGCCTTTTCCTCGTCCGCGCCCGCGACGTCCTGGAACGTCACATGGCGCTTGTCGTCGCTGGCCAGCTTGGCGCGCGCCTTGCCGAACTGCATCGCACCGCGGCCGCCGCCGTCCTGCTTGCTGAACATAAAGTACCAGAACAGGCCGAAAATCGCAAACAGGATGATATAGGGCACCATGCTCGCCCACCAGGGAATGTCCTGCGTGGTCCAGTCATAGTCCTTGAGGATGCCGTCCGCCTTCTGCTGGCGGATGGTCTCGCCCAGATCGTTGAAAAACAGCTCGACGCTGGGCAGGCGGTATTCCATCCGCGAGTTGTCCTTGAGCGTCGCCTCGAAGGTATTGCCGTCGATCACGAAGCTGTCCACCTGCTCGTTTTCAAACGCCTCGACCACCTGCGCGTATGTCACCGCCGGCGCTGTATCCTGCTGCAGCAGCACGGAAACCGTAACGACGAGAAGAACCAGGATAATCGCATAAAATCCCATGCCCTTCATTTTGTTGGTATTTCGATTCAAAAGTATCTGTCACTCCTCTCCGTTGCCGGAAGTGTTATTCTCCGTATACCGACGGCTTGAGCACGCCGACATACGGCAAATTGCGGTAGCGCTGGTCGTAGTCCAGGCCGTAGCCCACAATAAAGGAATCCGGAACGCGGAAGCCGCTGTAGGCGACGTCCACCGGCACGACCCGGCGCTCCGGTTTATCTAAAAACGTACACAGCGCAAGCGAAGCCGCGCCGCGCGCCTTTAGTGTCTTCATCAGGTAGCTGAGCGTGCGCCCGCTGTCGAGGATGTCCTCGACGATAATGACGTGGCGGTTCTCGATGCTGTTGTCAAAATCCTTGACGATTTTGACCTCACCGGAGGAGCTGGTTCCCGAGCCGTAGCTGGACACCGACATGAAGTCGACCGTGCACGGAATGGTGATGGCGCGCACCAGATCCGCCATGAACATAAACGAGCCCTTGAGCACGCTGATGATGATGGGGTCCTTGCCCGCGTAATCCTCGGAAATTTTTGCGCCGAGCTCCGCGACCTTGGCCGCGATCTCTTCCTCCGACAAAAGTACTCTCTCGATATCCTGTTTCATGTCTGAGCTCCTCTCTCTTCCCTGTCCCCTGCGCACAGCCGGACGGCAAAGGCCGCTGTCGTACCGCAATACCCGGCGGCCACGCCGATACCGGTGGCCGCCACGATGTCGGCGCCGCAGCAGAGCACCGGCAGACCGTCGCGCCGCTCGGGCGCGATGCCGCGCTCGGCGTACAGCCGCTTGAGCGAGCGGGCGCCGCGCGCCCCCGGCAGGGTCATGCGGTCGTCCGGCCGCCACCGCCGCACGTGCAGGCAGACCGTATTGATTGTATCATATGCGATGGGATAAAACGTAAACGAACTGTGAATATCGTGTATTTTTCTCGTGACCAACACGAGATATGCGCCGAAGCGCGCCGGGCGCTCCGGCTCCAGCGCGACGGCCTCCGCCGGCGGCGGCGTGCGCTCGATGCAAACCGCATCGCCGCGCCGCAGGGCGCGCCGGCGCCCCGGCAGGCTGACCGAACCGGACGGCCTGTGCGCGAGCGCGAGCACGGCGTCGATGTGCCGCTGCCCGATCTCGCCCATCGGCGTGCCCGCCTGCTCCAGCAGCGCGCGCACCGCGCGCGTCGCCAGCGCCTCCGGCATGCCGCGCAGCCGCTCTGCCGCGACAGAGGTGCCCTCCACGCGCGCCAGCGCGTCCAGACAGGCGTTGTCGCGCCGCAGCAGCGCCGCCGCCCGCGCCGCATGGCGCGCCGCACCCGGCTCGATGGCGCGCAGCGCGGGGATGACGTGGTGGCGCAGGCGGTTGCGCGTGCAGCCGTCGTCCAAATTGGTCGCGTCCGTGCGCCAGTCCTGCCCGCGCGCGGTGAGGTAGTCCTCCACCTGCCGCCGCTCGACCGCGAGCAGCGGGCGGATGACCGCGCCGCGCACCGGCGGAATGCCCGCCAGCCCGGCGGCGCCCGTGCCGCGGATCAGGTGAAACAGCATGGTCTCCAGATTGTCGTCCGCCGTGTGCGCCGTCGCGATGCGCTGTGCGCCGCAGGCGCGCGCACAGCGATCAAAAAAGTCGTAGCGCAGCCGGCGCGCGGCGGTCTCCAGCGACTGGCGGCTGCGCGCGGCCTCCGCCTGTGCGTCGCAGCGCGCCGCGCGAAGCGGCACGCCCAGCCGCGCGCACAGCGCGCGGCAAAACGCCTCGTCCGCATCCGCCTGCGCCCCGCGCAGGCCGTGGTTGAGATGGCAGGCGCACACGTCATAGCCCAACTCGCGCAGGCACAATAGCAGGCTGACCGAATCCGCCCCGCCCGACAGGCCGCACAGCACGCGCGCGCCGGGCGGGATCATGTCGTACTGTTCGATTGTCCGCCGTACCAGCTGTTTCATTCGTACCTGCGATCCTGATTGTAAAAGGTGGTGTACTGTCCGAGCCATTGCAGCATGACCGAGCCGGTCGCGCCGTGGCGGTTTTTCGCGATGATGATCTCCGCGTTGTTTTTCTCGTCGCTGTCGCCGTCGTAGTATTCGTCGCGGTAGATGAACAGGACGATGTCCGCGTCCTGCTCGATCGCGCCCGATTCGCGCAGGTCGGACAGCATCGGCCGCTTGTCCTCGCGCTTTTCGACCGCGCGCGACAGCTGAGACAGGCAGACGACCGGCACGCGCAGCTCCTTCGCCATGATCTTCATGGCGCGGGAGATCTCGGCGATCTCGTTGACGCGGTTTTCCGTGCGCCTGCCCGACTGCATGAGCTGCAAATAGTCGATGACGATCAGCCCCAGATTGTCGCCGAGGCGGCGGCACTTGGCCTTGATCTCCGCCACCGTGATGGCGGGGTTGTCGTCGACGTAGATGTGCGTCTTGGCGAGCGCGTTGGAGGCGCGCGCGATTTTCGCCCAGTCGTCCGGGTCGAGCTCGCCGGTCTTGAGTTTTTGCGAGTCGATGACCGCCTCCTGCGCCAGCAGGCGCGAGGCGAGCTGGTCGCGGCTCATCTCGAGCTGGAACAGGACGATGTCCCGGTCGGTGTGCTTGGCGGCATACAGCGCGACGTTGAGCGCAAAGGCGGTCTTGCCCATGCCCGGCCGCGCCGCGATGAGGATGAGGTCGGATTTGTTCAGGCCGGTGAGCTTCCGGTCCAGCTCGTGGAAGCCGGTCGGCAGGCCGGGCAGCCCGCTCTCGCTCTGTGCCAGCTCGTCCAGACGGTTGTAGACGTCTAAAATGACGCTCTTGATGGGCGTCAGACCCTGCACCTCGCGCCCGTGGCGCACCGCGTAGATTTTCTGCTCCGCCGACTCCGCGATGTCGCCCGCATCGCCCGCGCCCTCGTAGGCCATCGCCTGAATGTCCGCGCCCGCCGCCGCGATCTCGCGCAGCATGCTCTTGTCGCGGATGATGCGCGCATATTCGCGCACGCCCGCCGCCGTCGGCGTGACGTCCATCAGCTGGGACAGGTAGGCGCGCCCGCCCGCGTCGTCGTACACGCCGTTGACCTTCAGCTCGTTGAGCACGGTGACCGCGTCGATGCGCGCCGAGCCGGTGAACATCGAGAAGATGGTCTCAAAGATGCGGCGGTTTTCCTCCGCGTAAAAGTCCTCGGGGCGCAGCAGCTCGATGACCTCCGGCACGCACGAGGGGTCGATCAGCATGGAGCCGATGACCGCCTGCTCCGCTTCCAGCGCCTGCGGCATCTGCCGTGCCAGCAGTTCGTCCATTGCCATGTCCTTCCTCCCCGGCGGTGCGGCGTTATTCCGCCTCCGTGACCTGCACCTTCAGCTTGCCGACGACCTCCGGATACAGCTTGACCTTCAGCTCAAACGTGCCGAACGTCTTGATCGCCTCGTCCAGCACGATCTTCTGCTTGTTGATCTCGATGCCGTGCTCCTTCTTGAGCTGCGCGGCGATTTCCTTGCTCGTGACCGAGCCGAAGATGCGCCCGCTCGTGCCGCCCTTGGCGGTCATGTGCACGATGATGGAGTCGAACTTTTTGGCGTTTTCCTCGGCCTCCGCGCGTTCAACCGCCTCGCGGTGCGCGCGCGCCTCCTCGGCCTGCTTCATCTGGTTCATGTTGTCCGCCGTCGCGGCGACCGCCAGACCGCGGGGCAGCAGATAGTTTCTGCCATAGCCCTCGGATACCTCGACAAGCTGGCCCTTCTTGCCCTTGCCCTTGACATCCTGCTGTAAAATAACCTTCATGACAAATCCCTCCTGGGTGAATCGATACTCGTTATGGTGTGTCCTCGTCGTCCTGCGCGCTCCGGCATTCCAGATAGGTCTCGACGGCGCGGTAGATGCGCTCGGTGGCCGTCCGGGTGTCGGTGTTCTTCATCTGCGCGCCCGCCGCCGTCAGGCTGCCGCCGCCGCCCAGCATCTCCGTGATGACCTGCACGTTGACGCTGCCCATCGAACGCGCGGAGACCACAATGTCGCTGCCGAGCGGGAACGCCACGATGCTCGCGCTCACGCCGATGATATTCAAAAGCTCGTCCGCGGCCTGCGCCGCGATCGGACGGGAGGTTTCAAAGTCCGCGATGGCGATGACGACGCCGCCCGCGGTGGAGCGCGCGCACGAGATGACGCGCTCGCGCTGCATATATTCGTCGAACGAATTTTGGAACATGCTCTTGACCGCCGTCATGTCCGCACCGGCGCGCCGCAGGTAGGCCGCCGCCTCAAACGTGCGCACGCCCGCCTTGATGGAAAAGCCCTTGGTGTCCAGATGGATGCCCGCCAGCAGCGCCTCCGCCTCCAGGCGGCTGATCGTCTGGTTGGGCACCATGTATTGCAGCAGCTCGCTCACCAGCTCGCTGGCGGACGAGGCCGACGGCTCGTGCATGTTGACCGCGCAGTTTTCGATATAGTCCGCGGCGCGGCGGTGGTGGTCGATGACCGCCACCCGGCGGCACATCTGGAGCAGCTCAGGCGCTTCGACAAAGTCCGGGCGGTTGGTGTCCACGACGACCACCAGGCTGTTCATATCGATCAGCTCTTCCGCCTGCTCCGGCTCGATGAACACGTCCTCGTACTCGCCGCTGGCGTCCAGCTTGTCGAGCAGCGGCTGCGCGAGCGTCTGCTTGCGCCGCAGGACGACGTACACCTGCTTGCCGCGGCTGCGCGCGGCGCAGACGACACCCACCGCGGCGCCCACCGCGTCGATGTCCGAATTGCGGTGTCCCATGACGAACACCTGCGACGAATCGCGCATCAGCTGGCCGAGCGCGTTGGCCATGACGCGCGACTTGACCTTGGTGCGCTTCTCCACTTCCTTGGTCACGCCGCCGAAAAACTCAAAGGCGAAGCGGTTTTTGATGACCGTCTGGTCGCCGCCGCGCGACAGCGCCATTTCGAGCGCCAGCGCCGCAAATTCGTATTTTTCCTCCAGCGTGCGCCCGTCGCGCCCGATGCCGATGGACAGCGTGGCGTTGATGCCCTCGCGCGAGATGATGGAGCGCACCGAATCGAGCACGGCGAACTTGTTCTGCGCGATGGCCGCCAGGTCGCGCTCCTCGATGATGAAAATATAGCGGTCGCGGTCAAATTTGCGCAGCACGCCGTGCACGTCCTTCGCCCACTCGCCGATGCGGTTGTCGATCGCGGCGAGCAGCGTCGCCTTCTCCGAATCGCTGACGTTTTTGACCAGCTCCTCGTAGTTGTCGATCGAGATGATGGAGACCACCGGGCGGCTCTCCTCATAGCCCCTGCGCAGGGTGACCAGCTCGGTGGAATCGATCCAGTACAGCGTCATCAGCACGCTCGCGCTGCCGTCCGACGGCTGCACCAGCGAGCCGAAAATCGTATAGTACCGGTCGCCGATTTTGACCTCGGACGGGTACTGCGACTTTTTCTCAAACAGCCACGACGTATCGAAGCCGGGGACGATGTCGCCCACGGTCTGCTCGAACAGGCTGTCGCTCATGTCGTACACGTCGTTGAAGCGCTCGTTGCACCAGACGATCTGGCTGGTGCCGAGCATACAGACGGTGATGGGCAGCGGAAAAGTGCTCATCGTCTGCTGCGACTCCGCGTCGATGTTGCCCGACACGGATTCCAGATACTGCAACATGTCGCGGCGGCGGCGGCGCATGGAGACGTTGTAATAGCCGTACAGCGCGCCGCACACAATCAGCTCAAAAACCGCCAGATACAGCGAAAAAAAGGCGCTGACGCAGGCAAACAGCAGAAAGACAACAAAATACATGCCGAAGCCCGGCTCTAAAATTTTGCTCAACCGTTTATCCAAGACGAAACGGCCTCCTTTCCGGCTTTCGCATCCAATCGGAAAACCGCGGCGGCAGATGCTGCCACCAATTCATTATGCATTATAGCAAACCCATGCGCCGATGACAAGCTATTTCAACCACAAATGCAGGAAATCCGCGCGATTTCCTGCATCTTTTGACCGATTTCTACTTTTCCTCGCCGCGCGGCGGGCGAAACAGCATGCGCTGCACGTCCTCCATCATCCGCTGATAGGTGCGCGTGACCGCCGGGCTGCTCAGCGCGAGCGACACGAGCAGCGCATACGCCGCCAGCAGCGCCAGCTGCGGAACGCCGCCCACCAGCCGCCCCGGGTAGTCGTACTGCGCCAGCGCCGGCATCAGCCGGTGCAGCAGGCCGCACAGCCACTCCCAGTGGCGCACCGCCCACAGCATCGGAAAGGCGTGCAGCAGATAGACCGTCATGCTGCCGCGCCCGATGCGCGTCAGCAGGCCCTTTTTCGACGGGACGAGCCGCAGCAGCAGCGCGCCGAGCAGCGGCGCGATCAGATAAATCGACAGGCGGAACAGCACGCCCTCCCACGGCTCCAGCCCCTGCGTCTCGTACGAATTGACCAGCTGGAACGGGTGGCTCGCGTCGCCGTCCGGGTGCAGCGTGTCCGTCATCCACAGCGACAGCAGCGCGCCCAGCGCGCCGCCCGCCAGCGCGACAGGCACGGGCAGGCGGCGGATGCGCCGCATGTGCGCCTCCGTGCAGTAGTAGCCGAGCAGATAAAACGGAAAAAAGCACACCGTGCGCGAGAGCGACAGCGTGCGCCCGAAATAGGAATCCCCGCCGGCGAGCAGCGCCAGCAGCACGGAGAGCGGCAGCAGTCCGCGCACCCGCAGCAGCTCGGGCAGCAGCAGCCGGATGAGCAGCAGCGTCAGCAGGAACCAGTACATGTTGAGCGGGCGGAGCAGGCCGTATTCCAGTTCCGGCTGCTGCCCGGCGCGCATCAGGTAGTACAGCGTGTTGAACAGCAGAAACGGGATCAGATAATCCACAAACGCCGTCTGCCTGCGCTTCTGGACGTTTTTTCCAAAATAGCCGGACAAAAACAGAAACAGCGGCATCTGCACGGACAGCACCACCAGCCGGATGGTGTACAGCAGCGGCGTCTTCTGCCCCAGCATGTCGTACATGTGCACGTACACCACGCTGAGGATGAGCAGGCCTTTGAGATTGTCCAGCGCGGCGTCCCGCCTGCCTTGTATGGAAGTCACAGAACGATCGCTACTCCTCTCCGTCGCCGGGGGCGTCCGCCCCCGCGCCGCACGCCGGCGCGCGCTGGCGCTTCACCGGCTGTCCGGTCGTCTCATCGATATAGTCCAGCCACGCATACGCCGCCGGGTCGTCCGGCAGGCGGCGGCGCGCCAGCAGGCGGGAAATGCCGTCGCTCACCATGCGGTGCAGCACGGCGAACAGCGGCACGCCGAGCAGCATACCCACAAAGCCGAACAGGCCGCCGAACAGCAGGATGGCGAACAGCACCCAGAAGCTGGACAGGCCGGTCGAGTTGCCCAGAATCTTGGGCGCCAGAATGTTGCCGTCCAACTGCTGCAGGATGAGAATATAGATGAGAAAATAGATGGATTTGATCGGGTCGTCGATCAGAATGATGACAAAGGACGGCGCCGCCCCGATGAACGGCCCGAAAAACGGGATGATGTTGGTGACGGCGACGATCACGCTCACGAGCATGGCGTACGGCATGTGCATCAGCGGCAGCGCCACGCAGCAGATGAGAAAGACGAAAAACGAATCGATCAGCGTGCCGCCGATAAAGCCGCTGAACATCTGATGGGCATAGCGCGCATAGCGCAAAAAGAGATTGCCGCCGCGCGCGCCGAGCACGGCGTACAGGCTGCGCCGGATCTGGCGCAGAAAGCCGCTCTTGCCCGCCAGCAGATAGATGGCGACGATGACGCCGATCAGCAGGTTCTTCAGCAGCGCGACCGTGTTCATCAGCCCCGCCGACACATAGCCCAGCGCCTCCTGCGCGGACGGCGCGAGCGAGGTCTGCACCCACTGCTCGATGTAGCTGAGCGTGCGCGCGTACAGCAGCATGGCGTGCTGCTCTAACTCCGGGTTGTCCGCCAGCAGACCCTGTAAGGTCTGCGAGGCGTGCAGCAGATTGGCGGGCAGCGCGGAGACAAAATTGCTCACGCTGCTGATGAGCTGCGGGATGAGCAGCCACAGCATACCCGCGACCAGCGCGCCCGCGCCGAGAAACGTGCCCGTCATCGCGAGCACATCCGCGCAGCGCAGCGCCCGCCGCCCGCGCCAGTGCAGCGATTGGCACAGCAGGCGGCGCAGCCTGGCGCGCAGCCAGTTGTAGGCGGGCGAGAGCACATAGGCGATGGCGATGCCGAACAGTACGGGCGACAGGATGGAGAGCAGGCCGGACAGCGCGCCCAGCAGCGCGTCCAGCTTGTAGATGCCAAAAAAGAGCAGCAGCATCAGCGCGCCGACAGCCACCACCGTCGCGCCCCAGCCCAGATAGCGCTTCATACTGTTTCTCACAAAACGGGTCTCCTTTCCTGTTTCTTCGTTGCGTTCCGCGGGAAAACGCGGTCAGCCGTCCGCGCCGTCCGCCGCCCCGTTTTCGTCGTCAGCGGCCTCGTCTTCGCCGTCCGGCGGCGCGTCTTCGCTTTCCGGCGGCGCGCACACCGCTTCGATGCGCTCCGTGCCCGCATACGCCGCTTCCGCGCGCGGCAGATGGCGGCGCACCAGCAGGCGGTCGATAATGTCCGAGCCGATGCGGTGCAAAATGGCGAACAGCGGCACGCCGATGAGCATGCCGACAAAGCCGAACAGGCCGCCGAACAGCAGGATGGAGAACAGCACCCCGAAGCTGGACAGGCCGGTCGAGTTGCCCAGAATCTTGGGCCCCAAAATGTTGCCGTCAAACTGCTGCAAAATGAGCACATAGATGAGGAAATACAGCGACTTGAGCGGATCGTCGATCAGGATGATGATGAACGACGGGATCGCGCCGATAAACGGACCGAAAAACGGGATGATATTGGTGACGCCGACGATCACGCTCACGAGCATGGCGTACGGCATGTTCATCAGCGGCAGCGCCACACAGCAGATGAGAAAGATGATAAACGAATCGATCAGCTTGCCGCCGATGAAGCCGCTGAACATCTGATGGGCGTAGCGCGCGTATTCCATGGCGACGTTGCCCCAGCGCGCGCCGAGCACGGCGTACAGGCAGCGCTTGATCTGACGTGAGAATTTTTCCTTGCCCGCCAGCAGATACACCGCGACGATGATGCCGATGAGCAGGTTTTTGAGCAGCGTGACCGTATTCATCAGGCCGACCGACACATAGCTCAGCGCGTCCTGCACGGACGGCGCGAGCGAGGTCTGAATCCACTGCTCGATGTAGTTGATGGTCTGCACGTACAGCGACATGGCGTTCTGCTCCAGCTCCGGATTGCTCGCCAGCAGCGATTGCAGCGTCTGCGAGACGTGCAGCAGATTGGTGGGCAGCGCGGAGACGAAGCTGGTCACGCTGCCGATGAGCTGCGGGAGCAGCAGCGACAGCAGGCCCGCGATCAACGCGCCCGCGCCGAGAAACGTGCCCGTCATCGCGAGCACATCCGCGCAGCGCAGCGCGCGCCGCCCGCGCCAGTTCAGCGACTGACACAGCAGCCGGCGCAGCTTGCCGCGCAGGCAGTTGTAGGCGGGCGCGAGCACGTAGGCGATGCCGATGCCGAGAATGACCGGCATCAGGATGGAGACCAGCCCGGAAAGCGCGGCCAGCAGCGCGTCCAGCTTGTAGATGCAGAAAAAGATCAGCAGCGTCAGCGCGCCGACGACCACCACGGTCGCACCCCAGCCCAAATATTTCTTCATACTCTCTTTCACGGGAGAAGCCCCTTTCGTCCGTTGCGTTCTGTTGTATCCTTTATTGTAGCAGATTTTTTTCGCCGCCGCGAAAAAAAAACGCTAATTTCACAAAAGTTTTCTAATTTTTCAGAATTTTTCAAGAACATTCCCACACCTTAACCATAATTGCCCGCCGCTTTTTGTGCACAATCCCCATTGCAATCGGTGCAAAATGTGCTTATACTTAGAACAACCAACTGAACATTCCGCTGAAAAGACAGCGACGGAGACAGTATGGCTGTGCCGAACCTCGCAGCGAACCGGGGACAGTGTAAGCCCGGCAGAAGTACACGCAGTCTGAAAATCACTCCCGAGTCGCAGGCCGAACCCGGTTGCCCGGCAAGTAGGTCATGCCGGTTTTCCCCGTTATCGGAAGCTCATATGATGGTATGCAGTAACAGGTGGTAAAACGGAGTCGCTATGCTCTCGTCCTTTTACGGATGAGAGCTTTTTTTGTCGATGCGCGGAGTGGCAGCCGGGAGAAGACGCAAAAAAAAGAAATTGCAATAGAATGGATGGAGGAGATTTTTCATGCAGAACACAGTGGAGATCCGCTGGCACGGCCGCGGCGGACAGGGCGCGAAGACCGCCTGTCTTCTGCTCGCGGACGCCGCTTTCAGCTCGGGCAAGTATGTACAGGGCTTTCCGGAATACGGCCCGGAGCGCATGGGCGCGCCGATCACCGCGTACAACCGCATCAGCGACGAGCGCTGCACGGTGCATTCCAACATTTACGACCCGGACTACGTCGTCGTCGTCGACGAGAGCCTGATCGAGACGGTGGACGTCACGCAGGGCCTGAACCCGGCGGGCGCCATCATCGTCAACACCGCCAAATCCCCCGCTGAGGTGCGCGAGGAGCTGGGCGACTACCCCGGCCGCGTGTGCACGATCGACGCGCGCCGCATCTCGGAGGAAATTCTGGGCAAAAACTTCCCGAACACGCCCATGCTCGCCGCCGCCGTCAAGGTTTCCGGCGTCGTCGACCCGGATCAGTTCGTCGCCAACATGGAGGCGTCGTTCAAGCACAAGTTCGCAACCAAACCGCAGGTCATCGCGGGCAACATGACCGTTCTGACCAAGTCTATGCAAGAGGTACAAGTAGGATGATTCACGCAAACGAGATCAACGAGCAGTCCAAATGGTATGAGCTGACGCCGGGCTGTGAAATTTATGAGCCGGGCACGGCCGTGCTGACCAAGACCGGCGAATGGCGCACCACCACCCCGCACTGGGATCCGTCCAAGTGCAAGCAGTGCCTGCTGTGCGCGCCCTATTGCCCGGATTCCGCCATCCCGGTCAAGGCGGGCAAGCGCACCGACTTCGATTTTGACCACTGCAAGGGCTGCGGCATCTGCTATAAGGTCTGTCCGTTCCAGGCCATTTCGTTCGGAAAGGAGGGCGAGTGAGTCATGTCCATCCGTGAAAGACTTTCCGGCAACGAGGCCGTTGCCTACGCCATGAAGCAGATCAACCCGGACGTCATGGGCGCGTTCCCGATCACCCCGTCCACTGAGATCCCGCAGTATTTTGCGCAGTACGTCGCCAACGGCGAAGTGGACACCGAATTTGTCACCGTCGAGTCGGAGCACTCCTCGATGTCCACCTGCATCGGCGCGGCGGCGGCCGGCGCGCGCGCCATCACCGCGACCTCCTCCTGCGGCCTCGCGCTGATGTGGGAGCTGCTGTACGTCGCCTCGTCCTACCGCCTGCCGATCACGCTGGCGCTGGTCACGCGCGCGCTGACCGGCCCGATCAACATCAACAACGACCATTCGGACGCCATGGGCGCGCGCGACGCGGGCTGGATTCAGCTGTTCGCCGAGAACAACCAGGAGGCGTATGACAACTACATCCAGGCGATGCCGATCAGCGAAAACCCGGACGTCCGCCTGCCGATCATGGTCTGCCAGGACGGCTTTATCACCTCCCACGCGGTGGAAAACATCGAGCTGGAGGAGGACGCGCTGGTCAAGCAGTTCGTCGGCGAATACCACCCGGAAAACTACCTGCTCAAGCACGAAAATCCGCTGGCCGTCGGCCCCTACGGCATCTCGCCCTACTACATGGAGGCGAAGAAGGCGCAGGCCGAGGCGATGAAGCGCGCCAAGCAGGTCATCCTCGACGTGGGCAAGCGCTTCGGCGACCAGACCGGGCGCTATTACGGCTTCTTTGAGGCGTACCGCATGGAGGACGCGGAGACCGCCGTCGTCCTCATCGGCTCGTCCGCCGGCACGGCGCGCGCCACCGTCGACCACCTGCGCGCGCAGGGCCGCCGCGTCGGCATGGTCAAGGTCCGCGTCTTCCGCCCGTTCCCGTTTGACGAAATCGCGCAGGCGCTGTCCGGCTGCAAGGCGGTCGCCATTCTCGACAAGGCGGAGAGCTTTTCCGCCGCGGGCGGCCCGCTGTTCGCCGAGACGCGCAGCGCAATGTACGATCTGGACAACCGTCCGAAGGCGGTCAACTTTGTCTACGGCCTGGGCGGCCGCGACTTCCGCATCGAGGACTGCACCGAAATTTTCGACGCGCTGGACGAGATCGTCGCGACCGGCGAGACGGGCGAGGTTTACCGCCACATTGGACAGAGGGAGTAAGAAACCATGGCATATAGTTTGAAGGAACAGTTATCGAAAGAAGAGCGCTTTGTCCCCGGTCACCGCCTGTGCGCCGGCTGCGGCGCGGGCATCGCGGTGCGCGGCGTGCTGCGCGCCCTGGAGCCGGAGGACAAGGCCGTTATCACCAACGCAACCGGCTGCCTGGAGGTCTCCTCCTTCCTGTATCCGTACACCGCATGGCAGGACAGCTACATCCACTGCGCGTTTGAAAACGCGGCGGCGACCTGCGGCGGCGTAGAGGCGGCGTACAACGTCCTCAAGCGCAAGGGCAAGGTGCAGGACAACTACAAGTTTATCACGTTCGGCGGCGACGGCGGCACGTACGACATCGGCTTCCAGTCGCTGTCCGGCGCGATGGAGCGCGGGCACGACATGGTCTATGTCTGCTACGACAACGAGGCGTACATGAACACCGGCATCCAGCGCTCCTCCTCCACCCCGCGCTTTGCCGACGCGACCACCACGCCGGTCGGCACGGCTTCCTACGGCAAAACGCAGAACAAGAAGGACCTGACCGAGATCATGGCGGCGCACAACATCCCCTACGCCGCACAGACCACCTTCATCGGCAATTTCCGCGATCTGCACGAGAAGGCGCACAAGGCGATCTACACCCCCGGCGCCTGCTTCCTGAACGTCATGGCGCCCTGCCCGCGCGGCTGGCGCTTCCAGGCGCAGGATCTGGCGCAGATCTGCCGTCTGGCGGTGGACACCTGCGTCTGGCCGCTGTACGAGGTCATGGAGGGCGAATGGCACCTGACCTACATGCCGAAGAAGAAGCTGCCCGTCGAGGAATTCATGTCCATGCAGGGGCGCTTCAAGCACTGCTTCAAGCCGGGCAACGAGTGGATGATCGAGCAGGCGCAGCAGTACGTCGACGAGCGCTGGGAAAAGCTGCTCGCAAAGTGCAGGTAAACAAGACTTTTTCGCGTTCTCCCGAACGCCGCGAACGGACAGGCAAACCCGGCCTGTCCGTTTGCTTTTTCCGGAAGCATGCCAAAAAGCGCGCCCTGCAAAGGCGCGCTTTTTGTCTTTCCGCCGTTTTTCCAGCCCCGGCGCGGCCGTCTCAGCGGGAATAGATGCCGTAGGTCCTGGCCACGTCCACCATGCGCTTCGCGCGGTCGAACGGCGAGCCGGACGGGAACTCGCAGCCGGTGGCGAGCACAAAGCCGCCGCCCTTTGCCATGGCGTCGATCTGGTCGCGGCAGATCTGATCCCATTCCCCGTCCGTGCCGATCACGACGTTGGTCGGCGGCACACAGCCGATCAGCGTGACCTTGTCGCCGTATTTTTCCTTGCACTCCGCAAACGACGCGCAGTCGTCCGGCGGATACAGGAAGGAGATCGCCGCGGGCTGCATGGCGTCGATCTGCACGTCAAAATAAATCTTCTCGCCGCAGTTGTGAATCATGTTCAGGCAGCCCTTCGCGCGCACAGCCGCCGCCAGCTCGCGCATCAGGTCGGACTCCATCTCGACCCACATCTGCTTGGACATGATCGAGCCGGAGGCAAACAGCGTATCCCACATGATGCCGTTGACGCCCACGTCGCACAGCGCCTCGGCGTATTCCCTGAGCGTCTCCGCGATCTCGTGCGCCGCGCCCTTGACCGCGTCCGGGTCGTCGTACAGGTCCATATACATGGCCGACTGGTTGCGCAGCATGGACAGCGTGCCCAGCGGGCCGAATACGAACGCGATCACCGGCTTTTCGCCCTTAAACTCCTCCACCAGACGGCGGCAGACGTCGATGTGCATCATCATTCTCCCGCACGTGCGGTAGTCCACCTTCTTGATTTTGGCGTAGTCCTCAATTTCCTGAATGACGCAGTTGTGGTAGTTGGGGTGCGCGGCGTCCTGCTCGGAAAAAACCAGCTCCTGCCCCCACGCGGTGCACTCGACCGACAGGTCGATCAGCGAAACGACGCAGTCCAGATCGTATTCGCGCACGGCCTTGATGTAGGCGTTGGCGCAGGTCTCCGCGTCCGTCGACCATTTCTCGTAGCTTGCGCCGACCAGCTTGCGGGTCACGCCGGCCAGAATGGGATAGACCGGCACGCGGTCGGGCTCCTGATGGTTCAGCGCCGCTGTGACACGTTCGATAGAATTCATGTGTTCTCCTCCTCAATATCATACCTATCTGCTTGGTATGCTTTCATGTCCCCATTGTAGCGCAGCCCCGATGTTCTGTATTGTACCAGATTATTCTAAATATGGATTATCTTGCACAGTCGCGCCGGAAAGCCGCGCGGCGAAAACGCGGACGCCTGCGCCCCGGATGCGCAAAACAAAGCCGTACCGGCGTCTCGGTACGGCTTTGCCCGTTATTCCACGCTTTTGAGCGCTTCGACCATGTTGATCTTCCGGAGCGCGAAGTAGGTCGAGAGGTTGACGGCGGTCGCGAACACAATCGTGAGCACGGCGGCCGCGGCGTAGCTCGCCGGCTCCACCGTCGGCACGATGACAATGCCGCGCATCTCCATCGTCAGCAGGACGAAGCCCGCCAGCCACCGCCCGCCGCCCAGGCCGAGCAGCGTGCCCAGTATCGTCAGAATCACGGTCTCGCGCGTGTTGTACTGGTACACCTCGCGGTCGTAAAAGCCGAGCACCTTGATGGTCGCCAGCTCGCGGATGCGTTCGCTGATATTGATGTTGGACAGGTTGTACAGCACGACGACCGCCAGCGCCGCCGCCGCGACGACGAGAATGACCACCACCTCGTCGATCAGTCCCAGCCGGTCGTTCGCCTCGCCGCGCGCGTCCGCCGTGGAGGACACCGTGGTGTAGCGCGTGTCGTCGTTCAGCCGCTTGGCGAACGCATCGAGCGCCGCGTCGTCCAGCTCGACGGTATGGACGAAAAACGCATTGTCCTCCGCCTGCTCGCCGAAGGCGGCGGCATAGCCCTCCGCCGACAGGAATGCATAGTGGTTCAGATAGTTGTGCACCACCGCGCCGATGCGGATGTCCGCCCGCGTGCCGTCCTCGCGGCGCACGGAGACCGTGTCGCCCGCCGCGACGCCCAGCATCTCCGCCACCTGCTCGGTGAGCGCGATCTGCCCGCCGCACGCCGTTTCCTCCCCGGTCTGCGTGTCAATCAGCGAGATGTACTGCTGGAACTGCGCGGCGTCCGACGGGGCGAACAGCTGCACCTCGTAGCTCTTGCCGTCGTCCGCGACCAGATTGACGCTCTCCGCGTGCACGCACAGGCTGTCCCGAACCGCCTCGTCTGCCCGCAGGCCATCCGTCATGTCGGAAAATTCGTCGCGCGTCACGTCGCCCGCCACGGCGATCAGGTCGTAGTGCATGATCTGGCCGTATTGCAGCGGCAGCAGCTGGTCGATGGAGTCGCGCAGGCCGAGACCCGCTGTGATCAGCATCGAGCAGCCCGCAATGCCGCAGATGGTCATGATAAACCGCTTTTTGTAGCGGAACAAATTGCGCAGCGTGACCTTGTGCGAAAAGCTGAGCCGGCGCCACAGCGGGGTGACGCGCTCGAGCAGCACGCGCTTGCCGGGATTGGGCGCCTTGGGGCGCATGAGCTGCGCCGGCGTGCGGCGCACTTCCTTCCAGCAGGCCGCGGCGGTCGCCGCGACAATGCTGCCCACACAGAGGAGCAGGCCGGCCGCCGCATACAGCGGGTCAACCGGCGTGTAAAACGCGGGCAGCGTGTAAAACGTGTCGTAAATCGCCCACACGATGACGGGCAGCACGCGGAAGCACACCAGCTCGCCGATCACCGCACCGGAAATGGACGCGGCCGCCGCGTACAGCAGATATTTCGCCGCGATCTGTCCGCTGCTGTAGCCGAGCGCGCCCAGCGTGCCGATCAGCCCGCGCTGTTCCTCGACCATACGCGTCATCGAGCTGAGGCTGATGAGCACGGCGACGAGGAAAAAGATGAGCGGGAACGTAAAGCCGATGCGCTTGAGGTTGCTGGAATCCTGATCGAAGCCGGACAGGCCGATGTTGCCGTCGCGCGTGAGCACATACCAGGTCGGGCGGTTGATGTCGCCCACCTTTTCGCGCGCCTCGTCGATCTCGCGCTGCGCGTCGGCAATCTCGCGGTCAAAATCCGCCCGCTGCGCGGCCAGCTCGACCGCGCCTTCGTCCACCTCCGCCTGTCCGTCGACCAGCTCGCGCGCCGCCGCGTTCAGCTGCGCATACGCCTCGTTTTTCGCGTTGGCGAGCTGCCGTTTGGCGGCGGTCAGCTGCGCCTGTGCGGCGGCAAGCTGCGCGCGCGCGGCGGCCAGTCCCTCGTCGATCTGCCGGATGCCGCTCTCAATGCGCGCCAGGCCGTCCTCCGCCTGCGCGATGCCCGCATCCAGCTGCGCCAGCCCGGCATTTGCCTCCGCCAGTCCCGCGTCCAGCTGCTCAAGCTGCAACTGATAGCCGGACTGCGTCTCTACAAGTTCGTATAACTCCAGCTCCATCCGGTCGATCTGCGCGTCCAGCTCGGTGATGTCCATGCCCGCCGCGATCATCTGCTCGCGCTGCGCCTTCGCCTGCTCCAGCTGCTGGTTCAGCTGGTCGATGCCGTCCTGCATCTGGGCGAGCGCCTCGGTCAGCTGCGCCCGCTGCTGCTCCAGCTCGGCGATGGTCTGCGCGGTCTGTTCGCGCTGCGCGCGCAGCTGCTCCAGCTGTTCGGTCACCTGCGCCTGCTGCTGCACGAGCGCGGCGCGCTGCTCGCGCGCGGTTTTGCTCTGCGTCTCCAGCGCGCGCCGCCCCTGCTGAAGCTGCCGCTCCGCGCTGTCGATCTCCGCCTGCGCCGCGGCAAATTCGCGCTCCGCCTGCGCGCGCGAGCGGTCGAGCGCGCGTCTGCCCGCGTCGATCTCCGCCTGGGCGTCGTCCAGTTCGCGCTGCGCCTGCGCGATCTGTTCGCGCGCGTCCGCGGCCTGCTCGTCCAGCTCCGCCTGCGCCTCGTCGATCTCCGCGTTGGCTTCGCCGGTCAGCTGGTCATAGCGCGCCGCCTCGCGCTCGTCCGCAATCGACTTGACGAGCAGCTCCACCTCCTCGACGCGCGCTTCATACGCCTCGCCGAAGGCGTCCAGCTGCGCCGCGCCGTCCACCGTCAGGTACAGCCCGGTGTAGTAGTCCTCGGCGATGTTGGCCTGCGGCACGTACAGATAGTCCGCCACCGCGCCGGTGCTGCGCTCGTTCGCGCCCGAGGTGCCGTAGATGTACAGCGGGCTTTTGATCACGCCGGTGATGGTCAGCTCGGTGTGGTAGAACGACGGCGTCTCGTCCTCCTCCAGCGTCTCGGTGATCGTGAGCGTGTCTCCGATGCGCTTGCCCGCGGTGTCGAGCAGCGACTGCGGCACGACGCACTCGTCCGCCCGCTGCGCCATCTCGCCTTCGACCAGCCGCAGGGCGTTGATCTCACTGTCCGGCGGGATGGACAGCAGGCTGACCTTTTCCTCGCCGTCCGCAATGCCGACGAGCACATTTTCCGAATACACACCGGCCGCGTCGCGCACGCCGCGCACCCGCAGCACCGCCGCCACGTCGTCATCGGTCAGTCCCATCGTGGACAGCACCTGCAAATCGTAGCAGTTGGCCTCGTCCAGATAGCGGTCGCACGAGAGCTGCATATCAAGGCTGGCCGCGTTGATGCCCACAAAAAAGCCCGCGCCGAGAAACGCCATCAGCGCAATCGACACAAACCGCTTCCATGTCCCGCGGATCTCCCGCAGGATGTTGCTGCGCAGGGATTTCGTCATGGCAGTCACCACTCGATGTCCGCGATCGGCGTCGGCGCCGGGTTGTGGATCGTCTCGGTCACGCGGCCGCTCGCCATGCGGATGACGACGTCCGCCATGGGCGCGAGCGCGGAGTTGTGCGTGATGATGAGCACCGTCATGCCGTCCCGCCGGCAGGTGTCCTGCAACAGCTGCAAAATCTGCTTGCCCGTGCGGTAATCCAGCGCGCCGGTCGGCTCATCGCACAGCAGCAGCTTGGGATTTTTGGCGATTGCGCGCGCAATCGCCACGCGCTGCTGCTCGCCGCCCGAAAGCTGCGCCGGAAAATTGTTCTTGCGTTCCGCCAGCCCGACGCGGTCGAGCATCTCCGGCGCGGACAGGCTGTCCGGGCAGATCTGTGCCGCCAGCTCGACATTTTCCTGCGCGGTCAGGTTGGGGACGAGATTATAGAACTGAAACACGAAGCCGATGTCCTCGCGGCGGTACTGGATGAGCTGCCTGCCGCGCAGGCGCGTGATGTCGCGCCCGTCGACATACACCGCGCCCGCCGTCACCGTCTCCATGCCGCCCAGAATGTTGAGCGCCGTGGTCTTGCCCGCGCCGCTCGCGCCGAGGATGACGGCAAGCTGTCCCTTTTCGACCGCAAAGCTCGCGCCGGCCAGCGCCGGGATGAGCACCTCGCCCATTTTATAGTTTTTGGTCACGTTTTCAAATGAAATATATGCCATCCGACTCCCTCACATCCGTGCGTTGTTGCTGTTGTTGTTTATTGTATCGGTTCACATGGGGGCTGTCAACCGGCGGCGCTCAGCCGCGCGCCAGAATCGCGCGGCACACCGGCGCCAGCGCCTGCGCGAGCGCCGCGTGTCCCTCCGGCGGCAGGTGCAGCCCGTCGAGCGGGGACGGCGCGGCGACGCGCGCCGCGTCGAAAACATGCACACCGGCGGCGTGCGCCACCGCCGCATACCGCTCGGCCAGCGCGCGCGAGAGCGCAATGGCGCGGTCGCCGAACTCGTCATAGCACCCGCCGCCGCGCAGGTCCTCGGTGATGTGCGGCGGCGAGACAAGCAGAATTTCGCACGGCCTGCCGTCCGCGCGCTTGGCGGCCGAGACCTGTTTGGCCGTCTGCACGAGCAGCGCCGCGCCGCGCGCGATGTCCGCCGGCTGCATGTGAAAGCGCAGCTTGAGGTCGTTGGAACCGAGCATCAGCACGAGCAGATCGACCGGCATATGCGTCTTGAGCACCGCGGGCAGCAGCGCCGCGCCGCTCTTGTCGTCGTCATAGCAGGCATCGCTGTGCACGGTGGTGCGGCTGTTCAGCCCCTCTTCGACGACGTAATAGTCCTCCCGGCCGAGCAGCAGCTGCAGCCGGCCCGGCCAGCGCACGGCGTAGTCGTAGCGCCCCCGATCCGCCGGATTGAAGCCGTGGGTGTTGGAATCTCCGTAGCATACGATTGTCTTCATTGCGGTTCACCGTCCTCTGTCCATAGCATACCGCAGCGGCGCGCCGAATGCAAAGCAAATCCATTGCAAAGTGCTCAAAAATACGCTATGATAAAGGCATCACATCGAGACAGACAAGGGAAAGCAGGGATCGACCTATGAACAAACCCATCCGCATCGCGCTGCTCGGCCTGGGCACGGTCGGCGGCGGCGTGTACAAGCTGCTGAGCCGGCGCGCGCCCGACATGCCGCAAATCGCGGGCGCACCCATCGAAATCGCCCACATCCTCGTGCGCGACGCGGCGAAAGCGCGCCCCGGCGTGGACGCCGCGCTGCTCACCGACCGCTGGCAGGACATCCTGTCCGACCCGGAGGTGTCCATCGTCGTCGAGCTGATGGGCGGCATTGAGCCGGCGCACACCTACATCGCGCAGGCCATCGCCGCGGGCAAGAGCGTCGTCACGGCCAACAAGGACCTGATGGCGGTGTACGGCGGCGAGCTGCTCGACCTGGCGGAGCAGCACCGCTGCGATTTACAGTTTGAGGCCGCCGTCGCGGGCGCCATCCCCATCATCCGCCCGCTCAAGCAGTGCCTGGCGGGCAACGAGATTTCCGAGGTCATGGGCATCGTCAACGGGACGACCAACTACATCCTGACCCGCATGACGCAGGACGGCATGGAGTTCACCGACGCGCTCGCGATGGCCACCGAGCTGGGCTATGCCGAGGCCGACCCCACCGCCGACATCGAGGGCTACGACGCGGGGCGCAAAATGGCGATTATGGCGTCCATCGCGTTCCACTCGCGCGTGACGTTCGATCAGGTGTACACCGAGGGCATCACCCACATCCAGGCAACCGACATCCGCTACGCCAGAGAGATGGGCAAGGCGATCAAGCTGCTCGGCGTCGCCTGCAACACGCCGGACGGCATCGAGGTGCGCGTGCATCCGATGCTCATCCCGGACTCCCACCCGCTCGCCACCGTCAACGACGCGTTCAACGCGGTGTTCGTCCACGGCGACGCGCTGGACGACGCGATGTTCATGGGGCGCGGCGCGGGCGAGATGCCCACCGCCTCCGCCGTCACCGGCGACATCATCGACACCGCGCGCAGCCTGCGCGCGGGCTGCACCGGCCGCATCGGCTGCACCTGCTACAAGCAGCTGCCGGTCAAGTCGATCGACGACATCGAGAGCAAGTACTTTTTGCGCCTGCGCGTCGAAGACCGCCCGGGCGTGCTCGCCGGCGTGTCCGGCGTTCTGGGCAACAACGGCGTCAGCATCTCGCAGGTCATCCAGAAGGCGTCCAACGGCGGCTCGTCCGACCTCGTCGTCATCACCGACACGGTGCGCGAGCGCCACATCCGCGACGCGCTGACCATCATGCGCAGCATGAGCATGGTGCGCGACATCGCCTCCGTCATCCGCGTGTATTGATCCACAACGGCAAAAGCCGCGAAGCAGTTCGCTTCGCGGCTTTTTTGCGCCGGTTTGTTCTTATGCGAGCACCTGCACGAGCACGGTCGCCGCAAAATCCACCGCCAGCAGCGCCAGCGCGCCGTATGCGCACCGATCCAGCGCCCGCGGGGACAGCCTGCCCACCAGCCGCTCGAACAGCGGCTGAATCAGATAGAGGAACAGCACGCCGCCGAGGCCGAAGCGGACGGACGGCGACAGCGCGATGCGCGCCTGAAAGTTCCAGGCGTAGTCGGCATACGTCTGCCACGGCCAGCTCCCGATCGTCCATTCGAGCAGGTAGGACGAGATCAGCTCCACCGCCGTGGCGACCGCCATGCAGCCGAGAAACACCAGCAGCACGCGCGCCAGCCGGAACGCCGCGCCGCCGCGCCGCCGCATCAGCCCGCTGAAGCACAGCAGGAACAGCAGCGCGCCCACGCCGTAAACCGGGCAGTATGGGCCGAACAGCACGCCGCGGTTGGAAAAGCCCCAGCGGTACACGACCACCTCGAGGAACACCTCATAGCACCAGCCGAGCACGGCGTACAGCAGAAAATACAGGACATACGGCTTCCAGCAAAAGCCGCGGGCAGTTGGGGAAATTCTGGCGGACATGACACGACCTCCCTGCATATTTTCCCCATTATAACACAGATTTCCGGCGCGCGACAGCCCTCAGCTCTTGTCCGCCGGGCGAAACAGCAGCGCCGCGAGCAGGCCGCAGACCACCGCGGCGGAGATGCCGCCGGCCGCCGCCTTCACGCCGCCGGTCAGCGCCCCCAGCAGCCCGCTCTCCGCCACCGCCGTGCGCACGCCCTCCGCGAGCACATAGCCGAAGCCGAGCAGCGGCACGGTCGCCCCTGCGCCCGCGAAGTCGACCAGCGGCTGATAGACGCCCACGGCGGTCAGCACGACGCCGAGCACCACATACGCCGTCAGAATGCGCGCGGGCGTCAGGCGGGTGCGGTCGATGAGGATCTGGCTGAGCGCGCAGATCACGCCGCCCACGACAAACGCAGTGACATATGGCACGATCTCACCTCTTTTCGCCCGATTCCAGCACGACGGCGTGGCACACCGCCGGGATGCTCTCGCCCTGCTGCACGCTGGTCGGGCTCATCAGCGCGCCGGTCGCGGCGAGGATGATGCGCCGCAGGCGCCCGTCCGCCAGCTGCGGCAGCAGGTGGGCGCACAGCACGGACGCCGCGCAGCCGCAGCCCGAGCCGCCCGCGTGCACGTCCTGCCCGCTGTCAAACAGCAGCCCGCCGCAGTCCGCGTGCACGGCGCGCAGGTCGATGTTGTCGCGGGCAAACAGCTCGCACAGCAGGCGCGTTCCAGTCGCGCCCAAATCGCCCGTAAAGATGCCGTCGTAGTCCTCCGGCCGCGTGCCCGTGTCGCTGAGCAGCGTGCGCAGCGTGTCGTAGGCCGCGGGCGCCATGGCCGCGCCCATGTTGTTCGCGTCGGTGACGCCCAGATCGCACACGCGGCCGAAGCACACGTGCGTCAGCCGCACCGGCGCGCGGTCGTCCGCCGCCGCCGTCAGAATGCACGCCCCCGCCGCCGTCGCCGTCCGCTGCGCGGTCGGCGTGCGCTGCCCGCCGTAGGCGAGCGGAAAGCGGTACTGCCGCTCCGCCGTGCAGAAATGCGAGGACGCCGCCGCGCAGACGCGCTGGGCAAATCCGCCGTCGATCAGGCAGGCGCCGACGGCGAGGCTCTCCGCCATCGTCGCGCACGCGCCGTACAGGCCGAGATAGGGCACCCGCGTGCCGCGCGCGGCGTAGCTGGAGGCGACGCACTGCCCCAGCAGGTCGCCCGCCAGCATCAAATCGAGCGCGGACACCGGCAGCCGGCATTTGTTCGCCGCCAGGGCGACGGCGGTCTTTTGCAGATGCACCTCCGCCTGCTCCCACGTCTGCTCCCCGCACAGCGGATCGGGGAACACCGCGTCGAACTGCGCGCCCAGCGGGCCGTCCCGCTCCTTTTTGCCGCCGACGGCCGCCCAGGCGCGCACGCGCGGCGGGCGCGCCATCCGCAGCGTCGCCACGCCCATCCGTTTTCCGTTCATCGCCCCGCCTCCCTCATGCGCCCAATGCCGCGAGCACCAGGCCGTAGACGACGGAGGCGCCGATGCCGTACACCAGCACGGGTCCCGCGATGGTGAACATCTTCGCCGCCGTGCCCAAAATCAGCCCCTCGCTCTTAAACTCCAGCGCCGGGGCGGCGACCGCGTTGCTGAATCCGGTGATGGGCACGAGCGTGCCCGCGCCGGCGTATTTGGCGAGCTTTTCGTACAGGTGCAGCCCGGTCAGCAGGGCGGCCAGCGCGATCAGCGTCATCGATGCCGCCGTCGCGGCGTCCGACGCGCCCAGCCCGGCAGCCTTCCAAAACTCTAAAATCGCCTGCCCGAGCGCGCAGATCGCGCCGCCGACGGCGAACGCCCACGCCATATCGCGCCCCAGCGGCGACGGCTCGGACTGCGCGCGCACCAGCTGCGCGTATTCCTGCGGTGTAACGTCCATGTGCCTTCCCTCCGTTTCCCTGAAACGTAGTATGCGCGGGCGGGCGGGCGCTTATCCGCGTTGGCGCGCAAAAAAAGGCGGCAGGCTGTGGCCTGCCGCCCGGGTATGTCTGTTGTCAGGTGAGCGAATCGTACAGCTCCTCGTACTTTTTCGCGGATGCGCTCCACGAAAAGTCCTTGTTCATGCCGCGGCGCACCATATCCGCCCATGCGGCCGGCTCGTCGTAAAAAATCTGCTCCGCATAGAAGATGGTGTTGAGCATTTCGTCCGCGTTGTAGTTGGCGAACGAGAAGCCGGTGCCCGTCTGCTCGTACCAATTGTACGGCTGCACGGTGTCGCGCAGGCCGCCGGTCTCGCGGACGATGGGCACGGTGCCGTAGCGCAGCGAGATGAGCTGCGTCAGGCCGCACGGCTCGAACTGCGACGGCATGAGCATCGCGTCCGCCGCCGCGTACAGGTGATGCGCGCGCTCCTCGTTGAACAGGATGTTCGCGGAGACCTGTCCCTTGTGCGTCCACTCGTAGTGGCGGAACAGGTTTTCATAGCGCGGGTCGCCCGTGCCGATGATGACCAGCTGGATGCGAGAGGCGACCAGCCGCTCCATGACCCACTCGACGAGGTCGAGACCCTTCTGGTCGGTCAGGCGGGTAATCATCGCCAGCATCATGACATCCGGGTCCTCCGGCATGCCCAGCTCGCGCTGGATGGCCAGCTTACAGGCGCGCTTGCCCTCCTGGAACGTCTCGGCGTCGTAGTTTTTGGCGATCAGCGGGTCGGTCGCCGGGTTGTAGGCGTCGTAGTCGATGCCGTTGAGGATGCCGCTGAGCGTGTCCGCCTTCGCGTTGAGCAGGCCGTCCAAACCCTCGCCGTAGTACGGCATGCGGATCTCATTGGCATACGATTCGCTGACCGTCGTGATGCGGTCGGCGTAGACCAGGCCGCCCTTGAGCATGTTGGCGTCCTTCTTGTACTCCATGCGGCCGAGCACGAAGACGTGTCCCGGCAGGCCGGTGAAGCGGCGCATCGTCTTGATGTCCCAGATGCCCTGGAACTTCAGGTTGTGGATGGTCATAATCGTGCGGATGCCGCGGTAGAACGGGTTGTCCTGGAACATCTCGTGCAGATAGACCGGGATGAGCGCCGCCTGCCAGTCGTGGCAGTGGATGATGTCCGGGCGGAAGCCGATGAACGGCAGCATGGAGAGCACCGCCTTGGAATAGAAGCTGAACTTCTGGATGTCCCACAGGATGTCGCTGTACAGCTTTTCCCCGTGGAAGAAGTGCTCGTTGTCGATGTAGTAGTAGCGGATGCCGTCCATCTCGCACGTCATAATGCCGACGTAAAAGTTGCCGAGATCGCCGAGATCCATGTAAAAATTGCCGAAATAGGAAAACCGGCTGCGGTATTTCTGCGGAATGCAGGTGTAGTCCGGGATGACCACGCGCACGTCGTATTTTTCCTTATCCAGGGACTTGGGGAGCGCACCGACAACATCTGCCAGACCTCCGGTCTTCACAAAGGGCACGCACTCCGACGCGGCGAACAATATGTTTTTCATATTTCAAGTTCCTCCATATGATGTCCTGTCTTGGACCTGTAGCGGAAAATCCACCCTAAATATAGCAACTTTATACAAAAATTGCATCATCCTACTCTGACTAATTATAGAACATGTCCGCATGCTTGTCAACCGGCAGACGCGCCCGGCGGCGGCAATCTTTTCCGCGGCTCACTCGCCCTCCGTGTCCGACCAGAAGCCGACCTCCGGCGCGGCAGAGCCGGTGTCGTTGACCGGCACGGTATCTCCGCGCAGCGCGACCACGCACGCGCCGACCGCGATGGCAAACAGCAGCACGACGACGAGCACGACGGCCAGCAGCCCGCGCCGGCTGATGAGCTGCTCGGGCTCACCGTCCTCCGGCTCCCCGGCGGGCACGACCTCCTCCTCCTCGATAAAGTCGGTCGGAATCGGGATGTCCGGAATGTCCGTTTCCGGCACGTCTTCGGCGGCGGGCGCCTGCTCCGCCGCGGACGCCTCGCGCATCGCCGCGCGGATGTCCTCCCGCGCAATTGCGCGCGTAAAATCGGCGTCGCCCGCCTCGTCCGGCTGTTCGCCCTGCGCCGCCTGCGCTTCAATCGCCGCGCGAATGTCGTCCCGCGCAATCGCGCGCGTGTACTCGATGTCCTCTATCTCATCCGGCTGTTCGTCCGCGCGGACAGTCTCCTCCATCGCCTGCTCCGGCGCCATGCGGATGGAGAAAAAGTCCTCCGGGATGGAGACGTCGTCGTCCGCCGCCGGGCGCGGCCGCTCCTTTTTGACGGCGGCCGTGGGCGCTCCGCAGAAAATGCAGTATTTGGTTCCGTCCTCCAACTGGTTTCCGCATCGGATGCAATACATGCTGGTTCCTCCCTTTTCGACCGTTGTTTTCTTCGATTATACCCCATACTGCAAAACAGTACAAGTTTTGCGGGGACAATTCGTCCTGGTGCACACAACCGGGCATACCTGCCGTCAGTTTATGTGCGTCTCTGCCAGCAAAGAACCCCGGACAGCATGCCTGCCGTCCGGGGCTCCGATATGAAAACATGAAAAAGGGGGGCTGAGGAAGGGGCGTGACCGCTCTTCCCCGCGCCCGTACCCGGCGCGTCGATGGGAAGAGCCTCCCGCCTGATAAAATAGGGAGATGAATCAAAAATCTGTTGAACCCTGTCCTTGGATCGTATTTAGTATACCGCCGGAATATGACCGTGTTTTGACCGGTTTCTAAATTATTTTTGACAAATTTGTTGCGGCTTTGTTACGAAAACAGCCCCGCCGCCGTCATCAGAACGCCCGCCGCGGCGACAATCGCCAGCGCGGCGGCGCTGGCGGCGCGGTGCAGGCGGCCCGCATTGCGCTCGCGCAGCCGCTCAAACGTGCCGTGCACGAGCAGGCCGATGCCGCAGAGGGCGGCCAGCGCCATGCCCGCACAGCCCACAGCGGACACCGCCGACGATGCCGCCAGCATGCGCTGCGCCAGCAGCGTGCCGCCCGCCGCGAGGAAGAACACGACGAGCAGCACGACCGGCAGTCCGCCGCTGCGCGACGCCAGATCGGGCATCTGCTCCTGCTGCGGCGCGGCGCGCCCGTCCTCCTCGTCCACGCGCGTCGCGCGGTAGGGTTTTTTGTCTGCCATCTGGTTCCTCCTGTATGCGGTCCGCCCGCCATTCGGCGGGCGGTCGGGGTTTACTTGACCATCAGGTCGCAAATCGCGTTGGAGAACGCCGCCGGGTCGGCGATCGGGATGCCCGCGATGAGCAGCGCCTGATTGTACAGCAGCTCGGTGTACTGCTTCAGCTTGTCCGGGTCGTCGGTGTACAGCCGGCACAGCGTGTCAAACACCGGGTGTGCGGCGTTGATCTCCAGAATCTTCTCGGCGGTGACGTGTCCCTGTCCGTTCGGAATCGCGTTGAGCACGCGCTCCATCTCGATGGACAGATTGCCCTCCGAGGTCAGGCAGACCGGGTCGCTGACCAGGCGGGAGGAGACGCGGACGTCCTTGACCTTGCCGTCCAGCGACTCCTTCATCAGGTCAAACATCGCGCGGTTGGCGGTGGACTTCTCCTCCGCCTCCTTCTTCTCCTCGTCGGACGACAGGTTCAGGTCGCCCGCCGTGATCGAGCGGAACTTCTTGCCGTCCTCGTCGGCGAGCAGGCTGACGACGAACTCGTCGATGTCCGCCGTGAGGTACAGGATGTCGTAGTCGTGCTTGCGCACCATCTCCGCCTGCGGCAGCTTGTCCAGCAGGTCGGCGCTGGCGCCCGCCGCGTAGTAGATCTCCTCCTGTCCCTCCGGCATCGCGTCGCGGTATTCCTTGAGCGAGATCAGCTTTTTCTCCTTGGCGGAGTAGAACATCAGCAGATCGCGCAGCTTTTCCTTGTCCGCGCCGTAGTTGGCGTAGGCGCCCGCCTTGATGGTGTAGCCAAACGCCTCCCAGAACTTCTCATAGCTCTCGCGGTCGTCCGTGCGCATCTTGAGCAGCTCGGACTTGATCTTTTTCTCCAGGCTGATGGCGATGGCGCGCAGCTGGCGGTCGTGCTGCAACATCTCGCGCGAGATGTTGAGCGACAGGTCGGAGGAATCGACCAGGCCGCGCACAAAGCCGAAGTAATCGGGCAGCAGGTCGGCGCATTTGTCCATAATCAGCACGCCGGACGCATACAGCTGCAAGCCCTTCTGGTAGTCCTTGGAGTAGTAGTCATACGGCGCCTGCGCCGGCACGTACAGCAGGGAGGTGTACGAGGCGGTCAGACCCTCCGAATGCGAGTGGATGACGCGCAGCGGCTTCATGAAGTCCATGAACTTGGCGCGGTAGAACTCGTCGTACTCGTCGGCGGTGATGTCCTTCTTGTCCTTCTTCCACAGCGGAACCATGGAGTTGAGCGTCTCGTCCTCGTAGACCGTCTCGTACTCCGGCTGGTAATCCTCCGGCGCGTCCTCCGGCTTCGCCTTCTCCCTGGAGTGCGGCATCTGCATGCGGATCGGGTAGCGGATGTAGTCGGAATACTTGCGCACCAGACCGGCCAGGCGGTAGGTCTCGAGGAACTCGTCATAGCCCTCCTCGACGTCGCCCTTGTCGTTCTGCTGGTTCGGCTTGATGGTCAGGATGATGTCCGTGCCGTAGCCGTCCTTTTCGCCCGGCTCAATCGTGTAGCCGTCCGCGCCGTCCGACTCCCAGACATAGGCCTGCGTCTCGCCGCACGCCCTGGAGACGACGCGCACATGCGAAGCGACCATGAACGAGGCGTAAAAGCCGACGCCGAACTGTCCGATGATGTCCGTGTCCTCCGTCTGGTTCTCCTTCTTGAACGCCAGCGAGCCACTCTGCGCGATGACGCCCAGATTGTCCTCCAGCTCGTCCTTCGTCATGCCGATGCCGTTGTCCGAGATGGTCAGCGTGCGCGCATCGGTATCGGCGGTCAGGCGGATCTCGTACCCGTTTTCCGGAACGAGCGCCGCGTCGGTCAGCGAGCGGAAGTGGCGCTTGTCGATGGCGTCGCTCGCGTTGGAGATCAGCTCGCGCAGGAAAATTTCCTTGTGCGTGTAGATCGAGTTGATCATCATGTCGAGCAGGCGCCTGGACTCTGCTTTGAACTGTTGTTTGGCCATAGCTTATGTCAATCCCTTCGGTTATTAAAAATACAGCGTTAGCACTCTTACTATCCGAGTGCTAATACAGCATAAACCAAATGGCGGAAAAATGCAAGGGGAAATTTGTAAACAAACGGGAAACGATGGCGCGCCGCCGCAAAATGGGCGAAAAAAACCGCCCGGCGCGGGGTGCGAACCGGGCGGTGCCGCAAACTTACGTCTGCGTGAGGTCGGACGTGCAGTGCGGGCAGCGAGTGGCTTCGAGGGCAATTTCCGATTTGCAGAACGGGCAGACCTTGGTGGTCGGCGCCGCCGGCTCCTCCGGCTTTTTGCCCAGGCTCGCGGCCTTGTTCATCAGCTTGATGAGCGTGAACAGCACGACCGCCATGATGAAGAAATTGATGACCGCCGTGATAAACGAGCCGTAGCGGATGGACACGCCCAGGACGGTCGCCTGCACGTCTTTGAAATCGGTCTGCGCGACCAGGCCGATGAGCGGCGAGATGATGTCGTCCGTCAGCGACGTGACGATGCCCTGGAACGCGGCGCCGATGATCACGCCGACGGCCAGGTCGATGACGTTGCCCCGCAGGGCAAAGGTTTTGAATTCCTCAATCAGTTTTCTCATATCGTATGATTTTTATCCGGCGCGCCGGTCAGAAAATCAGCACGGCCGCCAGCACGACGAAAATGACGGCGACCACGCCGAGCATGATATAGGTGTTGCGGTCTTCCTTCTTCTGCTGCTCCGCGCGGCGCGCCTTGGCCTCCTGCAGCCGCTGCTGCTGGCTCTTGTGTACTTTTTTGACTGGTCTTCCCACGTTGCTCTCCTCCGTTTTGTTCCGAGATGGTACCGTCAGCGTACCAAATTTTGCGCGAAATGTCAACGCCTGCGCCGCGCCGCCAGCCACACCAGCAGCACCAGCGCGAGGCTGCCGCACACGACGCCGGAAAAATCCAGCAGCACGTCGGTGACCTGCGGGCTGCGGTCGGTCAGCGTTTGCAGCAGCTCGTCGGTCAGCGCGCACAGCAGGCCGAACAGCAGGCCGTGCAGCACATAGTGCGCGTTCAGCCGCCGGCACACGCGCCACAGGTTTTGTGTGAAAAAGCCGAGCGCGGCGAACTCGGAAAAATGCGCCAGCTTGCGCACCGCGTGCTCGGTCAGCCCGCCGTAGCCGAACAGCCGCTCGAGCACGGCGGTCAGCGCCGCGAGCACGCCCATGCTCTGCTCGCTCGACTGCGCGCGCGGCTGCAATGAGTTGCCAAAGATAAACACGAGCAGCGCGGCGAGCAAAAGCACATTGCAGCCCACCGCCCATCTGCGCCGTTTGTCCATATTCTCCTCCTTGTGCCGTCAGTGGCGCCCGATGACGGGCGCCGCACCGTCCGCCGGCAGGCGGCGGAAAAACCAGATCACAAACGGCGCCGCCGTCAGGCAGGTGAGCACATCCGAAATGGTCTGCGCGATCTGCACGCCGGTCAGGCCGATCACCTGCGGCAGCAGCACGATCAGCGGGATAAAATACAGCCCGCTGCGCAAAATCGAGAGAAACGTCGCCTGCCGGTTCGCGCCGATGCTCTGAAACATCATGTTGGCGCACAGCGCGAGCGGCTGGAAAAACAGCGCGACCAGCTGGACGCGCAGCGCGAACGTGCCGATCTCGATGACCGCCGGGTCGTCGCGGAACACGCCGATCAGGTGCGACGAGAGCAGCATACCGATCACGGCGAGCGCGCCCAGCAGGCATTCGCTCACGCCCAGCGTGAACCAGAAGCCGCGCCGCACGCGGGAATATTTCTTCGCGCCGTAGTTGAAGCTGCTCACCGGCTGGAAGCCCTGTCCGATGCCGATGCCCACGGCGAACACGAAAAAGCAGATGCGCGCGACAATCGTCATCGCGGACACCGCCGCGTCGCCGTAGACGCCCGCCTGCCCGTTGAGCACCATGGTGGAGACGCTCGTCAGGCCCTGCCGCATCAGGCTGGGAAGGCCGGTGGCGCACACCTCCGGCAGCGTGCGCACGCCCTCCCTGACCGCGCGCAGCGACAGCCTGCTCTGCGTCCTGCCGCGCAAAAACGGGCTGAGCAGGATGCAGAAGCCGATGCACTGGGACACCGCCGTGGACAAACCCGCGCCCGCGATGCCCATGTGCAGGCCGCGCACGAGCAGCCAGTCGCCGAAGATGTTGAGCACGCCGCCCGTCGTCATGCCGATCATGGAAAACAGCGCGTGCCCCTCGTAGCGCAGGATGTTGTTGAGCACAAAGCTGCCCATCATCACCGGCGCGGCACACAGGATGTACACCGAATAGGTGCGCGCATACGGCAAAATGGTCTCCGTGCTGCCGAGCAGGCGCATGAGCGGCGTCAGAAACAGCAGGCCGAGCGCGGTGATCGCCAGCCCGGAGAGCAGCGACCAGCACAGGCCGGTGGACGCGGCGCGCGAGGCGCTTTCCACATCGCGCCCGCCCAGCCGGCGCGCGAGGATGCTGCCCGCGCCGTGGCCGAACAGAAAGCCGACCGCCTGCAAAATCGCCATCAGGCCGAACACGACGCCCACCGCGCCGCTGGCGCTCGTGCCGAGGTCGCCGACAAAGTAGGTGTCCGCCATATTGTAGATACTGGTCGCCAGCATGCTGACGGTGGTGGGAACGCTGAGCTTCAGAATCAGGCGCGAGACCGGCGTCTCCGTCATGCGCCGGTACTGCGCCGCGCTGCTCTCTGCGGTGTGCTGCGTCACAGAACATGCCCCCTTTTTTGGATTTTGGCCGAAAATACAAAAAGAACTTCAATCGGAGGATTGAAGTTCTCTGGTGCAGATGGGGGGACTTGAACCCCCATGTCCTTGCGAACACTAGTACCTGAAACTAGCGCGTCTGCCATTCCGCCACATCTGCGTGCGCGATGAAGTTGTGCCCCGCCGCCGGAAACGCTCCGGCAGAGGAAAACAAGATCGGAGCAAAGCGCGGCTTTGCTCCGATGTGGTGCAGATGGGGGGACTTGAACCCCCATGTCCTTGCGAACACTAGTACCTGAAACTAGCGCGTCTGCCATTCCGCCACATCTGCATATTGGTGCGACTGACCGGACTTGAACCGGTACGGTTGCCCACACGCCCCTCAAACGTGCGCGTCTGCCTATTCCGCCACAGTCGCATGTTGAGTTGTATGAGCAAATTGAGGGGAAAAACCGGATGCCGTTCCGATTTTGCCGCCGTATCTCTCAGCGACGGTTTATATTATAATCGAACGCCGTGCAAATGTCAACTGTTTTTTTACATTTTTTTGCGCCATTTCCCGCCCGCAAAAAAATTAAAAACAGGAATGATTCCTACTTGACAAGCGCAGGCGGGAAATGTATACTATAACCATAGACAAAGGAACGTTCGGAGGTACACCATGCGCATCACGCACGAAGCGGACTATGCAATCCGTATCATGTATTGTCTCGCGGAGCATGGCTGCAAAATCAGCGCCAAGCAGATCGCGGACGAGAGCGGTGTTCCCATCCGGTTCGCACTCAAGATCCTGCGCCGGCTGACACAGGCCGGGCTGACCGCGTCCTACAAGGGCGTCAGCGGCGGATACGAGCTGGCGTGTCCCGCCGGGCAGATCTCGCTGGGCAAAATCATCGAGGAAATCGACGGACCCATCGAAATCAACCATTGTCTGAGCACGGAATTCGATTGCAGCCGCGTGGCGCACAAGAAGGAGTGCACCTTTCACCGGATATTCAACACCATCAACCAGGATATCCGCACAAAACTGTATGAATTGTCGCTGGAACAGCTGATTCCGGAGGCAAAACACGTATCCAACCAATGAAGATTCAGGAGGAACACAATATGGCTAACTTTGTATGT
>DXIG01000082.1 GCA_019112985.1 Candidatus Butyricicoccus stercorigallinarum | reverse complement strand
CCTGCGGCTGTAAATACGCCATCAGCTGCCGCTCTACCATCTCGCTGTACGCCGCAAGCCGTTCCTTCAGCGTCATCGGTCATTCCCCTTCCTGCATGTCAAACGGCAGCTCAATCTGCTCGCCGTTTTGTGTGGTCATCATAGTTACTTTTTGTTCGGCACGGTCGAGCAGCGAGGACAGATGCGCCGAGAGCTTCGTCCCCTCCTCAAACAACGCCATGCTTTTGTCCAGCGGCGCCTCCCCGGCCTCCAGCTGGGATACAATGTCCTCCAGGCGCTTCATCGCCTGCTCAAACGTCAAATCAGTCAGTTTTTCCATCAGAACTCCTCAATTATGCGTATCGGGACCGGCGGCGGTCTGTTCCATGGACGCCGGCAGCTTCCGCTTCACCTGCTCCACCCGGCACACGGCGCCGCCCTTGGCGAAGCGGATGAGGACGGTGTCCTCCCGGCGCAGCTTGGCGCTGCTCGCGATGACCGCGCCGTCCTTTGTCACGACGGAATACCCGCGCGCCAGCACCTTCAGCGGGCTGTAGGCGTCGAGATAGGCCGCCTGCCGGACAAATGTCTGCCGCTTTACCGCCAGAATCTGCTGGATGGCGGCGGTCATCTGTCCGGACACATGCGCCAGCTCAAACCGCTTGTCCTGAATATATCCCACGGGCGTGCGCAGCGTTCTGCGCTTTTCCAGCGCGTCCAGCTGGGCGCGCCTGTGCTGCAGTATCGTCTCCATATTGCCGCGCAGCGCACCGGATGCCGTCCACAACGCGCGCCGCAGCTCCGCCGCATCCGGCACGCACAGCTCTGCCGCATGGGACGGCGTGGACGCGCGCACATCGGCGGCAAAGTCGGCGATTGTGACGTCCGGCTCGTGACCCACGGCGGAAATGACCGGGATTTCCGACGCCGCAATCGCCCGCGCCACGATTTCCTCGTTAAACGCCCAGAGGTCTTCCAGCGAGCCGCCGCCGCGCCCGGCGATGATGACATCCGCCCGGCCGTCGCGGTTAATGGCCGCAATCGCCTGCGCGATGTCGGCCGCCGCGCCCTCCCCCTGCACGAGCACGGGGTAAAGCTGCACCGCCGCCAGCGGATACCGGCGCCGGAGAATGCGCAGCACATCGCGCACCGCCGCGCCGGTCGGCGAGGTGACGAGGGCGATGGTCTGCGGAAACCGGGGCAGAGGCTTTTTGCGCGCCTCGTCAAACAGCCCTTCGGCGTACAGCCGCTGTTTGAGCTGTTCAAACGCGACGGTCAGCGCGCCGATGCCGTCAGGCATCATGTCCGCGATGTACAGCTGATACTGTCCATACTTCGGATAACAGCTCAGGCGCCCGCGCGCAATGACCTTCATGCCGTTTTCCGGTCGAAAGCGCAGGCGCGCCGCGTCCGAGCGGAACAGAACCGCCGAGAGCACGCTGTCCTTGTCCTTGAGCGTCAGATACCGGTGTCCGGAGGAATGCGCCTTGTAATTGGAGATCTCGCCCTGTACATATAAATTGCGAAATGGCTCGTGCTCCTCCAGCATGAGCTTGATCGCGTGGTTGACCTGCGAGACCGTGAAAACCTGTTTCATCTCTGTTCTCCATGCAGCGCGCCGTGCAGCATCGCCGCCAGCACCGCCACGCCGACCGCGTTGTCGCCGGACAGCGCCGGTTCCGCGAAGCGCGCGCCGAAGGCGTCGCGCATCCGCTGCTGCAGCCGGCGGTTGGCCATGACGCCGCCCGCGCACAGCACGGGCAGCTGCCAGCGCTGCACCGCCTGCCGGGTCGCCTCCATGACCGCGCTGCCCACAATGTCGATGGCGTAGCGCGCGACCGTCTCGCGCGGCGCGCCGGACTGGTGCAGCCGCTCGATTTTATTTTGCGCGCCGGACAGCGAAAAGCGGCAGTCGTTCACCTTGGGGCGGAACGGCTTTTCCCGCGCCGTGCAGGCGTCCGCCAGCAGCTCCAGCTGCGCGCCCGCCGGGAACGAAAGCCCCAGCAGGCTGCCCGCCCGGTCGATCAGCTGACCCGCCGCCAGATCGTCCGTGCCGCCGACGATGTCCGCCGAAAACAGCGGCCCGTCCGGCCGGACGTACAGCAGCTCTGTCGTCCCGCCGGACAGATGCCACGCCAAAAACGGCTGATACAGCAAAGCAAGCGCATCCGCAGACAGCGCCGCTGCCGCCAAATGCCCTTGCTGATGAGAAACCGTGTAAAATGGCACGCCCTGCGCGTGCGCCATGCTGCGCGCCGTGCCTGCGCCGGCGAGAAAGCACGGCATATACGATCCTTCCACCGCGCGCGGACGGGTGCTCGCCGCAATCGCCGCGACCTGTGCGCCAAAACCCGCCTCCAGCTCTAAAATGCGCTCCGGCAGGTGCTGCACGTGCTGGAACAACGCGTCGCTCTGCCGCAGGCCGATGCGCCCCTCCGGCACCTCCAGCAGCCGCCCGGCATTGTGCCACCGGCGGCTTTCGCTGTCAAACAGCGCGGCCGAGGTGCGGTAATTGGAGGTATCGATGCCGAAAAACCACGCCATCAGTCCGCCGCCCGCTCGCGCGCCACCGCGCCGAGTACGCCGTTGATGTACGACGGAACCTCTTCCGACTCGTACTTTTTCGCCAGCTCAACCGCCTCGTCAATCGCCGTTCCGACCGGTACGTCGTCGACATACTGCATTTCATACAGCGCGAGCCGCAGCAGAGACATCGTCATATGGGACAGGCGGTTGGTATTCCAGTTGGTGGAATGCGCGCCGATGACGGCATCCAGCTCGGTGTAATGCGTGCAAACACCCGTGACCGTGCTGCGGATATAGCGCTTCTGATCCTCCGGGATCTCGCCCGCGTACAGCGCGATTTCGCCCGCGAGCGACTGCATCACCGACTGATCCAGGCGGTCCGCCAGCAGCTCTTCGTCGTCAAATTTTTTGAAGCTCAGCTCAAAAATCAGATGAAGCGCCAGCTCGCGCGCCTCTTTTCTCCCCACAAATGCAATTCCTCTTGCTTCGTTTGTTCCCACAGAAGTACCTCCGTATCGTGCCCGCCGCCGCACGGCGCGCCGGCACACGTATGCTGTTTGTATCATTCCTGTATGTGCGGCGCGTCACAAACGCAGAAAGCCGCACCATAACAGAATAATTCTACCACATCAAAGCGGGGTTGGCAATGCATTTCGGCGGCGCTTTCCGCCCGGCGGGCAAAACAAAAACCGGCTTTCCGTGAAGCCGGTTTTTGTTCGTCTGTCAGTTGATATACTCTTCATACAGCTGCCGGATGCTCTCCGCCGTCTGCTGGAGCTGCTGCGCGCGCCTGCCGAAGATGCGCACCGCCAGATCGCCCTGCGCGAGCGCGGTGACGCCGCCCTCACCCTCCGACTGCTCCAAAATGTCCCAGATGGGCTGCTGGAGCGCCGTGCACGGGCCGGAGAGAAACAGACTCGCCATATGCGTATAGCCCTCGTACATGCCAATGCCCTCCATCGGCATGCGGTCCGGTTCGTACCGCGTGTTGTCGCGGTAGATCAGCTCTTCTCCCCGCCGGATGTTCACGCGCGAGGAAAACCGGCGGTAGGCAAACCGCTCGTCGTAGGCGATGCGGCCGCAGGAGAGGATGTCCTGCAAGAAGAACCGCGCGGAGGCGTCCGCCAGATGAATGTCCATCACGCTGTCAAATGCGGACTGCGCAAACGGAATCACCGGCTGCGGCGCGTAGTACAGCACGGCGTCCGGCTCCACCTCGATGCGGATGTGCCGCGAGGCGGAGCCGCTGTCCATCTTGTGGATTTTGTCAAACGACTGCGACAGCACCTCCAGCTCCGCGCCCGCGCCGACATGGTAGGCGAACTCCTGCGTGTCGCCGCGCATGATGCCCGCCGAGGCGCACACCGGCATGATCTGCACGCCGCCGTTCGGCTTGACAAACGGCTTCATCAGCTTGTACGGCGCGGTGAACGACACGTCGTCCAAAATTGTGCGCCCGCCGCGGCAGACGGCCGTGACCGACAGCCGGGAGGTCTTTCCAAATTGATTTTCCATTCAGATCCCTTCCAGCAGCACGTTGCGCTTGATCCAGTCGACGACCTCGTCCACATGCTCGCCGCTGCGGATATTGGTGAACAGGAACGGGCGGTCTCCGCGCATTTTTTTGGAGTCGCGTTCCATGACCTCCAGGCTGGCGCCGACATAGGGGGCGAGATCGATCTTGTTGATGACGAGCAGATCGGAGCGCGTGATGCCCGGGCCGCCCTTGCGCGGGATTTTGTCGCCCTCCGCGACGTCGATGACGAAAATCGTCGCGTCCACCAGCTCGGGGCTGAACGTCGCGGACAGGTTGTCGCCGCCGCTCTCGATGAACAGCAGCTCAATGTCCGGGAAGCGCTCCATCATGTCGTCCACCGCTTCCAGGTTCATCGAGGCGTCTTCGCGGATGGCCGTGTGCGGACAGCCGCCGGTTTCGACGCCGATGATGCGTTCGACGGGCAGGACGCTGTTCTTGGCCAGAAACTCCGCGTCCTCCTTGGTATAGATATCGTTTGTGATGACACCGATGCTGTACTCCTGTGCCATGCGTCTGGACAGCGCCTCGATCAGCGCGGTTTTGCCCGAGCCGACCGGGCCGGCGACACCAATTTTAATATAAGACATAATTGCTTGCTCCATTTCTGTGTTTATGACATATAGAGGCGGGAATACAGCTTTTCGTGCTGGATGCCCCGCAGATCAAAACCGGGCGCCGACAGACAGAGATCCTCCTCTGTCCACGTCTGGACAGAGGAGAGAATGGTCTGAAAGGATGGGTAGCAGTTGCTCAGCAGCTTTTGTCCGGCGCTTTGACTGAGCGGGATGGTTTTGACACAGTTGGTCACCATGGCGGAGGTCTGCGCGTACAGATAGTGCGACAGCGCGTCCTCCAGCCGGATGCCGAGCGCCGCGCAGAACACGCCGTAGATACAGCTGTGCGTCATCGGCTTTCTGGCGCGGGCGGCGACATAGTCGGCAAAGATGGCCTCCATGCCGCGGATGTCCAATTGCTGCACGGTCTTGGCGAAGCGGGAGCCCATCTTGCGCGAGCCCTCCCGCTGCTCCATCGGCAGCCGCGCGGCGGCGAGGATTTCCTCGAGCCGCATCAGCCCGTCGAGATCGCCCGCCTGCGCCCGCAGGTATGCGAGCCGCACCGCCAGCAGATCGGTGTACGCCAGATTCCAGCGCAGCCGGTTGCAGATGTACTGCGCCGCCGTCGCCTCGTCGTGCACGATGCCCTTCTGAATGTAGGTCTCCAGACCCTGCGAATGGGAATAGCCGCCGATGGGAAACAGCGCGTCGT
>DXIG01000007.1 GCA_019112985.1 Candidatus Butyricicoccus stercorigallinarum | reverse complement strand
GTCGTCGTATTCCGAATCTCCGGCTCCCGTGCTGCCTGTGGACGGCTGTCCGCCGGAGGCTCCGCCCGAACCAGGCTGCGTGCGGTCATCGCCGTCTTCGTCGTCCCTGTCATCGGAATCCTCGTCCGAATCGGAATCGTCCCCGCCCGGTTCAATCGGAATGATAACCTGCTGCGGGTTGTCCGCCGTATCTCCGATCACGATGGTGACCGATATTTTGTCCGTCAGATAGCGGTTCAGGTTATCGGTGAGCGATTGCCGGTGTTCGACAATCCACTGGTCGTCGTCGGTATCCAGCGTCAGAGAAATCTGTCCGCCCGGATGGAGAAAGCCCATCTCCATGGCGCGGTCGATCAGCTCGTCGCAGACCTGCTCCAGCGTCTTGTCCGCGTAGGCGTATCCGTCAATCAGAACCTCGCCGTCGGCGTTCTCGCCCGCCAGTCCGACAACCGTGTCGATCTGGTCGACATCGATGCGAACCTCCGGGTTGATGGTGAGATAGACGGACGCATAGGGTAGCTCCTCCGTCCGGAACACAGACGGCAGCACGAACAGCAGCAGACAGGCCGCCATGGCTGCCAGCGAATAGAGCCACGGCTTCCTCTTTTTCTGCGGCGCTTGCGGGGGAATCTGCATCTCCACCACATCCGTCACGGTCTGCCCGACGGTGTACCGCTGATTGGTGACCTTCAGGAAGCGCCCGTCCTCATCCAGAACAACGGCATAACCGGGATGGCACTCCATTACCAGGTACTTCATACGCGCATCTCTCCTTTCCTGTTCAGGACATGCCGCAAATGTCCGCGGATGATTTCATATCCGTTTGTTTGGATCAGGAGCATAGCTAACAGGTACTTTCTGTGCCGTTCCAGCGTCTTTCGTTCCACGCCGGAGCCGCGCACGAGCTGCGCCAACGGCAGCTTCCGCGTTTTGAGCAGTTGATCGAGCAGCTGTTCGTTCTCGACCGCATAGCGGATCGCCATGGCGCAGGCCTCCAGCGTGCGGAGCTGCTTGGGGGAGTTTTCCGCCACGTCGGAAAAGCAGATGCCGAATTCCGACATGACGTAGGAAAGCTCTTCGATTTCCTGTTTTGTGGCGTCCAGATTGTCCGATTCCGCAAACGGGTCGCGCTCGTCCGCCACCTCGTCCAGAATGGTGGTGCGCTCGTCCGCTCCGCCCGCGGTATACAGGGAGAGATTGCCCCGATGGCGGGATTCTTTTCGCTGGTAGTCAATGATGCGGCTGCGAATCAAAATCGCTGCATAGCTGAGAAAGGCGCCTCTGCCGCGCTCGTAGCCCAGGATCGCCTCGTGAAACGCAATCATGGCGATGCTGAATTCGTCGTCCTGCTCCGTGCACGCCTTGGACATGCACCGGGACGCCTCCGCGCGGATAAACGGAATGTAATCCCGAATCAGATCGTCAGCCTTTTCGCTGTCATTCTTTGCCGCATAGACCGCTCTGATGATCGTATGCTCGTTTTGCATGACTTCACTCCTTCTCGTATATACCATACGAAGGGGCCGCTGTGTAAAGCGGGGTCGCAGGGCGAAAATTTTTTTGCAAAGATATGGTTCATCATACCGAAGGGATGTAAAATGTCATGCCATGGTTTGGTAAAATTCCGGTAAAATGGAAAAACCTCCGGTGTCCGCACCGTATGGTGCAGACACCGGAGGCAGTTGTTCTGTTTTCACGCTGCTGTCACGTTTCCGTCTGTTCTTTCCGGTTCAGGCTGGCGCGGCGCTGCGGCCAGTCGGGAAGAAACTGCGTCATCAGCCGCCAGAACCGCTCGCTGTGGCTCGGCTCCAGCAAATGGCACAGCTCGTGCACGACGACATATTCGACGCAGGCAGGCGGCTGCTCCGCCAGCGCGAGGTTGAGCCAGATGCGCTGTGCGCCGCAGTTGCAGCTGCCCCACCGCGTTTTCATGCGCTTGATGTGCCACTCGCGCACATGCACGTGCATGCGCAGCGCCCAGTGCGCGAGCAGGGCGCCGGCGGTCTCGCGCAGCTGCTCGCGCTGCCAGCGCCGCAGAATCTCCTCCCGCTGCTCGCAGGTGCTGTGCGCGGGCGCGGTCAGCATGAGGCGGTTTTCCTCCCGCTGTACGCCGCAATCGCGCCGCGACTGCGCCTCGCGCACCTCCAGCACGCAGCGGACGCCGAATACCGGGATGGATTCCCCGCTCTCGCAGCGGCGCGGGATGTGCCGCGCGCGCACCGCGCGCTGCTGCCGGGCGATCCAGTCCAGATGCGCGTGCACAAACGCGCGCGCCGCCCGGTCGCTCGTCCGCAGCGGCACGGACAGGCGCACCTGCCCGTCCGGCGCCTTGACGTACAGATTGAACGACTTGATCTGCTTGCGCACCACAGTGACGGGAATGCCGTCCACTTCAATTTGTCTGTTCATCCGCCCCGCCTTTCTTTCGCTTGAGCACCGCGGTCATCGCAAACGACGCGAGCGGGATGGCCGCGATACAGCCCAGACCCGCCGCGCCGGAAAACAGGAAGACCTGATACAGCGCCTTGGAGTTGAGGAAATATCCGAAGGAGTACCCCCAATAACACACCAGATTGAACAGCAGCAGCGATTCCCCCACGCAGGAGAAAAACAGCGTGTTGATCGTGGTCGAGAGAATCTCCCGGCCGATTTTCATGCCGGAGGCAAACAGCTGCGACGGGAGCAGCTCCGGGTTGTTCCGGTGCACCTCGAAGACCGCCGACGTCACCGCGACGGCGGCGTCCTTGACCGCGCCCAGCAGGCCGAGCAGGATGACGCCGATCTGCACCTGCTGCATGGACAGGCTCACATTTCCGTCGAGAAACAGCCCGTCGTCGAGGTTGATTTTGATCTCGCTATAGCCGCCCGCGTTCCCTTCCGCGCACAGCAGCCATCCGACGGCGAACGTCGCCAGCAGCACGGCAAGAATGACCGCGAACGAAACGCGCGTTTTGAGGTTGTTGCCGTTCTGGTAGAACAAAATCAGCACGGTCAGCAGGACGCCCGCCAGCGCGCTGACCGCGAGCGGCGGCGCGCCGTAAGCGATGGCGAGGACAACGCCCGCTAACACAGCCATATTCATCAAAATGGTCAAAAATGCCTGCAGCCCGCGGTCGCGGCCGACCAGAAGCATCAGCGCCAGCAGAAGGACGCCCAGTATCTTAACCATGCCGCGCCTCCCCTCTCTGGCGGCGCAGCCACAGCTTCAGCACCAGCTGGGACGACGGGACGGCGAGCACCAGCCCGATCGAGCCGACCAGAAAGCGCACCAGCTCAAACGTCAGCACATATTCCCACACCACGGACACCGTCAGCTGATTGCGCAGCATGAGCAGAATCTCCGGCAGGCCACCGCAGATGTACGTAAAAAACAGCACGTTGACCATCGTGCCCATGATGTCGTCCGACACCGCGCGCACGGAATCGCGCAGCCGATGGTATGGAATATCCGGCTGGCGCGTCAGCAGTTCGTCCGCCGTGGAGATCAGCGAAATGGCGACGTCCATCACCGCACCCAGCCCGCCGACCATGCATTCGCAGAAAAACAGCGCGCTCAGATCGTCCGGCACGACGGCATATTCCATCATCTGGTACTGCAACGCGGGCGTGCAGGCGCGCACCGCCAGAAACAGCGCCGCCGTGACGGCGATGGCCAGCAGCGACGCCGCAATGGCCAGCGCGGCGCGCCGGTTCCAGCCGTTCGCAATGAGCAGCGAGAGCGCGGTGAACAGAAAAATCAGCGCGCCGGTCAGCGCCAGCAGGTTCCAGCCGCTCTGATAGCAGCGCAGCGCGGCGTATAACAGCGCCATGTTGCACAGCAGCGACAGCACCGCCAGCAGGCCGGAGACGCCCGCGGCGGCGAGCATACCGCCCAGCAGCGCGGCAGCGAGCAGATACACCAGCGTATCGCGCTTCTGCCCGACGATCTTGCCGATCTCCCCTTCGCCGCCCGGCTCGACGAACAGCTTGTCTCCCACCCGATAGCGCTCGTCGCGCACACCGGAATCGGTGTACTGGTTGGACAGCCGGATGGTCTCCCCCGCCCGCGCGCCGTTGGTCAGCCGCGCGGTGATGGTCTGTACGAAGTAGTTTTCTTCCCCGGCGCTCACCCCGCTCTGCGTCTCGGTGTGCGCGGTCTGCACGTCCAGCACGACCGCGATTGTGTCCGTATACCACGCATCGTTGTGGTCGACCGCAACATAGCCGGCGGCGGCGCACAGCAGAAGAACGATCAGCAGCATGCGCCGCACGCGCCGCGAAACCGGCCGGTTTTGCCGCAGCGCCAACGCGCGGCTTCCCGGAATATTCGTAACCATTCCTCCTTCCTTCGGCGGAAAAAGCGCCGGAAAAATCCCCGTCGCGCGCCTTTCCGCGTCCGTTCTGTTGTCTTATTCTATGGGTTTCCCCTTCAAATGTCAAGATATCCCCTCGCGGTATAAAACCGCCGCCCGCCGTCCATACTGCTGGGGAGGTGATGCTTCGATGTCAAAAAACACGGCCTGTTTCTCGGTTTCCGCGCTGACCGGCGCGCACGACGCCAGGCGCATCAAGCGGGAAATCGACCGGACGTGCGACGGCGTGCTGGCGGTCTCCCTCGCCCACGGCCGCAATACGGTCACCATCGATTTCAACGACACCGGCGTGACGCCGCAAAAGCTGCGCGACTGCCTGACCCACATGGGCATGGACGTCACCGGCGCGCGCATCCGGTACCATTCGATGCAGTGACCCGCCGCGCGCTGCCGTCCGGC
The DNA here is from genome assembly GCA_019112985.1 of Candidatus Butyricicoccus stercorigallinarum. GTDB lineage: Bacteria > Bacillota > Clostridia > Oscillospirales > Butyricicoccaceae > Butyricicoccus_A > Butyricicoccus_A stercorigallinarum. The sequence goes on along the minus strand of DXIG01000007.1, from coordinate 5,948 downwards.
GCGCAAAAAGGGGCTGCGGGTCAACACCCGCAGCCCCAAAGCACAGAGCTGACAAAATCAGAACAGCAGATACAGAAAATAGGCAAAGTAGCCCAGCAGCATCAGCGCGCCGACCGGGCGGCGCAGCTCTCTCGTGCGCACCGTGCCGAGCCACAGAATGACGCCCGCCGCAATCGCGATCACCGAGTCGATGACAAACGCCGGCTCGAACGTAACCGGGATGATGAGCGCCGTCGTGCCGATGACGAACAGGATGTTGAAGATGTTGCTGCCGACGATGTTGCCGATGGCGATGCCCGCGTTGCCGCGGCGCGCGGCCGTCACCGAGGTGACCAGCTCGGGCAGCGAGGTGCCGAGCGCGACGATGGTCAGGCCGATGAAGCGCTCGCTCAGGCCGATCATGCGCGCAATGCCGGTCGCGCCGTCGACGGCAAAGTCACTGCCGAGCACGACGATCACGCCGCCGAGCACGATGTAGAGCAGACATTGCGGCAGGCGCATCGGCGCGTGCGCCGGCTCGTCCTCCTCCGTTCCCGTCTTCGCCAGATAGAACAGATAGCCCAGGTAGACGAGGAACATCGCCCACAGAACAATACCCTCGACAAAGCTGACCACAGATCCCGTGATGCCCATGACGATCAGCGCCGCCGTAACGACCAGCATGTACGGGATTTCAATTTTCAGCGTCGATTTCTGAATCGCGACATTGGTGATGACCGCCGTGACGCCGAGGATAATCAGGATATTCAAAATATTGCTGCCGACCACATTGCCGACGGTGATGTCCGCGTTGCCCTTCAGCGCGGCCGTGATGCTGACCGCGGCCTCCGGCATGCTGGTGCCCATCGCCACGATGGTGAGGCCGATGACAAGCTGCGGAATGCCGAACCTGTTCGCCAGCGAGGCCGCACCTTCGACAAACCAGTCCGCGCCCTTTACCAGCATGAAAAAGCCGACAACGAGCAGCACAAAATTTAACATATTCTTCTCCTTCCGTCTTGTGGGCCGATGGCACACAAAAAGACGAGAACTCTGCTGTACCACAACGAAAGTCTCGCCCTTTCCGCACGCCGCAACCCGCACCGCCCCGCCGGAACATCGTCCCGCGAGGCGTCCGTTTTTTCGTTCTCCGCTATTATAGAGAGATTCCGCTGTCCTGTCAACGACAGAACACACAAAAAAGTGAGAAGAAATGCACCAAAAATAAATCATGTTGAAAAAAAAGCCCGTGCAGGTTACAATAAAAGTACCATCAAACAAGCAAAGGAGAACGACCATGACGACAAATCCAATCCTTCCGGAAGAAGAATCCGCTGGTTTTTTCCGGGAAAAGAGCACCACCGATACATATTCCATCATTTCCACCGTGGCATTTTTAATCGGCGTTCCGCAGCAAATTTTTAAAAACGAACACGAGCCGCCGGAACAAGACGTCTACGACAAGCTGAAGTACAACAAAAATGCCTGTATCATACGCAATCTCTGTATGCTGCGTACGGCGATCATCCGCAATTTCAAAAAAATCAACCAGGAAATGTATCAGAACTATCGATTGCTGACTTCCCTAACCGAATACGTTCCCATGTCGTGCCTGACCGAGCTGAGCGCCTGCGGCATTCAAATTGCAAAGAGAAACACCCGTTTGGCGCAGTATATCGTCGACATCAACCGAAACATTTCCGACCGCATCAACAACTGTAAAAATCTGTTTCCGCTCTGGCTCAACTGGAATTACGTGCGCGACGTGTTTCTCATGCCCGACGGAATGAAAGAGGAGGGCACCAAAACCGCCTCCGATCAGTACTACGCCGAGCGGAACAACTATCCCTATCAGGTCTACCTCAACTGGATCTTTTTCAAGAGCGGCAACATCCTGTACAACGACAAAAAATTTGTCTCGCTGCTGTATCAGTGGCACGAGGACGAATTTACCGACTTCACCCGCGTCTCCAACGTCGATCTGTCCGTGAGGAACAGCATCCTCCAGTTTTTTGGAGGAGAGCGAAAACACCGTGATCGCGGTGGACTGCGAAAACTCCGATCCCTACGACCTGTGCGCCGCGCTGAACAATTTGGAAGACGCCCTGCGCGACAAGATCAGCAAGATCATGCTGTTCGACGACGTGCACACCTCCTCCGCCTGGCAGGTGCTGTCCGAACACACGGACATCCCGATCGAGCGCATCGAGGTCAAGCGGCTGAAGGACAACAAATCGCTGGTGGACACCAGCCTGACCGTCGGCGTCTGCCGGGAATTTTACACCAACCACGTCGATTCCTTCGTGCTCGCCGCGAGCGACTCGGACTACTGGAGCCTGATCTCCACACTGCCGGAGGCGCGCTACCTCGTCATGGTGGAGCACGAAAAATTCAGCGGCAAGATGCGGGAGGCGCTGGAGGACAACGGGATTTTCTATTGCTACATCGACGACTTCTACTCCGGCGCGGGCAGGGACATCAAGTGGACCGCCCTGCTGACCGAGATGAAGCGCTACCTCGCCGCGCACCTCGACCTGAACGTGTACCAGATGATGGACGAGATTTTCCTCTCGACCCGCGCCGTCCTGTCGGAGACCGAACAGCACCAGTTTTACGAAAAATATGTCAAATCGCTCTCGCTGGCCATCGACGGGGACGGCAACGCCTCCATCCGCATCAAGGGGATGTGACGCATGCTTTATACGGAACAGACCAGACGCGCGCTGCGGCTCGCCTATGACGCACACCACGGGCAGACCGACCGGAGCGGACTGCCGTATATCCACCACGTGCTGCACGTCGCGGAGCAGATGACCGACGAGGTCACGACGGTCGCCGCCCTGCTGCACGACACCGTGGAGGACACGGCGCTCACGCCGGACGATCTGCTCCGGGCGGGCGTGCTTCCGGAGGCTGTGGAAATCGTGCGCCGCCTGACGCACGCCTCCGATGTCCCCTATCTGGATTACATCCGCGCGCTGCGCGACAATCCGGCGGCGGTCGCGGTCAAGTGCGCCGATCTCGCGCACAACAGCGACCTGTCCCGCCTGACGCACGTCACGGAGGCCGACCGGCGGCGCGCGGAAAAATACCGGCAGGCCATGCGCATTTTGCAGACCACTGAGGTGGTCGCGGCGCTGATCTGGGACGGCGGCCGGTTTCTCATCTGCCAGCGCCCGGCGCACAAGGCGCGCGCCCTGCTCTGGGAGTTTGTCGGCGGGAAAATCGAGCCAGGTGAAAGCGGCGCGCAGGCGCTGGCGCGCGAATGCCGCGAGGAGCTCGGCGTCGATGTGGCGGTCGGGGACGCCTTTTGCGACGTCACGCACTGCTATCCCGACCTCACCGTGCATCTGACGCTGTTTCACGCGCGCATCACGGCGGGCGCGCCGCAGCTGCTGGAGCACAACGACATGCGCTGGATCGCGCCGCGCGAAATCGACCGGTACGCCTTCTGCCCCGCGGACGTGGAAATTCTGAGACGGATCCGCGAGACATATGCATAGCGAAGCGCTGCCGCGCAAAAAAAATCATATAGACAGCACAAAATCCGGGCAAATGCCCGGATTTTGCTGTATCTTGCGCTATTGAAATTAACCTCTGATGTTGCCGCAGATGATCGCGCCCATCTCCGAAGTGGACAGCACGGTTTCGCCCTCCTTGGCGATGTCCGCCGTGCGGTGTCCGTCGTTGAGCGCCTTTTCGACCGCCGCTTCGATGCAGTCGGCCTCTTCGCCCAGCCCGAACGAATAGCGCAGCATCATCGCGCACGACAGGATGGTCGCGATCGGGTTGGCAATGCCCTTGCCCGCGATGTCCGGCGCGGAGCCGTGAATCGGCTCGTACATGCCGAGCTTGCTCTCGCCGATGGACGCGGACGGCAGCATGCCGATGGAGCCGGTGATCATGCTCGCCTCGTCCGACAGGATGTCGCCGAACAGATTGCCGGTCACGATGACGTCAAACTGTCCCGGATTGCGCACGAGCTGCATCGCCGCGTTGTCGACATACATATCCTGGTATTCGACCTCCGGATATTCCTCGCGCAGTCTGTGCATCGTCTCGCGCCAGACGCGGGAGGTCTCCAGCACGTTCGCCTTGTCGACCGAAACCAGCTTTTTGCCGCGCTTCATCGCCATATCAAAGCCGCGGCGGCCGATGCGCTCGACCTCCGTGACCGAATAGTTCATGTCGTCCCAGCCGGTCTCGCCCAGCTCGCTCTGTCTGCGGCCGCGCTTGCCGAAATAGACGTCGCCGGTCAGCTCGCGGCAGACCAGAATATCAAACCCGTCGCCGATGATCTCCGGCTTGATCGGGCAAGCCTCCGCCAGCGCGGCGTGCATCTGCGCCGGGCGCAGGTTGACAAACAGGCCCAGACCGGAGCGCAGGCCGAGCAGCGCGCGCTCGGGGCGCTTGTCCGACGGAACATTGTCCCACTTCGGCCCGCCGACGGCGCCCAGCAGGACGGAATCCGACGCCTTGCAGATGTCCAGCGTCTCCTGCGGCAGAGGAATGCCGTATTTGTCGATGGCGTTACCGCCCGCCGCGCACTCGGTGAACTGGAAGGTGTGGCCGAACTTCTCGCCGACCACTTCGAGCGCCCGCATGGCCTCCGTCACAATTTCCGGGCCGATGCCGTCGCCCTTGATGACCGCAATCTGATACTGCATCGCTTATCCCTCTCTTTCCTTCAGGCTCTTGAGCAGGCCGCCCGCGCGGATGATGTTTTGCAGGAACGGCGGGAAGGCCGCTGCCTGGAACTGCTCGCCGGTGGTGATGTCGGTGATGATGCCGGTGTCAAAATCGACCTCGACCTCGTCGCCTGCCTGAATGGCGTTGGCGGCCTCCTCGCTCTCCATGATCGGCAGGCCGATGTTGATCGAGCTGCGGTAGAAGATGCGCGCGAAGGACGAGGCGATGACGCAGGAAATGCCGTTGTCGCGGATGACCTGCGGCGCATGCTCGCGCGACGAGCCGCAGCCGAAATTCTTGGTCGCGACCATGATGTCGCCCTTCTTGACGTTCTTGACGAACTCCGTGTCGATGTCCTCCATGCAGTGCGTGGCCAGCTCGACCGGGTCCGCGATATTCAGATAGCGCGCCGGGATGATGACGTCCGTGTCGACGTTGTCGCCGTACTTAAAAACAGAACCTCTTGCTTTCATGACTGTTCCTCCTTTATTCCGCGATGGCTGCCGGGTCGGTGATGTAGCCGGTGATGGCAGAGGCGGCGGCTACCGCCGGGCTTGCCAGGTAGATTTCCGAAGAAACATGTCCCATACGGCCGACAAAGTTGCGGTTGGTCGTGGAGACCGCGCGCTCCCCGTGCGCCAGAATGCCCATATGTCCGCCGAGACACGGGCCGCACGTCGGCGTGGACAGGATGGCGCCCGCCTCGACGAAGATCTCCGCGAGACCCTCGCGGATGCACTGGAGGTAAATCTCCTGCGTCGCCGGGATGACGATGGTGCGGACGTTCTTCTGCACCTTTCTGCCCTTCAGGATGGCAGCGGCCTCGCGCATGTCCTGAATGCGGCCGTTGGTGCACGAGCCGATGACCGACTGCTGAATTTCGATCTTGCCGAGCTCGTCGATCGTTTTGGTGTTTTCCGGCAGGTGCGGGCAGGCGACCGTCGGGCGCAGCGCGGACAGATCGATGTCGTACGTCTCGTCGTAAACCGCATCCGGATCCGCCTCGTACTTCGTAACCGGGCGGTCGACGCGGCCCTCGATGTACTCCATCGTCTTTTCGTCCACCGGGAAGATGCCGTTTTTGGCGCCCGCCTCAATCGCCATGTTGCAGATCGTAAAGCGGTCGTCCATCGACAGGGAGGCGACGCCCTCGCCGCCGAATTCCATCGAGCGGTACAGCGCGCCGTCGACGCCGATCTTGCCGATGATATGCAGGATGACGTCCTTGCCGGACACGTACTTCGGCAGCTCGCCGGTCAGGTTGAACTTGATGGCGGACG
>DXIG01000081.1 GCA_019112985.1 Candidatus Butyricicoccus stercorigallinarum | reverse complement strand
ATTTTCCCCGCGCGCCGGTATAATAAATGAAGAGAAGACAGGCGGCGCGGGCGCGCCTGCGCGGCGCGGAAAGCGAGAGGGGTTTTTACATTGAGCTATCAGGACATTGAAAAGCGGGCGGCGGAGATGGGACTTCCCATCTATCAGTATCAGCGCATCGCCGCACAGCGGGCGCTCCAGTTCACGATGGAGCTGAACGGCCGGTATCATGAGCCGGAAGAGGTGGTGCGGCTGTTTTCCGAGCTGACCGGCAAGCCGGTGGGCGAAGGCTTTTGCCTGCTTCCGCCGTTTTATACGGATTACGGACTGAATATCACGATCGGCAGCCATGTCTTTCTCAACGCGGGCTGTCATTTTCAGGATCAGGGCGGCATCACGATCGGGGACGGCGCGCTCATCGGGCACAACGTCGTGCTGGCAACGCTCAATCACGAGGAGGACCCGGCGCGCCGCCAGCACACCGTTCCGGCGCCCATCGTCATCGGCAATGATGTCTGGATCGGGTCGAACGCCACCGTCACGCCCGGCGTGACCATCGGCGACGGCGCCATTGTGGCCGCCGGGGCGGTTGTGACCAAAGACGTGCCGCCGATGACGGTTGTGGGCGGCGTTCCGGCGAAATACATCCGGCACGTCCGCCGGGCGACGGCGAAGGCGTGACGCGCGTCTCTGTGATTGAAAAATCCGGGAGGCCGCAAGCGCTTTGCCGGAAAACCGCTCGAAGCGGCGGGAGAAAAGGGGAATGCGGAGCGCTCGCCCGGACGGCGGGCGTTCCGCTTTTGTCGATTTTGCAAAAAGAAAGAGAAAACTCTGTCGAACAGGATTTCATTTCGCGCGAAATATTGACGGAATTATACAGAAACAGAGGAAAATAACGCGAATTTGACCGGAATAGACGGAATAAAAAGGGAGAAAAAACGGGAACGGCGTCGCACGATTTTTATCCATAAATAGGAGAAAATTCGTTGTCTTAATTCGGAAAATATGGTACTCTAAAACCGTCGTAAAGACAGCAAATAATTACGGATATGCTGGAAGGCAGGGAATGACATCATGGAGAATAGAATTCGGGTGCTGATTGCTGACGAAGACGCGGAGTTTCGCAAGCTGCTTGACGAGACGCTGACGCGGGACAATCGCGTGGAAATCGTCGGCTCGTTTGCGGACGGCAACGGACTGGCGCGGCAGATCCTCGACTGCGCGCCGGATGTGCTGCTGCTCGATCCGATGCTGCCGGGCGTGGACGGCCTGACGGTTCTGCACGAGCTGAATGATGCGACGCCGGCCAAAATGCCGGTTATTTTTGTCCTGAGTGGGTTCGCCTCGCAGGAGATGACGGCGGAGTGCAATGCGCTGGGCGTCAGCTTTTATCTGCGCAAGCCGGTGGAGCTGCAGGCGCTCGCGCAGCGGGTCAGCCGCTACGGCGCGCAGCGCAATTTTTCCCGCACCTCGGCGGTGCGCATGCCGGACGCGGACACGGAAATCGAGATGCGCGTGACCAATATCATCCATCAGATCGGCGTGCCGGCACACATCAAGGGGTATCAATATCTGCGCGAGGCCATTATCATGACGATTCACGACATGGAATCCATCAACGCTATCACCAAGATATTGTACCCGACCGTGGCCAAAAAATTCAAAACGACGCCGTCGCGCGTGGAGCGCGCCATCCGCCACGCCATCGAGGTCGCCTGGGACCGCGGGGACGTCGACACGTTGCAGGAATATTTCGGCTTCACGGTTTCCGGCACCAAGGGCAAGCCGACCAACAGCGAGTTTATCTCCATGGTCGCCGACCGCCTTCGGCTGGAGCTGAAAATCGGCTGAGCGCGCAGCCGACAAAATGCATTGATACCGGGGATTGCAGCGCGGCTGCCGTCCCCGGTGTATTTTTGCGCGGCGGGCGTTTTGCGCCGCCGCCCGATTTGTTGGCGCCATGACTGGTAATCCATGCGCCGGACATGCTATAATAGACCTGTTTATACAGAAACAAGGAAGGAGGGCGGAGCATGAAGCTGATGGTCATTGACGGCAACAGCATGCTCAACCGCGCGTTTTACGGCGTCCGGCTGATGAACAATCACGAGGGGCTGTTTACCAACGCGGTGTACGGCTTTGTCGCGACACTGCTCAAGCTGCGGGGCGAATATGCGCCCGACCGCATCGTCGTCTGCTTCGACGTCCGGGAAAAGACATTCCGCCACAAAGAATACGAGGCCTACAAGGGCACGCGCAAGGGCATGCCGGAGGAGCTGGCGCAGCAGCTGCCGGTGATCCGCGAGGTGCTGGACGCGATGGGCATTCCGCGCATGGAAAAAGCGGGCTTTGAGGCGGACGACCTGCTTGGCACGCTGAGCCGGCAGGCAAACGAGCGCGGCGATTCCTGTATGCTGGTGACGGGGGACAAGGACGCGCTTCAGCTCATCGGCGGCGGCACGACGGTGCTGCTCGCGGTCACGCGCCGGGGACAGACCACGACGACGGAATACACGACGGAGGTATTCCGCGAACAGTACGGTTTTGACCCCATCCACATGATCGATCTCAAGGCGCTGATGGGCGACACCTCGGACAACATTCCCGGCGTGCCCGGCATCGGCGAAAAGACCGCCATGGGTCTGATTCAGAAATTCGGCACGGTACAGGCGGTGTACGACAACATCGACGATCCGTTTATCAAAAAGGGACAGCGCGCGCGCCTGCTGGAGGGCAGGGAGAGCGCGGAGCAGAGCCTGCACCTGGTCACCATCGTGCGCGATGTGCCGCTGGAGCAGACGGCCGGCGAGCTGCCGCCCATGCAGATGGACGAGGCGGCGCTGTACCAGCTGTTCACGCGGCTGGAATTCAAGCAGTTCATCACACGGCTCGACCTGCACGCGCCGGAGTCGGTGCAGCAGGCCGCGCCGGAACACAACATCGCCTGCGTCGCGGCGGAGAGCGGGGAACAGCTGCTGGCCGCGATGGCGGGCCACGCGCGCGTCGTGCTGGCCGCGCCCCGGTCGCTGTGCGCGCTGTGCGTGCTGGTGGACGATACCGCCTGGCTGCTGCGCGCCGATCAGGTGGGCGCGCAAGCGTGGCATGCGCTGCTGCGGCAGGTGTTTTCCGGAGACTATCCGCTGACCGTGCACGACGGCAAGCCGTACCTGACCGCGCTGCTCGCGGAGGGCATCGAGGCGGCGGATTTCGCGTTTGACACGGCGCTCGGCGCGTATCTGCTCAATCCCACCGAAAACGGCTACGGGCTGGAAAAGACGGCGCTGGGCTATCTCGGCCGCGAGCTGCCGCCCGCCGCCGGCTACGAGGCGGAGGACGCGTTTTCCCCGCTGGGCGGGTCGGAAAGCGCGGCGCAGACGCTGTGCGCCCACGCCGCTGCGATCGCGCAGCTGGAGGATATCATTCGCCCGAAAATCGACGCGGAGGGCATGCACGAGCTGTATTATTCCGTCGAGCTGCCGCTGGAAATTGTGCTGGCCTCCATGCAGCACGACGGCTTCCGGGCGGACGCGGACGCGCTGCGCGCCTTTGGCGAGACGCTGACCACGCGCATTGACGCGCTGACCGAGCAGATCTACGAGCAGGCCGGGCGTCCGTTCAACATCCATTCGACCAAGATGCTCGGTGCGATCCTGTTCGACGAGCTGGGGCTGCCGGTCATCAAAAAGACCAGGAGCGGCTACTCGACCAACATCGACGTGCTGGAGGCGCTGCAGGGCTATCATCCGATTGTCAGCATGGTCATCGAATACCGCCAGCTCACCAAGCTGCGCTCGACGTATGTGGACGGCCTGCTCAAGGTCATCGCGGACGACGGGCGCATACACTCCACGTTCCAGCAGATGGTGACGGCGACCGGGCGGCTCAGCTCGGTCAACCCAAACCTGCAAAACATCCCGGTGCGGCAGGAGCTGGGCAGCGAGCTGCGGCACATGTTCGCGGCGAAGGACGGCTGTGTGCTGGTGGACGCGGACTATTCGCAGATCGAGCTGCGCGTGCTCGCGCATATCGCGGACGATCAGACGATGATCGACGCCTTTCTCTCCGGCATGGACATCCACGCCGTCACGGCGTCGCAGGTGTTCCACGTCCCGCTGGACGAGGTCACGCCGTCCATGCGCCGCTCGTCCAAGGCGGTCAACTTCGGCATCGTCTACGGCATCTCCGCCTTCTCGCTGGCGAACGACATCGGCGTTTCCGTCAAGCAGGCGGGCGAGTACATCGAAAAATACCTGTCGGTGTACCACGGCGTGCGCGATTACATGGAACGCATCAAGCGGCAGGCGCACGAGGACGGCTATGTGTGCTCGATGTTCGGCCGCAGGCGCTATCTGCCCGAGCTGAAATCGAAGAACTTCAACATCCGCTCGTTCGGCGAGCGCGCCGCGCTCAACACGCCCATTCAGGGCACGGCGGCGGACATCATCAAAATTGCCATGGTGCGCGTCTACCGGCGGCTGAAACAGGAGCAGATGCGCAGCCGCCTGATTTTGCAGGTGCACGACGAGCTGATTCTCGAGACGCCGGAGGACGAAATCGAGCGCGCGGCGGCGTTGCTCAAGGAGGAAATGGAGGCGGCCTGTGCGCTCGCCGCGCCGCTGCGCGTGGACGCCGCGTGGGGTCACGACTGGTACGCGGCAAAGGGGTAAGCATGGTTTTGTTTGTGGACATCAACGACGTGTTCCGCGCGCCGCTGGCGGCGGCGCTGTACCGGCACACCTGCGGCCGGACGGCGCACAGCGCGGGCATCTATGTGGACGAGGGCGCCGCGCTGTGCGAGGCGCTCTGTCCGCCGCTGCTGCGCGGGCACCGGTCGCGGCCGCTGTCCGCCGCCATGATGGAAAAGGCGGACTGCGTGTGGTGCGTCACGGCGGCGATTGCGCGCCAGCTGGCGGAGACCTACCCGCAGCACGCGCACAAGCTGCGCGCGATGGCGGACATCGCCGACCCGTTCGGCATGGGCGGGGCGGCATACGCGCAGTGCGAGCGGGACATCCGCGCGCAGATGGAGGCGATGCGATGAACGGAATTTCCATTGTCCCGTTCGCGGCGGCGCACGTGCGGGCAGTCGCGGACATCGAGCGCGCCTGCTTTGCCGAGCCGTGGACGGAGGACGGCCTGCGCGAGGAGCTGGACAACGCCTGCGCGCGCTTTTTGACGGCGGTGGACAGCGGCGGTGCGGTGGCGGGCTACATCGGCTGCCACACCGTGCTCGACGAGGGCTATATCGCCAACGTCGCGGTCGCGCCCGCGTTTCGGCGGCGCGGCATCGGGCGGGCGCTCGTGCAGGCGCTGCTCGCGCGGTCGGACGACCTCGCGTTTGTCACGCTGGAGGTGCGCGCCTCCAACGCGCCCGCCATCGCGCTGTATGCCGGCTGCGGCTTTGTGCCGGCCGGCACGCGGCGCAGGTTTTATTCCCATCCGACGGAGGATGCGCTGCTCATGACGGCGTACCGGAAAGGAGAATAGCCGTGGACGGAAGCACACTCGGATTTTTGATCTGGCTGGCGTGCGGGCTGCTGCTGTTTGGCATCGGCATCCGCTGCCTGTTTGCCAAAAAACAGGTCGGCTTTTGGGCGAACGCCGAGACGCCGCCGGTGGAGAACGTCCGGGCGTACAACCGGGCGGTCGGTGTGCTGTGGCTGGTCTATGCCGCCGTGTTCTGCGCGCTCGGCCTGCCCATGCTGCTCCCGCAGTCGTCGGCGGCGGTGCTGCTGTCGGTGATCGGCGTGGTGCTTGAGACCATCGCGCTCATCGCCGTGTATCTGCGCATCGAGGAGAACTATCGAAAGAAATGAACAGGGTAACGATCGAATGAAAATTTTAGCAATTGAGTCGTCCTGCGACGAGACCGCGGCGGCGGTCGTCGAGGACGGCAGAAAAATCTGTTCCAATATCATCCGCTCGCAGGCGGACGAGCACGCGCTGTACGGCGGCGTCGTGCCGGAAATCGCCAGCCGCGGGCATGTGGAGGCCATCAGCGCGGTGGCGCGGGCGGCGGTGCGCGAGGCGGGCATGGCGTTCGCCGACGTCGACGCGGTCGCGGCGACGTGCGCGCCCGGCCTGATCGGCGCGCTGCTGGTCGGCGCGAACTACGCCAAATCGCTGGCGTGGTCGCTCGGCAGGCCGTTTATTCCCGTACATCACATCCGCGGGCACATCGCGGCCAATCTGCTGGCGTTTCCGCAGCTGGAGCCGCCGTTTCTGTGCCTGTCCGCCTCCGGCGGCTCGTCCATGATCGTGCTCGTGCGCGATTATACCGACATGGAGATTCTCGGCGGCACGCGCGACGACGCGGCGGGCGAGGCGTTTGACAAGGTGGCGCGCGTGCTCGGCGTCGGCTATCCCGGCGGGCCGAAGATCGACAAGCTGGCGCAGGGCGGCGACGCGCACGCCTACCCGCTGCCGCGCTCGCATGTCGACGGCGCGCCGCTGGATTTCTCCTTCTCCGGCCTCAAGACGGCGGTCATCAATCTCGCGCACAACGCGGAGCAGAAGGGCGAAACCATCCGCGTGAACGATCTGGCGGCGTCGTTTTCGGCGGCGGTCAGCGATACGCTCGTGCCCCGGCTGGCGCTGGCGGCGGAGCAGACCGGCGTGCGCACGCTGGTCGCGGCGGGCGGCGTCGCGGCAAATTCCCGGCTGCGCGCCGACCTGGAGGCGATGGCGGCGCGGCTGGGCGCGTCGCTCTATATGCCGCCGCTCAGCCTTTGCGGGGATAACGCCGCGATGATCGGCGCGCAGGCGTATTATGAGTTTCTTGCAGGAAATGTCGGCACCATTTGGCAAAATGCCCTTGCCACAGCGGAAATTTCGGAAAAAATATGTCAAAAGCACGGAATTGCAAAAAAACGCGCAAAAAGGTAGAAAGTTTGCGAAAAAAAGTGTAATATAGAAAAAGATTGGTTTGCAAAGCTGCCGGTTTCGCGCCGTTCGCGCGCGATATGAAACCGAATGGGCAGGGGCGCGCTACTTTTGTGTCATGCGGGAAGGATGCAGGATTTCCCGCCGCGCGATGCAGAAACGGGGCGCTCCGGCGGAACGCAGCGCGCAGACCGCACACCCGCATTCAAACAGGCGGCCGGCAGGAGAACGCTTTCGCGCCGCTCGAATACAGACAGGAGGAACGATCTGTCATGGAAAAGATTCAAATGACTACGCCGCTCGTCGAGATGGACGGCGACGAAATGACCCGCGTCATCTGGCAGATGATCAAGGACGAGCTGATTTGCCCGTTTGTCGATCTGAAGACCGAATACTACGACCTCGGCCTGGAGCACCGCAACCAGACCGACGACCAGGTGACCGTCGATTCCGCGGAGGCGACCAAGAAATACGGCGTCGCCGTCAAGTGCGCGACCATCACGCCGAACGCGGCGCGCATGGGCGAGTACAACCTGAAGGAGATGTGGAAAAGCCCGAACGGCACGATCCGCGCCATCCTCGACGGCACGGTGTTCCGCGCGCCCATTCTGGTCAAGGGCATCGAGCCGTACGTCAAGAACTGGGTCAAGCCGATCACGATCGCGCGTCACGCCTATGGCGATGTGTACAAGGGCGTGGAGATGAAGGTGCCGGGCGCGGGCAAGGTCGAGCTGGTCTACACCGCCGAGGACGGCAGCGAGACGCGCGAGCTGGTGCATCAGTTCGCGGGCGCCGGCATCGTGCAGGGCATGCACAACCTGACCTCCTCCATCGAGAGCTTCGCGAGAAGCTGCTTCAATTTCGCGGTGGATACCAGGCAGGATCTGTGGTTCGCGACCAAGGACACCATCTCCAAAAAGTACGACCACACATTTAAGGACATCTTTCAGGAGATTTACGACAACGAATACAAGGAGACGTTTGAGAAGCTCGGTCTGGAGTATTTCTACACGCTGATCGACGACGCGGTGGCGCGCGTCATCCGCTCCAACGGCGGCTACATCTGGGCGTGCAAGAACTACGACGGCGACGTCATGAGCGACATGCTCGCGACCGCCTACGGCTCGCTGTCCATGATGACCTCCGTGCTCGTCTCCCCGAAGGGCGTGTACGAGTACGAGGCGGCGCACGGCACCGTACAGCGCCACTACTACAAGCACCTGAACGGCGAGGAGACGTCCACCAACTCGATCGCGACCATCTTCGCCTGGACGGGCGCGCTGCGCAAGCGCGGCGAGCTGGACGGACTGAGCGAGTTGTCTGCCTTCGCTGACAAGCTGGAAAAGGCCTGCATCGACACGGTGGAGTCGGGCAAGATGACCAAGGATCTGGCGCTGATCACGACGCTGGACAACGTCACGCCGCTCAACACGCAGGGCTTTATCCAGGCGGTTCGCGAGACGCTGGAAGCGTCCCTGTAATCCGACCGACGGGAGGACGATCTGTGGAAAACACAAAGCATGTATCCAAGGCGGTCATCAGCCGTCTGCCGCGCTATTACCGCATGCTGCGCCGGCTGGCGGAGGAGAAGGTCAAGCGCATCTCCTCCAAGGATCTGGCGGCGCAGATGGGTCTGACCGCGTCGCAGATCCGGCAGGATCTGAGCTGCTTCGGCGGGTTCGGCCAGCAGGGCTACGGATACAATGTAGACAAGCTGATCGTCGAGCTGGAATGCATTTTCGGTGTCGCCAGCAGCCAGCGCGCCGTCCTGCTGGGCGCCGGCAACCTCGGCCGCGCGCTGCTGCGCAACTTTGACTTTTCCTTCTGCGGCGTCCGCCCGATTGCGGCGTTCGACACCGAGGAGGATCTGGTCGGCCGGACGTTCCGCGGCATTCCGGTGTGCGCGCTGTACGAGCTGGAGCTGATCTGCGGGCGCGAGCACCCGGATATCGCGGTGCTGTGCGTACCGGGCGACCAGGTGCAGGCGCTCGCCGCGCGGCTCGTGCGCTGCGGTGTGCGCGGCATCTGGAATTTTTCCAGCGTGTCGCTGCGCGAGGACGATCTCGGCGTACCGGTGGAAAACGTGCATTTTTCCGACTCGCTGATGAGGCTGTGTTACCATATGAAGGAGGCCGGCGCGCCGCAGGAGTGACGGCGCGCCAGAACAGATACAGCCCGTCCCGCTTCGGCGGGGCGGGCTGCGCTTTGGAAAAAGATGCCGCCGGCCTGCACCTCCGCCCTGGTTTTGCAATACTATGGGAGTGAAACCAGAAACAGGAGGAATTGGTTATGTGCAACAATTCATGCGGCTTTGGCGGCGTTGACTGCTATTGGATTCTCATTCTGCTGCTGCTGTTCTGCTGCTTCGGCAACGGTTCGATCGGCTGCGGCGGTGGCTGCGGTGGCAGCTGCGGCTGCGGGAACAACTGCGGCAATTCCTGCGACTGCTGCTGAGTGACGGCGGCGCCCGCCGCACGGCGGGGCGCGGGGAGAGAATCAAACAAAGGAAAACAGACAGGAGAGATGTTGTATGGCAAAACTGCCGCTTCGTGAGGAAAAACCCTACCGCAGATGGCACCGCATCGCGTTTTACACGCTGGTCGCCGGAATCATTCTGATCGTCCTTTCGTGCATCATCAGCTTTGCGGTGCAGGACGCGGACAATTCGATCGCAAACATGCTGGGCTACGCTGCCATTGCCTGCGTGGTCGTGTTTTACGCGATCAATATGATCAAATGGCGCTGTCCGGCCTGCCACAGGCCGCTTCCGCTGTTCGGCCCTGTGATCGCGTGCCGCTACTGCAAGCGCTCGTTTATGGACAGCAAGGGAAATCAGGTCTGGTGACATCACACCGGAACGCACAGGCGGCACGGCTGCGGCCGTGCCGCGTTTTTTTGCCCGACCGCGCGCAAAAAGTGCTTGACTTTTTGCCGCGCTGTGTGCGAAAATAAAAGCACCGTATAGCACAAAAATTTTTTTGGTTCTCGCAAAGCGTGTAATATCCGAGCTTCGGATGTTATGCGCTTTTTTCTTTTGTGCGGCGGAATCTGTCCAAAATATGCGCGGAACGCGCGGGAGAAAGTTATGCCAAAGACAAAAATGCAGGGCGTTGTGTTCGGGCTGATCATGTCGTACGCAATGGCGTGCGGCATGGAGGTGTACAACACCGCCATCAAGATGGGCGTGCAGCTGACGGCGGGCGGCCTGAGCAACCTGACCGGCCTCGTCTTTTGGGAGGCATTTCAGGAAATGCCGTACATGGGTCTGCTCGTGTTTCTGTTTTCCAATCTGTGGGGAAACCGGCTGGGCGCGCGGTTCATGGCGCGCCACTGTGACCCGGCGCGCGACAACCCGTATTTCTGCCGGCTGATGCGGCAGGCGGGGACCATCGCCGTGATGTGCCCGACGATGAGCCTGGCCGCGTCGATCCTGTTCCAGATCATCCCCGGCGGCGCGCCGCTCGCGCAGCTGCCCGCGATCTGGATCGGCACCGTGCTCAAAAATTTCCCAATGGCGTTTTTCTGGAACATGTTCGCGGCGGCGCCGCTGACGCACTGGCTGTTCGGCCGGTTGTTTCCGCAAAACGCCTGACGTGCACCGCAGGCCGCGCGGCCTGCGGTCATTTTTTGGCTGCGGGCGTCAGCAGCCCCATGCGGCGCGCGTCGGGATAGACGGCCAGCAGGCGCGAGACGCCCAGCCGGTGCAGCAGCCGCGCCTTGGCGCGCAGCGTGTCCGCGTCGTCGAACAGGACAAAGTGCGCCTGCGCGCCGTCGGAATAGGTAAAGTATTTGGCGCACAGTTCGCGCGAGAAAAAGACGGTGGAGCCGGTGCGGCGCAGCAGCCGGTCAAACGCTTCGGGGGACAGCGGCGTGCCGCTCGGATTGGCGCAGGGGAGCGGAAAATCTGCGCAGGAGCACACGAGCTGCGCGGCGATGCGCCCGCGCCCGAAGCGCCGGAGCAGGTCGGAAAACCGTTCTTCCAGACTGCCGCCGGAGATGGCCGTGTCGGCGATGGCGCAGGCGTGCGGCGCGTATTCCGCGAGCGGGAGCGGGACGAGCAGCGGCAGCCCGGCGCGCTGCGCCTCGCGGTCGAGCGCGGCGATCAGCGCTTGCAGCAGCGGGCGCTCGAAGTCCGCCATAATGCCGGCGCAGCCGCGCGCACGGGCGGCGGCAACCGCTTCCGCGGCAAACAGCTCGCAGCCGCGCGGCACGCCGCCGCTGTCCGTGATGCCCAGATAATCCCCGCGCGCGCTGACGGGATGCGCCAGCGGGACAAAGCGCCCCTCGAGCGAGAGCTGGGTGCACAGGTGCAGGCAGGTCAGACCCGCCTCCCGCGTGCGCAGCGCGTCGGCGCCGGCGGCGGCGATGATCCAGTCTGTTCGGTTCTCCATGTTGTTTTCCTCCGATCGTTGCATTTCTGTGAAAAATCAAGTACACTAAGAACGGTCGCGCGTGCGCGGCCAGATTGGAAGCAATAACGGAAAGAAGGCATGCAATGGAAGCAAAATTCGGCCCCGCGGGCAACGCGGATTCCTTTGCCGCCGCGGGCTTCCGCGCGACGGCGGACGCGCCCGCCTGGCTGGCGCGCATGGGGCTGACGGCATATGAATATCAGTGCGGGCGCGGCGTGCGCGTCGGCACGGACACCGCGCAGAAAATCGGCCGGGCGGCACGGGAAAACGGCATCGCGCTGTCGCTGCACGCGCCGTACTTTATCAATCTCTCGACGGACGACGAGGCGCAGCGCGAGAAAAACGCGCGCTATGTGTTGGAGAGCTGCCGCGCGGCGCACGACATGGGCGCCGACCGCGTCGTGGTGCACACCGGCGGCGTGGGCAAGCGCAGCCGCGCGCAGGCGATGCGCAACAGCCGGGACAATGTGCGCCGCATCCTCGCGCAGCGCGACGAGGCGGGCTATGCGGACGTCACGCTCTGCCTTGAGACGATGGGTAAGATCAACGTCATCGGCACGGCGGAGGAGATCATGGAGCTGGTGGCGCTCGACGACCGGCTGCTGCCGTGCATCGACTTCGGCCACCTCAACGCGCGCACGCACGGCGGCATGTGCACGCGCGAGCACGTCGCCGCGCTGTTCGATCTGATGGAACACACCATTGGCGCCGCGCGCGCCCGCGTGTTTCACAGCCACTTTTCCAAGATCGAATACGGAAAGGGCGGCGAGGTACGCCATCTGACGTTCGCGGACACGGTGTACGGCCCGGACTTTGACGCGGTCGCGCAGGAAACCGCTGCGCGCGGCTACACGCCCCGCTTTATCTGCGAATCGGCGGGCACGCAGGCGGAGGATGCCGCCGCGATGCTGCGCTGTTATCAGGAGTATATGAACCAACATCGCGCAATAGACAAGAAGGTGTGATAGATGCTCAAACAAATTCAGGACGCTCTGTGCGCGTCGGACGTCGACGCGCTGCTGCTCACCAGTCCGCAGAACCGCCGGTATGCGACCGGGTTTCCGTCCACGGCGGGCGTGTGCCTGATCGACCGGAAGGGCGGATACCTGTTCACCGATTTCCGCTACATTGAGGCGGCCCGGCAGCGCGCCGGCGGGCAGTTCACCGTCGAGCAGGTGCAGGGCTCGTATGCGAAGATGGTCAACGACGTGTGCGCGCGCGACGGGGTGCGCACGCTCGCGTTTGAAGAGGGCTACATGACCTGCGGTGACCACGCGCAGTGGCAGCGCGCGCTCAACGCCCGGCTCGAGCCGATGGGCAGACTGCTCAGCAGCCTGCGCGAGGTCAAAACCCCGCGCGAGGTGGACTGCTGCGTCGCGGCGCAGCGCATCGCCGAGCACGCGCTGGCGGAGGTGCTGAACGACATCCGCGCGGGCGTGACGGAAAAGCACCTCGCGGCGCGGCTGACGTATTACATGCTCGATTACGGCGGGGAGGCGATGTCGTTTGAGCCGATCGTCGTCTCCGGCGCGAAGTCGTCCATGCCGCACGGCGTGCCGTCGGACAAGCCGCTGGAGGCAGGCGATTTTGTCACCATGGACTTCGGCTGCACGGTCGAGGGCTATTGCTCGGACATGACGCGCACGGTCGCGGTCGGGTATGCGACGGACGAGATGCGCCGGGTGTACGATGTCGTGCTGGAGGCGCAGCGCGCGGGCATCGCCGCGGCCAGACCGGGCGTCAGCGGACGGGAGGTGGACCGCGCGGCGCGCGCGGTCATCGAGCAGGCGGGCTACGGCGCCTGCTTCGGCCACAGCTTCGGCCACGGCATCGGCCTGGACATCCACGAGACACCGGTGGCCGCGCCGAACAACACGGCGCTGCTCGCGGCCGGCAACATCATTTCCGCCGAACCGGGCATCTATCTGCCCGGAAAATTCGGCGTGCGCATCGAGGATATGCTGTGCATCACGCCGGACGGCTGCCGCAATCTGACAAACGCGCCGAAAGAACTGGTAATTTGCGGCTGAGCGCTTGCAAAAAGACAGACGATGGGGTAAAATATAAGAGATTCAATAAAAAGACATTTCATTTGTTATATGGAGGATTTGATTTATGACCGCAGGCGAATTTCGTAACGGTGTAACCTTTGAGATGGACGGACAGGTTTACCAGGTAGTCAGTTTCCAGCACGTTAAGCCGGGCAAGGGCGCGGCGTTTGTGCGCACCAAGATGAAGAACGTCATGACCGGCGCCGTGACGGAGCGCTCCTTTAACCCGAGCGACAAGTACGACGAGGCGTTTGTCGAGCGCAAGGACATGCAGTACCTGTACAGCGACGGCGACCTGTACTACTTCATGGATATGGAGACCTATGAGCAGGAGCCGATCGGCAAGGACGTGCTGGGCGACGACTTCCGCTTTGTCAAGGAAGAGATGATGTGCAAGATCCTGTCCTACAAGGGCAACGTCTTTGCCGTTGAGCCGCCGATGTTCGTCGAGCTTGAAATCACCGAGACCGACCCGGGCTTCAAGGGCAACACCGCGACCAACACCCTGAAGCCGGCCGTCGTCGAGACCGGCGCGACCGTCAAGGTTCCGCTGTTCATCGACCAGGGCGAGAAGATCAAGATCGACACCCGCACCGGCGAGTACCTCGAGCGCGCGAAGGGCTGATCTGCCCCGCGCGGAGAACAATCCGAGCGTCCCGACTACGATACCAGACAAGGAGGAATGGAACCATGACGATTACGGAGCGCGTCGCGTATGTGCGCGGCCTGTTTGAAGGCTTTGAAGTCAATGTGGAGAAAAAAGAGGGCCGTCTCTTCAAGGAGATTCTCGATCTGCTGGAAGACATGGCGCTGTCCATCACCGACCTGGAGGAAGAAAACGAGGCGTTGCAGGAAGTCATTGACGCCATGATCGAAGACATCTACGACGACGATGATTCCTATGACGAAGAGGACGTCGACACCGACGACATGGCGTATGACCCGGACAGCGAGATGTTCGAGGTCGTCTGTCCGAGCTGCGGCGAGGAGATCTATGTCGACGAGGCCGCGCTCCGCCAGGGCAGCATCGCGTGCCCGGCCTGCGGCGAGGAGCTGGAGTTCGACATGTCCGCGCTGGAGGGCGAGGATTTCCCGCTGGACGACATTCCGGAGAGCGATCTGCCGGAGGACGACATCCCGTCGGGAGATTTCCCGGAGATTTCGTTTGACTCGGAGGAGGAGCCGGACGAGGAGCCGGATCATTTCGACGAGGACGACGATTCGGACGACGATTGACCGTTTCACGAGTCGGAAGCAAATCGCATGGCTGCCTGCGTGGCCATGCGATTTTTTACCCCTTCTGTGCGGTGCAGGCGGGAAACCTGCCAAACGGCGCGCGGAAAAATTGGTGAAACCACATATGGAAAATGTGTGGGAAAAGGTGTATCATTATATTC
>DXIG01000080.1 GCA_019112985.1 Candidatus Butyricicoccus stercorigallinarum | reverse complement strand
CTCCAAAAAATACGAGCTGCGCATCATCGACCGCGTCGGCGGCGGCGACTCGTTCGGCGGCGGCCTGATCTACGCGCTGCTCAGCGGCAAGAGCACGCAGGAGGCGGTGGAGTTCGCCGTTGCGGCCTCCGCGCTCAAGCACACCATCGAGGGCGACTACAACATGGTCTCGGTCTCCGAGGTGGAAAAGCTCGCCGGCGGCGACGGCTCCGGCCGCATCCAGCGCTGATTCACCCACATACCTTTTTCAGCCTATCTCTTCCTTTCTCTTATATATAGATATCTCCTGCTCCTGTCTCCTCCGCTACTCGAAATCTATCCTTTCCTGATTTATCCTGAAACCAAAGCAATCCTGCAACCCAACATCCTATTACATACCCCGCCGTTTTCAACAGCCCGCCGCAGGCGCGTCACCTGTCAGATACGCCGTGCGGGCAGGGGGAGATCGGGACGTTGAAACGGCACACCGCACGCGGCTCTTTCACCGCGTGCGGTTTTTTTCTTCTTGTCCACTGCGCCCGCCTTGCCCGCAGCGGCGCCGGGAAACGCACAAAGCGCCGGAGGAACCCCTCCGGCGCTGCCGTTGTACGAACTTGTCTGCCGCGTGTGCCGGCCGGTCTGTTCCGCCCGGCGGCTCAGTGCAGATCCTGAATGTTCATCTTGTCCAGCTGCTTCCGGCGGCGCTTTTTCTCCCGGCAGGCGAGATAGATCGCCAGAAAGACGAAGGTGGGCACATTGCCGAGCAGCCACACCACAACCGCCTGCATGACAAAGCCCGCCGTCACGCCGTCGGGCGGGACGATCAGATTGAGCGGATAGAGCAGGCTGAACAGAAAGGTTATGAGCGGCAGGATGAGCCCCGGCCAGCGGCTCTCCCGCCGGGACAGAAAGAGTTGCAGCGCGATGATCCCGGCGAGCAAAAGCAGGATGAGGAAAAGCCTGATCGTTACGTTTCTCATGAGTGGTCACTTCCTTTGCTTTTTTTGTATTCGCCGATCAGCAGCTTGGCCGTGTCGAAATCCAGCTTGTCGTCGAGCGCAAGCCGCTTGATCAGCGCGATATACGGGTCGCTCTCGGTGTCGTCGCTCATCTTGATTTTCTGAATGAGCTTGTCCAGCCGCAGACGAACCGTGGGATATGTCACCTTGTATTGCCGCGCGGTTTCCTTCAGAGAGCCCGACGCGAGAAGAAACCGTTTGATGAACGCCGCATCCTCGTCGTCCAGACTGCGGATCCATTCCGGGATGATCTGCAATGCCATGCCACCGACCTCCTTTAATAATATTGATTATAAACTTTAATATTATTAAAGTCAATGCGAAAAAAATACTTTTATAAAATGAAAATTGGGCAGGGAAGTGGGGCGAAACACCGCGTGTTCCGCAGAAAACAGCACCGCCCGGGCAATGCCCGGGCGGTTGATCGCGATTTGCTCTTTTTTCGCCGTCAGAGCGATTACTGGTTCTTGCTCTGGATGTAGGCGTCCATGGCGGCGGCGGCCTTCTTGCCCGCGCCCATGGCGAGGATGACGGTGGCCGCACCGGTGACGGTGTCGCCGCCGGCGAATACGCCTTCCTTGGAGGTCGCGCCGTCCTCATCGGCGACGATGCAGCCCTTGCGGTTGGTCTCCAGACCCGGCGTCGTGGTGCGGATCAGCGGGTTCGGAGAGGTGCCGATGGCGACGATGACGGCGTCAACGTCGAGCACAAACTCACTGCCCTCGATCGGGACCGGGCGGCGGCGGCCGGAAGCGTCCGGCTCACCCAGCTCCATGTTCTGGCAGCGGACGCCCTTGACGTGGAAATCGTCGTCGCCGAGCACTTCCAGCGGCGCGGCGAGCAGCTTGAAGATGATGCCCTCTTCCTTGGCGTGGTGGACTTCCTCAGCGCGCGCCGGAAGCTCGGCCTCACTGCGGCGGTATACGATGTAGACGTCCTCCGCACCCATGCGCTTGGCGCAGCGGGCGGCGTCCATGGCGACGTTGCCGCCGCCGAAGACCGCGACCTTCTTCGCGTGGTAGATCGGCGTGGGGGAGTCTTCCTTATATGCCTTCATCAGGTTGACGCGGGTCAGGTACTCGTTGGCGGAGTAAACGCCGTTGTAGCCCTCGCCCGGCACGCGCATGAAGTTGGGCAGGCCTGCGCCCGAGCCGACGAAGATCGCCTCATAGCCGTCGGCAAACAGGTCGTCGATGGTCTCAGTGCGGCCGACGACGAAGTTGAGGACGAACTTGACGCCCTTGGCCTTCAGCGTGTCGATCTCCTTCTGTACGATCGCCTTCGGCAGACGGAACTCCGGAATGCCGTACATCAGAACGCCGCCGGCGGTGTGCAGAACTTCGAAGACGGTGACGTCATAGCCCTTTGCGGCCAGATCGCCCGCGCAGGTCAGGCCGGCCGGGCCTGCGCCGACCACGGCGACCTTGTGGCCGTTGGACGCCGGAACCTCGACCACTTCATCGGCGGCGTGCGCCATGGCGTAGTCGGCGGCGAAGCGCTCCAGACGGCCGATGGCGACCGGCTCGCCCTTGATACCGCGGACACACTTGCTCTCACACTGGCTCTCCTGCGGGCAGACGCGGCCGCAGACGGCGGGCAGAGAGCTGGT
The DNA here is from genome assembly GCA_019112985.1 of Candidatus Butyricicoccus stercorigallinarum. Taxonomy (GTDB): domain Bacteria; phylum Bacillota; class Clostridia; order Oscillospirales; family Butyricicoccaceae; genus Butyricicoccus_A; species Butyricicoccus_A stercorigallinarum. The sequence continues at coordinate 9,299 of DXIG01000080.1, read as the reverse complement.
CTCCTTGATCTTGGCGTTCGCCTCGAGGAATTTGCCCTCTGCGATCAGGGAGATAAAGTCCGGGATCTGCACGTTGACCGGGCAGCCGGCCACGCACGGGCGGTTCTTGCAGTTCAGGCAGCGCTGCGCCTCGTCCACGGCGGTCGCCTCGTCATAGCCGAGGGAGACCTCCAAAAAGTTTTTATTTCTTACGTTCGGATCCTGCTCCGGGATCGGATTTTTCACGGGGGACATATTTGCCATCTTACTTTACCTCCATCTTGAGCAGATTGCAGTGCTCTCTGTGCGCTTCAATTGCGGACTGCTCCTGCGCCTTGTAGATGCGGGAACGGCGCATGGCTTCGTCGAAGTCGACCAGATGGCCGTCGAAGTCCGGGCCGTCGACGCAGGCGAACTTGGTCTCGCCGTCCACGGTGAGGCGGCAGCCGCCGCACATGCCGGTGCCGTCGACCATGATCGAGTTCATGGAGACGATGGTCTTGATGCCATACGGCTTGGTGGTCAGACAGACAAACTTCATCATGATCATCGGGCCGATGGCGATGACGGCGTCGTACTGCTTGCCGCTCTCGATCTGCTGCTTCAGAATGTCGGTGACCAGCGCCTTGGTGCCGTTGGAGCCGTCGTCGGTGCAGATGTACAGGTTGGTGGACGCCGCGCGCATCTCGTCCTCCAGGATAATGATGTCCTTGGTGCGGAAGCCCGCGATCAGGTCGACCTCCGCGCCCAGCTCGTGCAGCTTCTTGGCCTGCGGATAGGCGATGGCGCAGCCCAGACCACCGCCGACAACTGCGACGCGCTTCAGACCCTCCAGCTCGGAAGCGCGGCCGAGCGGACCGACGAAGTCGTGCAGGCAGTCACCCTCCTCCAGCAGACCGAGCTGCATGGTGGTGGCGCCGATTTCCTGGAAAATAATCGTGATCGAACCCTTTTCGCGGTCGTATTCTGCGATGGTCAGCGGGACGCGCTCGCCCTCTTCGTCGACGCGAAGAATGATAAACTGACCCGGCTCCGCCTTCTTGGCAACATAGGGAGCGTCAATTTCCATCAGGACGACGTTCTCGCTGAGCCGCCGCTTTTTCAGAATTTGATACATAGCATATCCTCCTCATTACAGGTAAAACAATTCGATGCGAACTGTCGTAAAACAATCATACTTTATTATGATAGCGTATTTACTTAAAATCTACAATAGCGTTGGTGCAAATTTTTGGCCAAATTTTGTGACAATACGGAAATTTGGCGCGGCGCAGGCGAAAGAAAGCGGGCGGACTGCCGCCGCGTTCCGGTTCTATCGCGCGCGGGTGCGCCATACGTTGAAACAGGACAGGACGGACAGGGAGGGATGGATATGCTGGAGCAGCGCCTGGAACAGGCGGCGCAGTGTCTGCCGCCCGAGCTGCGCGCCGCGCTGGAGGGCTTGCCGGCGGCGCAGCAGGCGCGGTGCGAGGAGCTGCGTCTGCGCGCCGGGCAGCCGCTCGCCGCCACGGTCGGTGGGACGGAGCGCAGGCTGAACAGCCGCGCGCTGGAGCCGACTCAGCTGGCGGAGATTTTGCGCCGGGCGACGGCGTATTCCGTCCACGCCTTCACCGGCAGCCTGCGGCAGGGCTTTGTGACCGTGCGCGGCGGGCACCGCATCGGCGTCTGCGGGCAGACGGCGGTGCAGGAGCAGGAACTGCTGTCCTACCGGCACATCTCCTCGCTCAACATCCGCGTGGCGCGGCAGGTGACGGGGGCGGCGCCCGCCGCGCTCGTCCGCCAGCTGTGCGAGCGCGGATCGGTGTGCAGCGCGCTGTTTCTCGCCCCGCCGGGGCGCGGCAAGACCACGCTGCTGCGCGATCTGGCGCGCCAGCTTTCGGACAGCGGCATCCGCACGGCGCTCGCGGACGAGCGCGCTGAGCTGGCGGCGCTGTATGAGGGAATGCCGCAGTTTGACATCGGGACGCACACGGACGTGCTCGACGGCTGTCCGAAGGCGGAGGCCGCGATGATTTTGGTCAAGACCATGTCGCCCCAGCTGCTGGTGCTGGATGAGCTCACCTCGGAGCGCGATGTGCGGGCGGCGGAATGTGCGTCGCACTGCGGCACGGCGGTGCTCGCCTCCGCGCACGCGTGGGATCTGGACGACTTTCGCCTGCGCCCGCTGTACCAACGTCTGGCGGAGGCGCGTATCTTTGACAGGCTGTTTTGTATCGGGAGCGACCGGACGGTCGTGCCTGTGCCGTGAAGGAGGACAGGAATGCTGAAAATCATGGGAATTGTACTGATTATCGGTTCGTTTACCGGCATCGGCATATCGCAGCGGCGGCAGTTCCGCAGCCATGTCGCGGTGCTGGGTGAGATGCTTTCCGTGCTGGATATGATCTCGAACGAGCTGTCGTTTCATCTGGCGAGCATCCCCGACATCGTGCGGCAGCTGGCGGCGGACAGCAGACCTGCGGTGTCGCACATTTTCTCCGCCATGCGCGACAGCATCGCCAAAGACGACAACCTCTCGCTCACCTTCAAATGGATGAAGGCGTTTAAGGAATGCGGGCGCGAGGCGGGGCTGAGCGAGGATGACATCGGGATTCTGTGCGACCTGTCCGATTTCATCGGGAAATACGACGTGCAGGCGCAGCAGAAGAGCATCGAATACGCCCGGACGCGCCTGTCCCGCCAGCTGGCTGTCGCGTCGGAGGAGCTGAAGAGCAAGGGCACGGTGTACCGCACCTGCTGCGTGGCGGCGGGGATCCTGCTCGTGCTCGTGCTGATCTGAATGCGCCATGGAGGTTGATCTGATTTTCAAAATCGCGGCGGTCGGCATTTTGGTCGCCGTGCTCAACCAGCTGCTCGTGCGTTCCGGGCGGGAGGAGCAGGCGATGATGACGACGCTCGCGGGGCTGATCGTCGTGATGATGCTGATCGTGCAGAAGATCAGCGAGTTGTTTCTGCTGATTCAGAATGTCTTTGGGTTTTGAACATGGAGTTGATTGTCAAGCTCGCGGCGGCCGCGCTGTGCGGCGCGCTGTTCGCCGCTTTTCTGCGCCCGCTCTCGCCGGTGTTCGGCGTGCTGACCGCATTGGCGTGCGGGACGCTGCTGCTGCTGGCGGCGCTCGCTCCCGTTGGGGAGATCTTTCGCGCGCTCTCGGCGTTTCTGACGGCGGCAGGCGTCTCCGGCTCGATTTATCTGCCGGTCATCCGGGCGGTCGGCATCGCCGTCCTCGTGCACATGACCGCGCAGGTGTGCCGGGACGCGGGGGAGCACGCGCTGGGCAGCAAGCTGGAGCTGGCCGGGACGATTGCGGCGCTCGCCGTCTGCATCCCGCTCATGCGGCAGGTGTTCGCGCTGCTGGAGTCCATGCTGCTGTGACACACGGGAGGGAGAGCCGATGAAGTATATCGCGGCGATTCTGTTGAGCGTGCTGCTGCTTTGGAGCCCCGCCCGCGCAGCGGACGCGCTGGCCGAGCACAAGCAGGCGGGGCAGGCGTCGCTGTACGGCGCGCTGGACGGGGAGGCGCAGGCGCTGCTGTCCGGGATGGACGGGGAAGGGGATGTCGCGCAGAGCCTCTACACGCTGCTGCAGCGCAGCGGGAGCGCGCAGCAGAGCGCGGTGCGGCGCGCGGCGGCGACGCTGGCGCGCGTCGCGGTGATTTTGATTTTGTGCGGCTGCGCGGGCGCGTTTGCCAAAACGTCCCGGCTTCCGCCGCTCCTGCTCAGCCTCGCGGGCGCGCTCGGCATCACGGCAGTAGTGTACCGCGACCTGTCCGGGCTGATGGGGCTGTGCACGCAGACAGCGGAGGAGCTGCGCGTGTTTTCCAAATCCATGCTGCCCGTCATGACGACGGCGGTATCCCTGTCCGGCGCGCCCGCCTCGGCGGCGCTCGCCTACAGCGGCACGATGTTCGCGCTCGATGCGTGCATCTCGCTGGTCACCGGTGTCTTTCTCCCCGCCGTGTCGGCCTATGTGGCGATGATTACGGTCAACGCGGCGATCAGCAACGATATGCTGTCGCGGCTGGCGGCGTTTCTCAAATGGCTGACCGTGGGCGCGCTCCGGCTGCTGCTCACGCTGTTCTTTACCTATATTACAATCTCCGGCACGGTGAGCCACGGGATGGACACCAACGCCGTCAAGGCGGCCAGATTCGCGCTGTCCGGCGCGGTTCCGGTGGTGGGGAACATCCTGTCCGGCGCGACAGACGCCGTGCTGTCCGGCGCCGTCGTGCTGAAAAATTCGCTCGGCGTGTTCGGTATGCTGTGCATCGCCGCGATCTGCCTGACGCCGTTTCTGCGGCTCGGTATCAGCTATCTCGTCTTCCGCACGGGGACGGCGCTGCTCTCGCCCATCTGTCCGCCGCAGCTGGCGAAGCTGCTCGACGGCATCGTCGGCAGCATCGGACTGATTCTCGGCATGCTGGGCAGCTGCTGTGCGATTCTGTTTTTTGAGCTGGTCTATTCGGTGGTGATGGTGACGTGATCGAGCTGATGCGCCAGATCATTCTGAGCGTGACGGCGGCCTCGCTGTTCGGCGCGGTTGCGCTGGCACTCGTGCCGGACGGCGCGCTGAAGGAGGCGGTCCGGCTGGGCGTCGGCATCGTGCTCGTCCTGTCGCTGGTGCTGCCGCTGCGCGCCGCCCTGCCGCCCGCGCTGTCCGAGTTTGTGCCCGAAGCGGCGGAGGTGCAGCAGGACGTGGCGGACGACGTGTACCGCGCGGCGATCCGGGAACAGGTGGAGGCGCAGACGGCGGCGTACATCGAGCAGGCGGCCGCGGACGGCGGCATCGCCTGCACCGCGCAGGTGACGGCGGACATCGCGCAGGACGGGACGGTCTCCATCGCCGCGGTGTCCATCCGGGCGGCGGACGCGGACAGGGCGCGCGCCTTGCGGGAACGGCTTTCTGAAGAGCTGGGCGTACCGGTGTCGTCCATCCGGATCGAGTGAGGGGGTGATGGGATGAAAAACTGGCAAACAGGACTGATTTCCCTTTGGACGAAATATAAATATTTTATCGCAGTGATTCTGGCCGGCGCGCTGCTGCTCGTCTCGTCCGGCCTGCCCGAACGGGAGGAGGCGGACAGCGGCGGCGAGACATCGCAGGCGTTCGATCTCGCCGCGTTTCAGCAGATGGTGGCGGACAGCCTGTCCAACATCGAGGGCGCCGGGCGCGTCGAGGTGCTGTTCTCGCTCGAATCGGGGGAGGAGGCGGTGTACGCTTCGGACGTCAACCGCTCCAGCCAGACCGCTTCGGACGGCAGCAGCACGAGCGAGAGCTACCAGAGCGCGATGTCCATCCTGTCCGACGGCAGCTATGGGGAATCGCCCGTGCTGCTGACGAGCCGGTACCCGACCTTTCGCGGCGCGGTGGTGCTGTGCGACGGCGCGGACAACAGCGCCGTGCGTCTGGCGGTCACGCAGGCGATTTCGGCGCTGTGCGGGCTGTCCAGCGATCGCATTTCCATTTCAAAAATCAGTCAATAGGAGGAGACGCATATGGGAACCCTTCGCAAGCGCGGCGCCGTGTACGGCGTCATCGGCCTGATGTTGTGTGTGGCGGTCTATCTCAACTGGAGCTACTTCCAATCGCCGGAGGAGCTGACGATTGCCGATCAGGCGATGGAGGCGGACGGCGAGGTTTACGGCGAGGTGACTGCTGTCGATCACGAGACGGCGGACGCCGCAGGCTCCGGGGAAGCGGCGGACAGCGACGACTACTTTGCGCAGGCGCGCCTGTCCCGCCAGACGGCGCGCGACGAGGCGCTGGCCATGCTGAAGGAGACGGTGGAGAGCGAGAGCGCGACGGAGGACGCCAAAAAGGAGGCGAGCGAGAAGATCACCGACATTGCGGGCGACATGGTTCGGGAGGAGCGGCTGGAAAGCCAGATCAGAGCCAAAGGCTTTGACGACGCGGTGGTTTACATCTCCGACGACACGATCAGCATCGTCGTCGCGCCGCCGGAAAATGGTCTGAGCTCCGCTGACGCCGCCATGCTCTCCGACCTCGTGGTGGCGGAAACCGACGCCGATCTGTCCATGATCCGACTCAGCGAAGCGAAATGACACGCTTTTTTCATTTTATTATTTCCAAATGCCGCGCGGTATGATATAATCACTTCGTAAGGAGTGTGATACCGATGGCAGACAGTAAGGAATATTGGACTTCCGAAAGCGATCAGGGAAGCGTCCGCATTTCCGAAGACGTGATTGCGTCGATTGCCGCGATTGCCGCGACCGAGATTGAAGGGGTCGGCAATCTGTATGCCGGCATCGGCACCAACGTGGCGGAATTTTTGGGCAAAAAGAGCCTGGCCAGGGGCGTGAAGGTCGCGTTCCACGGCGATCTGGTCGAAGTGGAGGTCAGCCTGCTCGCACAGTACGGCTTTGACATCTGCGAGGTTTGCAGAAACGTGCAGAGCGCCGTCCGCTCGTCCATTCAGTCGATGACGGGCATGCGCACATCGGCGGTCAACGTCAACGTCGGCGGCGTTTCGTTTGAACAGTCGCTGACTGTCCCGGCGGCCGATGCCATCCAGTGATTGCAAGACAGAAAAGACAAACTGACACCGCACACCGCGGTGTCAGTTTTGTTTTGGCGCCGAATGAGCAATCAAAGGCGTGTAAGACCGTTTGTATAATCAAATACAACCAGGCCGCATGCTTTGCAAATAAAACCTGGAAAGTCCGTACCCGTGAGGGCTTTTCTCGCTAATACAATGTCCTCTTTGGGATTGAGAAATATTTTACGCCTTGTTTTGCTGAATGCAACGATCTTTTCGGTTTGTAAAAAACCGGGCTGCATTTCCTTTCCGCACGTAGGACATTTCATCGATGAACACTCCCATTCCCTTCAGATTGTTTATGATTGATTTACTCCGAGCCCTGCGGTGTCAGTTTTGTTTGCGCCGTTATCGGAAATCGGCGTCGATCAGGTTGCAGCGGAACTTTATCGAGATGTCCGTGATCTGCATGCGCGGCTCGGGCATGCGGCGGCCGGCGAGGTAGTCGTACAAAATATGGATGGGGCGGGTGCCCTGCGTCAGCACATCCTGCCCGATGATGAAATCCACCGCGCCGCTGCGCACCATTTCCGCGTTGGCGGGCGTGATGTCGTGAATGACGACGTGGATTTTGCCCACGCTGCCCGTTTTGCGCAGCGCCTCGCACACACCGCTGCGGCCGGCGGAGGTCAGATAGATGCCGGTCAGCGCGGGGTCGCTCTCGATGGCGCGCAGCGCGATGCGCTCGGAGAGGCGGGAGTCGAGAAAGCTGCACGCCGGGTGCAGAATCTGGATGTCCGGGAACGAATCGCCCAGCTCGGCGGTAAAGCCGGTCAGGCGCTGGCTGTCGGCGTAATGCCCGCTGCGCTGGCCGGTGATCGGGAGCACATGTCCCGTTCCGCCCATGGCAAGGCCGAGCAGGGCGGCGGCGGAGCGCCCGGAGGCGATGTTGTCCGGGCCGATGTAGGCGAGCCGGTTGGCGTCGCTGATGTCCGTGTTCAGCGTCACGACGGGAATGCCGCGCCGCTCGGACAGGTCGTTGATTTTGTCGCGGATCTGCGCGTGCGCCAGCGGCATGAGCGCCAGACCGTCGATGCGCTCGATCTCCACCAGCTCGTCGATCAGCGCCAGCTGGTGCTGCACGTCCACGCCGTCCATCGTGCGCAGGATGATCTCGACGGGGAGCAGTTCGCCGTCCGGAAAGTGCTCGAACAGGGCGCACAGGCGCTGGACAAAGCCCGAGGCCGCCGAGTGCAGGACGACGCCGATGCGCCAGGTTTTCAGGAGGGCGGGCGCGAGCCGCGCGGGGATATAGCCCATCGCGCGCGCCGTCTCGCGCACGCGCGCCGCGACCTCCGGGCGGATGCCCGGCTTGTCGTGCAGGGCGCGGTCCACCGTGCCGCGCGAGACGCCGCAGGCCTCCGCGATCTGCTGCATGGTAACCATCGTGGCAACAACTCCTTTTCTGTCACCATCATACCACAGTTCCGGTGGTATGACCAGCCGTGCAAATGCACGAAACGGCGAGCATTGACTGCGCGAAAACGCGGGAAAATCCGCCGGAATTGGCTGTTTTGCACAACGAAAAGCGGCGCCATTTGGGCGGTTTTACGAGAATTTGCACGGGAAAATGATAGTGGTACAAACCTCTTGCGACAGATGTACGAAAGTGGTAAGGTAGAGACACCAAAGGGGAGGCCTCCCGAAGGAAACGCAGGCGGGTTGCCCGCACGTCCACCAACCGAAAAGGAGTATGTGTCATGAAAATCGGATTTAACGAAGCAAACGACCGTTTCTGCAAAAACCACAGCGTCATGATGGACCTCGAGCTGTGCGAGAAGTACGGCTTCGACTTTATCGACATCCAGTCGGAGTGCCTCAACCGCGATCTGGAGAAGGGCGTCGTCACGATTGAGGAGCTGGGCGCGTGGTTCGCGACCCACCATCTGAAAATGCTGTCGTACAACGCGCTGTGCTTCTTCAACATGAAGCAGACGGAGGAGGAGAAGGCCGCGGTCATGGCGGAGCTGGACGAGATCATCCGCCGCTGCAACATTCTGGGCTGCAAGATGATCGTCGTCGTGCCGTCGCAGGACATGAAGGCGCGCGGCCTTCAGCCGACCCGCAAGGAGATCCGCGAGGACGCGGTCGCCGTGCTCAAGGAAATGGTCAAGAAGGTCGAGCCGCACGGCATCAAGCTGTCGCTCGAATTCTGCGGCGCGCCGGATATGACCATCAACCGCTTTGAGGACGCCTACGCCATTGTAGAAGCCGTCGATTCCCCGCTGGTCGGCGTCACGCTCGATCAGTACCACTTCTACGCGATGGGCTCCGGCTGGGAGACGCTGGAGAAGGCGGACGGCAAGAAGATCTTCGTCTGGCACCTGAACGGCACCGAGGACCTGCCGTGCGGCAGCTACTACAACAACGACGAGAAGCGCATGTGGCCGGACGCCGAGGGCGACTGCCTGCCGCACGCGCGCTATGCGGACACGCTCAAGAAGATCGGCTTCGAGGGCGACTGCTGCACCATCGAGATTTTCCGTCCGGAATACTACGAGATGACGCAGGAGGAGAACGTCAGGAAGTCCGCCGAGGTCACCAAGGCGCACGTCGCCAAGTACTGCAAGTAATCAGCGACAAGCCGGCGGTTGCCGGTGCGTATGACGGCCTGCGTCTGGTTCGGATGGCTGCCGCAGCGACCGAGACCTGCCGCAGCGGCGGTGTCTGGGTCAAGGTTGTCGAGTAAAATCTGGGTTTATTCTGGTTGAATCATGGTGAATCCATAACCGATCAACCGGAAGCGTTGCGAGGCTCCCCTC
>DXIG01000079.1 GCA_019112985.1 Candidatus Butyricicoccus stercorigallinarum | reverse complement strand
GACGAAAAACCCGTCTCCGGGCACTTTTTTCCGCCAAATTCTGGCTGCCTGAAATCTTTTTTGGCAAAAATCGAAATATATTTGACAAATCGATTGATTTTTTTCCCAAAAAGCGTACAATGTAAGATAGGTATTTTTATTTATTCCTGAGTACATGACGAGTAATTTTGTGCGCTTCTGGAACCCCCACCAGACGCACGGCAAAAGAAACGTTGGGAGTGAAACAGCATTGAGCAGATTAAGTTTGGAAACCCCGAATCAGGCGCAGACCGTTGTCGAAGGCCTGTACAAGGATCTGGAGCGGCGCATCGCCGCCAGCCCTCCCGGGCTATGTCCCGTGGACATTTCGCTCGGCTTTTTGAAGCTGTGCCACGCACAGACCTGCGGCAAATGTTCGCCCTGCCGCATCGGCCTCGGCCAGCTCGCGCGCCTGATGGACGACGTCCTCAGCGAGCGCGCCACGCTCGAGACCATCGACCGCATTGAAAAGACCGCCAAAACCATCGCGGACACCGCCGACTGTGCCATCGGCTATGAGGCCGCCAACATGGTGCTGCGCGGCGTTCAGGGCTTCCGCGACGACTACGAGGAGCACGTCGTCAACAACCGCTGCACCAGCGGCCTGACCCAGCCGGTGCCGTGCGTCGCGATGTGCCCCGCGCACGTCGACGTGCCGGGCTATATCGCCCTCGTCCGCGCCGGGCGCTACGAGGACGCGGTCAAGCTCATCCGCAAGGACAACCCGTTCCCGACCGCCTGCGCCTTTGTCTGCGAGCATCCGTGTGAGGCGCGCTGCCGGCGCAGCATGGTGGACGACGCCGTCAACATCTGCGGCATCAAGCATTTTGCCGTCACGCACGCGCTGCACGTCGCGCCGGTCGCCAACCAGCCGTCCACCGGCAAGCGCATCGCCATCATCGGCGGCGGCCCCAGCGGCCTGTCGTGCGCGTTCTATTTGCAGCTGATGGGACACCACACCGTGGTCTACGAACAGCGCCCGCAGCTCGGCGGCATGCTGCGCTATGGCATCCCGCGCTACCGCCTGCCGGAGGACATGCTGAACAACGACATCGACGTCATCGTCGGCACCGGCGTCGAGGTGCACACCGATATCTCCGTCGGCCGCGACATCTCGTTCCGCGAAATTGAAAGCCAGTACGACGCGGTGTTCCTGTGCATCGGCGCGCACATCGACCGAAAGATCGGCATTCCGGGCGAGAGCAGCACGGGCGTCATCTCCGCCGTCGAAATGCTGCGCGACATCGGCGAAGGCAATCCGCCCGACTTCACGGGCAAGCGCATCTGCGTCATCGGCGGCGGCAACGTCTCGATGGACGCCACGCGCACCGCCATCCGTCTGGGCGCCGCAAGCGTCACGACGGTGTACCGCCGCCGCGTCGACGACATGACCGCGCTTTCCGAGGAGATCGAGGAGGCGGCCGCCGAGGGCGCGACCATCCTGCCGCTGCAGGCGCCGGTGCGCATCGAACACGACGAGGAGGGCGCCGTCACCGCCCTGATCACCCAGCCGCAGCAGATCGGCCCGGTCGCGGGCGGACGCCCCAAGCCGGTCATCGCCAACAAGCCGGAACACGCCATCCCCTGTGACATCGTCATCGTCGCCATCGGCCAGGGCATCGACTCCAAGCCGTTCAACGCCGCGGGCATCGCGACCAACCGCGACCGCATCTCCGCGCTGCCGGACAGCTTCGTGCAGGGCAGCCCGAAGGTATTCGCGGGCGGCGACGCTGTCACCGGCCCGTCCACCGTCATCCGCGCCATCGCCGCAGGCAAGGTCGCCGCGGCCAACATCGACAACTTCCTCGGCTACAACCACGTCATCCATGCCGCCGTCACGGATATCCCGGAGGCTCCGCTGTCTCCCGCGCCGGCCTGCGGCCGCGTCAACCTGCGCACCCGTCCGGCCTGCGACTGCGTCACCAACTTTGACGACATCAAGGAGCCGATGACCGAAGACGAGGTCCTGCAGGAGGCGTCCCGCTGCCTGCGCTGCGACCACTACGGCTACGGCAACTTCAGAGGAGGACGAATGAGACAATGGTAAACGTAACTATCAACGGCATCGCTGTGCGGGTGCCGCAGGGCACCACCATCATGGAGGCCGCCGCAAAAGCCGGTATCACGATCCCTTCGCTGTGCTATCTGAAGGAAATCAACGAAATCGGCGCCTGCCGCGTCTGCTGCGTCGAGGTAGAGGGCGAAAGCCGCCTGGTCTCGTCGTGCAACAACCTCGTCTATGAGGGCATGGTCGTCTACACCAACTCGCCGCGCGCGCGCCAGGCGCGCCGCATCAACGTCGAGCTGCTGCTGTCCCAGCACGACAGCACCTGCGCCACCTGCGTGCGCTCGGGCAACTGCAAATTGCAGCACGTGGCCAACGACCTCGGCATCCTGCACAACCCGTACCCGCAGGATCTGCCCAAGGGCCTGTGGACCACGACCTTCCCGCTGTTCCGCGACCCGAAAAAGTGCATCAAATGCATGCGCTGCGTGCAGTACTGTGAAAACATCCAGTCGCTCGGCGTCTGGAAGCTGTCCGGCTCGGGCAGCCGCGCCACCATCGACGTCGCCTACAACCGCCGCATCAAGGAGGCGGACTGCGCCCTGTGCGGCCAGTGCATCACCCACTGTCCGGTCGGCGCGCTGCGCGAGCGCGACGACACCAGCGAAGTGCTCGACGCGCTCGCCGATCCGAACAAAATCACCGTCGTGCAGATCGCGCCGGCGGTGCGCGCCGCCTGGGGCGAATCGCTCGGCCTGCCGCGCGAGCTGGCGACCGTCCGCCGCCTCGCCGCCGCACTGCGGTCGATGGGCTTCGACTACATCTTTGACACCACATTTTCCGCCGACCTGACCATCATGGAGGAGGCCGCGGAGTTTATCCACCGCTTCACCGCCGGTGAGCTGAAGGAATACCCGATGTTCACCTCCTGCTGTCCGGGCTGGGTGCGCTTCCTCAAGTCGCAGTACCCGCAGCTGGTGCCCTATCTTTCCACCGCCAAGAGCCCGCAGCAGATGTTTGGCGCGGTCACCAAGAGTTATTTCGCCGAGCGCATCGGCGTCCCGCCGGAAAAAATCTGCTGTGTGTCCATCATGCCGTGCCTCGCCAAGAAGGCGGAGAAAAACGGCCACATGTACGTCAGACAGACCAACAGCATCCAGGACGTGGACATCGCGCTGACCACGCGCGAGATGGACCGCCTGATCCGCTCGGAAAACATCAACGTCTCCAGCCTGCCGGAGGCAGAGTTTGACTCCCCGCTCGGCGTCGGCTCGGGCGCGGGCGTCATCTTCGGCGCGACCGGCGGCGTCATGGAGGCGGCGCTGCGCACCGCCTATCACACGGTCGTCGGCGAAAATCCTCTGCCCGATGCGTTCCGCGCGGTGCGCGGACAGGAGGGCTGGCGCGAGGCCGAGTTCAACATGAACGGCACCGTCGTGCGCTGCGCGGTGGCCAGCGGCCTGGCCAATGCGCGCCAGCTGATCGAGGCCATTCTCGCCGGACGGGCGCACTACGATTTCGTCGAAATCATGGCCTGTCCGGGCGGCTGCGTCGGCGGCGGCGGACAGCCGATCCCGTTCGAGCAGACCGAACAGGCGGAGATCCGCGGCGACCTGCTCTACAAGCTCGACCGCCTGAGTCCGCTGCGCTATTCGCACGAAAACCCGGAGATCAAGACGCTGTATGACCAGTATCTCGGCGAACCGCTCTCCGAGCGCGCGGAGGAGCTGCTGCACACCGACCACAACAGCTGGACGATGCCGCTCAGCATGCGCCTGCAAATGCAGAACACCGAGGACACCACCATCCACTTCGGCGAAACCTGATTTGATGCGAAAAAATACCCGCGATTTGGCAAAAATCGCGGGTATTTCTGTTTTTCCAAAAAGAGGGCGGCGGAGCGGCTCTCCGGCGAACAATGGGCGCAAAAAAGCAGGAAACCCTGTTGCTGATTTCCTGCCCGGTGTGCCGTCCTTTCCGGCGGCTATTCCGTTGTCAATGACATTGTTTTGCAATAATAAGAAATTTATGT
>DXIG01000078.1 GCA_019112985.1 Candidatus Butyricicoccus stercorigallinarum | reverse complement strand
TTATTGTGGTTGAAACGCCAGAGCACAACAAAAATAAAAAAATTTCAAAAGTTCGCTTTTCTGTTCCGGCGCGCCTGCGCCGGGCGGCGGGACGCGCGCGGCCGGGGCGGAGGATTTGTTGGCAAAACATCGCTCCTGCCCCCGTTCGCCGCGTTTTTTTCTTCCATTCGTTTCCGGGCTGTCGGGCGGCGCGCCGCGACTGGCACGCCGGGTGCGCGCGGGCAATCGGGGCGAAAATCGAGAAATAGGAATGATTCTCACCAGCAAAGAGCCACCACAAGGGGCCCGCGCGCCCTTGACAGATGCGCTCCGCCGTACTAAAATAGAAACCAGTTCCCGGCCATGCGGACACAACATATTGTGCCCTGTGACCAAACAGTGTGCATATTTTGTATTACGCGCGGCGGGCGAACGGTATTTTTATCAGATATGACCAGAGGAGCAGCGAAAGATGATACAGCAGATTGAGAAGAGAGACGGCAGATGTGTGTTTTTTGACGTGACCAAAATCGCCAATGCCATCTACAAGGCCGCGGAAGCGTCCGGCGGCCACGACTACCAGATGTCGATGCGGCTGGCCTTGGATGTGGCGGATTATGTGGAGGCGCACAGCCCGACCGCGACGCCGACGGTGGAATATGTACAGGACGCGGTGGAGAAGATTCTCGTCGAGAGCGGCCACGCGAAAACCGCGAAGGCCTACATCCTGTACCGCAACGAGCGCTCCCGCCAGCGCGAGATGAACACCGGACTGATGAAGATCTACGAGGATCTCACGATCCAGTCCGCGATTGAAAACGACATCAAGCGCGAAAACGCCAACATCGATGGCGACACCGCGATGGGCACGATGCTCAAGTACGGCTCGGAGGGCGCAAAGCAGTTCAACGAGATGTTCCTGCTCGAGCCGCACATCGCCAAGGCGCACCGCGAGGGCGATATCCATATCCACGACTTCGATTTTTACACGCTGACCACGACGTGCACGCAGATCGACCTGCTCAAGCTGTTCGACGGCGGATTTTCGACCGGACACGGCTTCCTGCGCGAGCCGAATGACATCATGAGCTATTCGGCGCTGGCGTGCATCGCCATCCAGTCCAACCAGAACGACCAGCACGGCGGCCAGAGCGTGCCCAATTTCGACTACAGCATGGCGCCGGGCGTGCGCAAGACCTACTGGCACCGCTACCGCGACAACCTCGCCAAGGCTCTGGAGGCCTACGGCGTCGAGGACGACGCGCTCGAGACCGCCAAGGCGCTGATCGAGGCCTGCGACCAGAAGCCGGTGCTTGCGGACGACAACGGCGCGTCGGAGCGCATCCGCATCCGCCTGCTTGAGCGGACGGACGTGGAGACGGTGGACAAAATTCTGGCGTTTGCCGTCAAGTATGCGCGCCGGGAAACCGAGCGCGCGACCTATCAGGCGATGGAAGCGCTGGTGCACAACCTCAACACCATGCATTCGCGCGCGGGCGCGCAGATTCCGTTCTCGTCGCTCAACTACGGCACGGACACCTCGCCGGAGGCGCGGCTGGTCACCAAGAGCCTGCTGCTGGCGACCGAGGCCGGTCTGGGCAACGGCGAGACCTCCATCTTCCCGATCCACATCTTCAAGGTCAAGGAGGGCGTCAACTACAACCCGGGCGACCCGAACTACGATCTGTTCAAGCTGGCGATCCGCGTTTCCGCCAAGCGCCTGTTCCCGAACTTTTCGTTCCTCGACGCGCCGTTTAACGCGCAGTACTACAAGCCGGGGCACCCGGAGACCGAGGCGGCCTATATGGGCTGCCGCACCCGCGTCATCGGCAATAACTTCGACCCGTCCCGCGAGATTGTCAACGGGCGCGGCAACCTCAGCTTCACCTCCATCAACCTGCCGCGCATCGCCATCAAGGCGAACGGCGACGCGGAGGCGTTCTTTGAGGAGCTGGACGCCAAGCTGGATCTGGTCATCGACCAGCTCAAGGCGCGCTTCAAGATCCAGAGCGACAAGCGCGTGCGCAATTATCCGTTCCTGATGGGACAGGGCGTCTGGATCGATTCCGACAAGCTCAGCCCGGACGACAAGATCGGCACGGTGCTCAAGCACGGCTCGCTGACGGTCGGCTTCATCGGTCTGGCCGAGTGTCTCCGGGCGCTGATGGGCAAGCACCACGGCGAATCCGAGCAGGCGCAGCGCATGGGTCTGACCATCGTGGCGCGCATGCGCGCGCGCGTGGATCGCGAGAGCCGCGAGACCGGCATGAACTTTACGATCATCGCCACGCCGGCGGAGGGCCTGTCCGGACGGTTTACGCGGCTGGATCGCGCGCGCTACGGCGTGATTCCGGGCGTCACCGACCGCGATTACTACACCAACTCGTTCCACGTACCGGTCTATTACCCGATCTCGGCGTTCAAGAAGATTCAGCTCGAGGCGCCGTATCACGCGCTGACCAACGGCGGACACATCAGCTATGTCGAGCTGGACGGCGACCCGACCCAGAACCTGGATGCATTTGAAGCCGTGATCCGCTATATGAAGGATTGCGGCATCGGCTACGGTTCCATCAATCACCCGGTTGACCGCGACCCGATCTGCGGGTATACTGGTATCATCGGCGACGTGTGCCCGCGCTGCGGCCGCCGCGAAGGCGAGGCCGTCAGTGTGGAAAAGCTCCGTCAGCTGGGCGTCTATAAAAACTACAACAGCGAGACCATCGGATATCACGGCGACCCCAACGAGGAGCGCGACCGCCGTCCCAATCCGCTCGCGTAAGGCACATGCAGATTTCTCTGAGGAGGTATTTAGGATGAACGAACTCAACCACATCACATACAACAAAAACGGCGAAGAAATGGTAGGCGAGGGCGTCGGCTTTGAGCGCATCCGCCGCATCACCGGTTACCTGGTGGGCACGCTGGACCGCTTCAACAACGCCAAGCGCGCGGAGGAGCACGACCGCGTCAAGCACGACGTCTACCGCAAGGTGGAAAACCCGCAGGACTGTGCCTGCCATGACATCCGCCACAGCGCCTGAGCCGATGTCAGACCGAACGATACGCATTGCCGGAGTCATCGAGGAGTCCATCGTCGATGGCCCCGGCATCCGATTTGTCATTTTCACGCAGGGCTGCCCGCACCACTGCCCGGGCTGCCACAACCCGCAGACGCATGACTTTGCGGGCGGGCAGGAGGTCGCCGTTTCCCGGCTGCTGGCCGATGCGCAGGCCAATCCGCTCGTCGGCGGCGTGACGCTGTCCGGGGGCGAGCCGTTTTGCCAGCCGGGTCCGCTGGCGGAGCTGGCGGAGGCGCTGCGCCGCGGCGGAAAGCACATCATGGCGTACACAGGCTACACCTGGGAGCAGCTGCTTCAGATGGACGACCCGGACGTGCGCGCGCTGCTGCGGCAGTGCGATGTGCTGGTGGACGGCCCGTTTTTGCAGGAGCAGCGCGACCTGACGCTGCGCTTTCGCGGCAGCCGCAATCAGCGCCTGATCGACGTTCCGGCCTCGCTCGCGCAGAGTCGCGTGGTTCTCACCGACTGCGCGCATCTGTGATGCGCGGGGCGGTGTCTTCGCGCGGCGCGATTTGCGAGCAAAAGGAAAAATTCGATTGACAATTTTGCGAAAATTGCTATAATAAAAACATAAAGTACACACGTTCGGCGGGTGCCGGGGCGTATTTGCCGCGCGCGGTAAGGGGAAAGGCTGCGGGCGGTGCTCTTTTCGCGCACCCGTGCCGGCGGGCGCATGTCCTCCGGATATACAGATCCGGAAGCCGCATGCGCCGGTTCGGTTCAGAATTTATGTGAGACGGTACTTTGTAATCAGCGAGAGGGCTGTTCTGTAGGAGAGCGGAACAGCCCTTTTCCGTTGTCCAAAACGCGGAGAGAAATCTTTTTCTGGCAGATGATTGACAAATCCTGCCCATGCGATATACTTAAATAAGAATAACGAATGGGGGGAACCGACATGAACAGAAACAAATGGGCGGCTGTTTTTGCGGCGGCGGTATGCGCCGGCGCGCTGCTGGCCGGGTGCGGCGGCAGCGAACACGCAGTGGGCAGCGCGGGCGCGCAGACGGAACAGACGGCATCCAAGACGGTCACGGTGTTTGCGGCCAAGAGCATGACCGACTGTCTGGACGAGCTGATCGCGGCGTATGAGGCGCAGCACGCGGACGTCGCAATCACGGTAAATTACGCGGGCTCGGGCGACTTGCAGAGTCAGATTGAAAACGGCGCGCCGTGCGATCTGTTTTTGTCCGCGGCGCAGACGCAGATGGACGCGCTGTGTGAGGAGGGGCTGATGGCGGACGAGACGCGCCGCGATCTGCTGACCAACGAGGCGGTGCTGGTGACGCCCAAGGAGGCGTCTGCGGTCACCTCGTTTGAAGACCTCGCGCTCCACTCGGTCGAACAGGTCGCCATCGGCAACCCGGACAGCGTGCCGGTCGGGCAGTACGCCGGGGAGATTCTGACGACGCTGGGCATTTGGGATATCGTGTACGATAAGGCGGTGCTCGGCTCGGATGTCCGCCAGGTGCTCGCGTGGTGCGAGACCGGCGAGGTGGACGCGGGCATCGTCTACGCGACCGACGCGGCGGTGACGGACGACGTCACGGTCGTGTGCGCGGCGCCGGAGGGCAGCTGCGCCCCGGTCGTCTATCCGGTCGCGCTGACGGCGGACGGCGCGGACAACGAAGCGGCGCAGGACGTTTTGACCTTCCTCCAGAGCGATGCGGCGGCGGAGGTCTTTGAAGCATACGGCTTCGGCATGGCGCAGTAAGCGGGAGGACAGAGCATGGATGGATCGCCCTTTGTGTTGACGCTGAAAATCGCCCTGCTGGCGACGGCGTTTTCGGTGGTGCTCGGCATCGGCGCGGCGTGGCTCGTGCTGCGCCTGCGCCGCGGGCAGGGGCTGGTCGACGGCGTGCTGACGCTGCCGATGGTGCTGCCGCCGACCGTCGTGGGCTTCGGCCTGCTGCTGCTGCTCGGCAAAAACGGGCCGGTCGGCGCGCTGCTCAGCCGCTGGGAGCTCTCCGTGATCTTCACGCCGGCGGCGGGCGTCATCGCGTCCACCGTCGTGGCGTTTCCGCTGATGTACCGCACGGTGCGCGGCGCGATGGAGCAGCTCGACCCCGATCTGGCGGCGGCCGGGTGCACGCTCGGCATGAGCGAATGGCGCATCTTTCTGCACATCACGCTGCCCGGCTGCACGCCGGGGATCGCCGCCGGAACCGTACTGGCGTTTGCGCGCGCGCTCGGCGAATTTGGCGCGACCGTGATGATCGCGGGCAACATCCCGGGCAAAACGCAGACGATGTCCGTGGCGATTTACTCCGCCGTGCAGGCGGGCAAGGCGCACTACGGCGAGGCGGCGGTCTGGGCGGCCACAATCTGCGCGCTGTCGTTCGCCGGTATGCTCGCCGTCAACCTCTGGAACAGCGTCTACGTGCGGCGCAGAGAGGGGCGGACGCGATGAGCCTGTGTGTGGACATAACGAAAACGCTGGGCGGGTTCGCGCTCGCCATGCGGGCGGACTTTCCCGACGCGCCGACGGCAGTCATCGGGGCGTCGGGCAGCGGCAAGAGCCTGCTGCTGCGCTGCATTGCGGGCATTGAAACGCCGGACAGCGGGTGCATCGCGCTGGGGGAGAACATCTGGTACGACGGCGGGGCGCGCCGCTGTCTGCCGCCGCAGCGGCGGCGGGCGGGCTATCTGTTCCAGCAGTACGCGCTGTTCGAGACCATGACGGTGGAACAGAACATCCAGATGGGGATGCGCGGGACGAAGCAGGAGAAACGGCGCGCGTGCCGCGCGATGATGGAGCGCTTTCAGCTGACCGCGCTGGCGGGTCTGCGCCCGGCGCAGCTCTCCGGCGGACAGAAGCAGCGCACCGCGCTGGCGCGCATGCTGGGCGCGCAGCCGGAGGTCTTGCTGCTCGACGAGCCGTTCTCCGCGCTGGACACCCACCTGCGGGGCGAGGTGCGCCGGCAGATGGCGGACGTGCTGGCGCGGCACGCGGGTGTCTCGCTGCTGGTCACGCACGATTTTTCCGAAGCGGTGCAGCTCTGCCCGCGCGCGGTGGTCGTGTCCGGCGGGCGTATCGTCGAGCAGGGCGCGTGCATGCAGCTGTGGCGCGCGCCGCGCACGCGCGCCTGCGCGGAGCTGACCGGCATGCGCAATTTTTTCCCGCTGCCGGACGGCATGCGGCGGGCGCACGGCGGCGCCTGCTGCCTCGGCATCCGGCCGGAGGATTTCCGCCCGGCCCGCGCGGGCGATGCGGTGCGCTTTTCCGGCGCGGTGGAGCGCATCCTGCCCGGCGTCTATGCCGATCAGGCGGTGGTGCGCACGGCGCAGGGCGTGCTGTTCTGGAGCGTGCCGCACGCGGCGGATCGCCCGCCGCAGGTGGGGGAACAGGCGGTGCTCTCGGCGGACAGCGACCGGCTCCATATACTGAAACTCGATAAAACCTGACAGCTTCTGTCAAAAGAGACTTGAAAGCACACCCGGAATGTGATACGATACAGTCAATTAATTGCAGAACAAACCGGAAAGGATGCGGGTGGTATGGAGCTTCTGGAGCAGTATATTCGTGAAAAAGGCGTAATCAAAGAGGGAAACGTCCTCAAGGTGGACAGTTTCCTCAACCATCAGATGGACGTACATCTTTTTTCCGAAATGGGGTGTGAGTGGAAACGCCTGTTTGCGGACGCGCCGATCAATAAAATTCTCACCATCGAGGCCTCCGGCATCGGCATTGCCTGTATTGCGGCGCAGATGTTTGAGGTTCCGGTCGTCTTCGCCAAAAAGGCGCAGTCGATTAACATCGACGGAGAGGTGTACGCCGCGAAGGTGGAGTCGTTCACGCACAAGCGCGTGTACGACGTCATCGTATCCAAAAAGTTCCTCTCGCCGGACGATCACATTCTCGTCATCGACGACTTTCTCGCAAACGGCTGTGCGGTCAACGGCCTGATCGATATCATCGAGGCGTCCGGCGCAACGCTGGAGGGCGTCGGCATTGCGGTGGTTGCCGCTATCACGGTGATGATCCAGCGGGAGGTGGCCCTGCGGATTGCTGCCGC
>DXIG01000077.1 GCA_019112985.1 Candidatus Butyricicoccus stercorigallinarum | reverse complement strand
CAATTACTGCTTGCTTAAATCGCATGTCCTGTGTTATCTTATTCATAGCGGATAGGGTGGCACCTGCCTTTCGGTTTTTGTATGACCAACTCAACCTTAGCACATGCCAGCCCTATTCGCTACTCTTTTTTCTATCTGTCACGCATCATTGTATCACCTACATATCTCCCGCTATTGTTGTCAAGAATGCACTTGATTTTTGCGCGCGGCTGTGATATAAAATAGGAGTATATTTCATTGCAGCGTGAAAAGCCAGGAACGGGAAGAGTAACCGACGCCCTCTGCGGCACCAGAGAAGGACAGCCATCGGCTGGAAGCTGTCCGCCGAAACGGTACGGTGAAGTTCGCCCGGGAGCTCCGGCGCCCAAACCGCCGGCGGGAGATTCCCGTTACCAATCGCCAAGTGCCGGCGCGCGCGCCGGAATCCGGGTGGTACCGCGGAAGCATTCGCTTGCCTTTCGTCCCTGTTTTGTACAAGGACGGGAGGTTTTTTTGTGCAATAAAATTCTCAAGGAGTTGTTTTTACAGATGAAGGAAAAATTACAGTCTATCCGGGCGCTTGCCGAGCAGGCAATGGCCGCCTGCAAGGATGCCCGCGAGCTGGACGCCATCCGCGTCAAGTATCTGGGCAAAAAGGGTGAAGTCACCGCGCTGATGAAGAACATGCGCAATCTCACCCCGGAGGAGCGCCCCGCGTTCGGTCAGCTCGTCAACGATCTGCGCGCATCCATCGAGGCCGGTCTGGCGGAGAACAAGGCGCGCCTGGAGGCCATCGCGCTGGAGGCCAGACTCAAGAGCGAGACCATCGACGTCACCATGCCGGGCGAGGAGGTCTCCGTCGGCACCAAACACCCGATCAGCACCGTGCTCGACGAGGTCAAGGACATCTTCATCGGCATGGGCTTTTCCATCGGCGAGGGCCCGGAGGTCGAAAAGGACTGGTACAACTTTGAAGCGCTGAACATCCCGAAGGATCACCCGGCGCGCGACACGCAGGATACCTTCTATATCTCCGACGACGTCGTCCTGCGCACGCAGACCTCCCCCATCCAGATCCGCACGATGGAGCACAAAAAGCCGCCGATCCGCATCATCGCGCCCGGCCGCGTGTTCCGTTCGGACGCCGTCGACGCGACGCACTCCCCGCTGTTCCATCAGATCGAGGGTCTGGTCGTCGACAAGGGCATCCGCATGTCCGACCTGAAGGGCATTTTGGAGATGTTCGCCAAAAAACTGTACGGCGAAGAGACCGTCGTCCGCTTCCGCCCGCACCACTTCCCGTTCACCGAGCCGTCGGCGGAAATGGACATGCAGTGCTTCCAGTGCCACGGCGCGGGCTGCCCGCTCTGCAAGGGCGAGGGCTGGATTGAAATTCTCGGCTGCGGCATGGTTCACCCGAAGGTTCTCGAGGTCTGCGACATTGATCCGGACGAGTATTCCGGCTATGCCTTCGGCATCGGTCTGGAGCGCATCGTCATGAGCCGCTACAAGATCAACGACATCCGTATGTTCTACGAAAACGACGTGCGCTTCCTGCACCAGTTTTAAGACAGCCGGAATATGGACACTATATTGAACTCTGGAGGAATGAAATCATGAAGCTGCCAATGAGCTGGCTTTCCGAATTTGTAGATATGACGGGCATCACCAACAAGGAATTTGCGGATAAGCTGACGATGTCCGGCTCCAAGGTCGAGGAGATCGACTACCTCGGCGAGGAATTCAAAAACGTCGTCACGGGCAAGATCCTGTCCAACGAGCCGCACCCCGATTCCGACCATCTGGTCATCTGCATGGTCGATGTCGGCAAGGAGGAGCCGATTCAGATCGTCACCGGCGCGCCGAACGCGCACGTCGGCAGCATCGTGCCGGTCGCCCTGCACAAGTCCCAGCTGCCGGGCGGCGTGAAGATCACCAAGGGCAAGCTGCGCGGCGTGCCGTCCAACGGCATGATGTGCTCGCACGAGGAGCTCGGCCTGACGCTCAACGAAATCCCCTACGGCGACCCGAACGGCCTGCTGCTGATGCCGGAAGGCACCCCTGTCGGCGCGGATATCCGCACGGTCGTCGGCCTGGATGAATATGTCGCCGACTTTGAAATCACGTCCAACCGCCCGGACTGCCTGAGCATCATCGGCCTCGCGCGCGAGACGGCGGCGACGTTCAACCGCCCGCTCCAGCTGCACACGCCGGCCGTCAAGGGCTGCGGCGGCGACATCAACGACAGCCTGTCCATCCGCGTGGACGCGCCCGACCTGTGCCCGCGCTACACCGCGCGCCTGGTGAAGAACATCAAAATCGAGCCGTCCCCGGCCTGGATGCGCGAGCGCCTGCACGCCGCCGGCGTCCGCCCGATCAACAACATCGTCGACATCACGAACTATGTCATGCTGGAATACGGCCAGCCGATGCATGCGTTTGACTACGCCTGCCTGAAGGACAGCAAGATCATCGTCCGCCGCCCGAAGGACGGCGAGTTCATCCAGACGCTGGACGGACAGAACCACTACCTCGACGGCGACATGGTCTGCATCGCGGACGGCACCACTGCCACCGCGGTCGCGGGCGTCATGGGCGGCTACGAGAGCGAAATCACCGAAAAGACCAACACGGTCGTGTTCGAGTCGGCGAATTTCCACGGCGCGACCGTCCGCATCACCGCCAAAAAGCTGGGCATGCGCACAGAGGCCTCCGGCCGCTTTGAAAAGGGTCTCGACCCGCGCATGACCGTCGATGCGGTCAACCGCGCCTGCGAGCTGGTCGAGCTGCTCGGCGCCGGCGAGGTCGTCGACGGCATCATCGACGTCGACGCGACCAGCGATCAGCACAAGCGCCTGCCGCTCGAGTGCGACAAGATGAACGCGCTGCTCGGCATCGACCTGTCCCGCGCGGAAATCACCGGCTATCTGGAGCGCCTCGGCTTTGTGATCGAGGGCGACGAGGTCGTCGTCCCCTTCTACCGCACGGACATCGCGCGCATGTGCGATCTCGCGGAGGAAGTCGCCCGCATGTACGGCTACGACAACATCCCGACCACGCTGTTCAACGGCGAATCCGTCCTCGGCGCGCTGACGCCCAGACAGAGCTTTGAAAAGAACATCGGCGCGCTGGCGCGCGCCTGCGGCTTCGACGAAGCGCTCAACTTCTCGTTCGGCAGCCCGAAGATGTACGACAACATCGCGCTTCCGGCGGACAGCGAAAAGCGCAAGTCGGTCAAGATCCTCAACCCGCTGGGCGAGGAATTCAGCATCATGCGCACCACTTCCCTGCCGTCCATGCTCGACTGCCTGATGCACAACTTCAACTACCGCAACGCCTCCGCGAGCCTGTATGAAATCGCGACCATCTACCTGCCGGCCCTCCGGGACGACGGCGAGGTGGACGCGGACACCCTGCCGCAGGAGCCGCACATCCTGACGCTCGGCTCGTATGGCCGCCTGTCCTTCTTCCAGTTCAAGGGCGTCATCGAGCGCATCCTGCGCAACGCGGACGTGCGCGACGTCTCGTTCGAGCCGGTCACCGACAACCCGTCCTACCACCCGGGACGCTGCGCGCGCGTGCTGTCCGGCGACACCGAGCTGGGCGTCTTCGGCACCATCCATCCGCTGGTCGCCAAGACCTACGGCGCGGGCAACAGCGAGGTGCTGGCGGCGGAGCTGAACCTCGATCTCATGTTCGGCTGCCTGGACAGCGAAAAGCTCTATCAGCCGCTGCCCAAGTACCCGGCTTCGACGCGCGACATCGCGGTGCTCTGCGACGAGCGCATCCCGGTCGCGCATATGGAAAAGGCGATCGCCAAGGCGGTCGGCGGCATTCTGGAGGCGGTCTCCCTGTTCGACGTCTACAAGGGCGATCAGGTGCCGGAGGGCAAAAAGAGCGTCGCCTATTCGCTCCGCCTGCGCCGCAGCGACCGCACGCTGACCGACGAGGAATGCGACGGCGCGATGAAGAAGGCCATCGCCGCGCTGGAGGAACAGTTCCAGGCGCAGCTGCGCAAGTGAGAAAACGCGGCACGAAACCCTTTACAAATCGCATGTTCTGTATTATTATGAAAGTACGTTGAAAGGAGGGCCCGCAATGCTTGACGGAACCAGACAGTTCAGTATGAAGGAAGAAAGTGACAAGGAAATGAAGCGCGTGCTTCAGACGGTATATGACGCTCTCAAAGAGAAGGGCTATAATCCGATCAACCAGATCGTTGGCTATCTGCTCTCGGAGGATCCGACATATATTACCAACTACAACAACGCGCGCAGCCTGATCCGCAAGATCGACCGCGACGAGCTGATGCAGGATCTGATATCCAACTATCTCGAACTGTAATACAGATTGACTCACAGGGCGTCTGCGGACGCCCTGTGTTTTTGTGCGCGCGTGATACAGATTTGTAACCCAAAAGTATTACAAAAGTGTTACCGAACCGTTTCTGTATTGTATTTGCCATGCCGCCGCATCCGTGGTAAAATAGTTACATGAAATAGCTATTGAGTACGGAAATTGCGCATAAACCAATCGATCCCGGGAGAGATTACCTGCCTGAGCAAAAGGAGGTTCTCTGTCATGCTGCGTACCAAAATGATGAAATATGCTGCCGCCGCCGCGGTCTCCACTGTGGTCGCCTGCGCAGGCGCGCACGCCGCCGATGTCGTCTCTGTCACGGACGTCAATGTCCGCTCCGGCCCCGATAACGCCTGCGCCGTCGTCACGGTCATGCGGAAGGGAGCCTCTGCGGAGAAGCTGGGTAACAGCGGCAACTGGGTCAAGGTCAAGGTGAAAAACAGCGGCAAGACCGGCTATGTCTACGGCCGCTATCTGAAGGACGCCGCCGGCGCCAAAACCGGCGCGGAGAAAAAGACCGTCTCGATCACCGCCTCTTCGCTGCACGTCCGTTCCGGCCCCGGCACCAAATACAGCACGCTCGGCTATCTGAAAAAGGGCGATCAGGCGGTCGCCGTCGAGCTGTCCGGCGGCTGGTACAAGATTGAATACAAGGGCAAATACGGCTACATCAGCAGCAAGTACGCCAAGGACGTCACAAAGACCGTCGAGATCACCGCGTCCTCGCTGAACGTCCGCTCCGGCCCCGGCACAACCTATCCGTCCATCGGCCTGCTCAAAAAGGGCAAGACCGCAACCGCTGTCGCGGAAACGGCGGACTGGTACAAGATCGAATACAAGGACGGCTACGGCTACATCAGCAAGACCTATGCCAAAGTGGTCACGCCGCCCGCCGCCGGAAAAACCGTGACGGTCACGGCAAACCTGCACGTCCGCTCCGACCCCGGCAAGCAGTACGCCTCCCTCGGCATCCTGAAGAAGAACAGCACCGTTTCCGTCTCCGGGAAGAAAAACGGCTGGTATACGATCCAGTACAACGGAAAAACCGGTTACATCAGTGCAAAATACACCAAATAACCCGATCCCCTCCACATAATGGCAAATCCTTGAAGTGCAAAGCCCCGTTTTTCGGGGTTTTGCGCTTTTTTCTTTGCAAAACGGTAACAAAATGTTTGACAGCCCCGGAGGTGTGTGCTATACTAAAGAAAATGTAACCGTATTGTAATGTTTATCGCGGCGTTTTGTAACCTCTGGAAAGCCGTTTGATCCGTCCGCTGTTTGACATGAAATCTCTTGCGTGATATACTGAGACTAATTGCGTTTGAAACAAATCTATTTGCAAAGGAGATTATCTATGTCAGCTACTTCCAAAAAGAATGCGGATGACGGCATCCTCACCTACAAGGGACACCCGCTGATGAGACATGGCAATGTTATCTACTACGGCAGCATGAGCGACCGCTACATCATTATGATGCAGATTCTCGAGACCAAGACGGTCAAGGATATCGAGGTCGCAACGCGCGTTTCTGTCCAGCTGCAGCAGACGTCCCCCAGCGTCCGCCCGAAGGACAGAATTGTCAAGAAAACGGAGAAAGATGGTCTCTACACAGCACTGGATATTGCTGTCGTCTGGCTGAACAGAGCGCTTTCGGTAAAATAATCGACAAAGACACCAGGAGGATTCCCAATCATGATAAGTTCGAAGAAGATGAAGTTCGCCGTAACAACGGCCGCCGCTACTGCCATCGTCTGCACGGGCGCCCTGGCGGCCAATGTAACCAGCACCACGGATGTAAACGTTCGCTCCGGCCCGGGCAATTCTTATTCCGTTCTTACCGTGATGAAGCAGGGCACCACGACTGCCAAGCTCGGCGAGAGCGGCAATTGGGTGAAGCTCACCGTAAACGGCAAGACCGGCTACGTCTACTCCAAGTACCTGACTTCCGGCGGATCTTCCTCTTCTACCACCAGCACGCAGAAGACGGTCTATGTCACCGCTTCCTCGCTGAACGTCCGCTCCGGCCCGGGCACGTCGTACAGTGTCATCGGCGGCCTGAGCAAGGGCTCGTCCGCTTCTGTTGTCGGCACCTCCGGCAACTGGTATAAGATCAAGTATGGCAGCGGCTACGGCTACATCAGCAGCAGCTACACCTCTTCTTCC
>DXIG01000076.1 GCA_019112985.1 Candidatus Butyricicoccus stercorigallinarum | reverse complement strand
CAATTACTGCTTGCTTAAATCGCATGTCCTGTGTTATCTTATTCATAGCGGATAGGGTGGCACCTGCCTTTCGGTTTTTGTATGACCAACTCAACCTTAGCACATGCCAGCCCTATTCGCTACTCTTTTTTTCTGTCTGTCACGCATCATTGTATCACCTACATGTTTTCGCCCGGCGCACGGGCGCATAAAACGCGCGCGGCGCGCACATACTACGGTGCGAAAAGAGGTGATTGCCATGCCGAACCATCAGAACCGAAACCAGAACCAGCAGAATCAGAACCGCAGCCAGAACAGAAATCAGAACCAGCAAAACCAGCAGAATCAGAATCAGCAGAACCAGAACCGCAACCAGCAGAACAGCCGCAACAGAAGCAGCGCGTCCGAGGGTTAAGCGGACGGAAGGGGGATGCCGCCCGGCCGGGCGCATCCCCCTCTCTGCATCACGGCTGCGCCGCCCACTGCTGCGCGGCGGGCAGCAGAACGGCGAACAGCTCGTTGAGCCGGTCGTACTGTCCGCGCAGGTACAGCCAGCCGAACAGCGCCTCCACCGCCGTGGCGTGCGCATATTCCGCCGGGGAGGCGGATTTCGGGATGGACTTGGGCTTGGCGTTGCGCCCGTGGCGGAAGACGGCCTGCTCCTCTCCGGTCAGCAGCGGCTCGATGGCGTGCGCGCCCGCCGCCTGCGCGCCGGCGCACACCAGCCGGATGGTCTCGCGGTGCAGGTTGCGGCTCGTGACCAGCCCGGAGGAGATCAGCCAGCCGCGCGTCATCAGCTCGTATACGCTGTCGCCCATGTGGGCGAGCGCGAGCGCGCTGCACTGCCGCAGCGCGTGCGCATCCGGCATCGGATGCAAAAAATCTGTCATAGGGGTTATCTGCCTTTCGTCCGGCGCGCCGGGCGGCAGAGCGCCCGCGCAGACCGGAAAAATTTTACGTTTTTTACAAAAAAGTCATTCCTTTTGGGCAAAAAACAGGGTATAATATCTATGTATTATTATAACGTATTTCCGGCGGCTTTCCAATGGGCAGAACTGCCGAGAGACGTGCGTTTTCAGGAAGGATGATTGTCAGATGTCTATGATACATATTACAGAGGAAAACTTCGATCAGGAGGTCGCGGCATCTCCGGTACCGGTGCTGGTCGATTTCTGGGCGGACTGGTGCGGCCCGTGCCGCATGCTCGCGCCCACCATCGAGGCGCTGGAACAGCAGTACCGCGGCAAGCTCCGCGTGGGCAAGGTGGACATTGACCGGCAGCCCAAGCTGGCGCTGGCCAACCGCATCATGTCCATCCCGACCGTCTGCCTCTATGTGCACGGCAAGGAGGTCAACCGGCTGATCGGCCTGCGCGACAAGTCGGATCTGGATCAGGCGATTCAAAACGTATTGGCAAAGGAATAAGACTGCCCCTGCGGCGCGGACGGCGCGCCGCAGGGCGCTTTTTTGCGCTCCGCCGCGGGCGGAGGAGAAGAGGAGAGGAATATGAGACGATTTGGGAGAGCGATCGGGGCGTGGCTGCTGGCACTGCTGCTGCTGTGCGGCTGCTCCGTGCAGCTGACGCTGGTGGACGAGACCGCGCCGGGCGCGGCGGGCAGCGGCGAGGTGACGGCGCAGGCGGACACACCGGCGCTGAGCCTGCGGGAGGACGGGTCGTACACCTCCAAGGAGGACGTGGCGGTCTATCTGCACGCCTTCGGCCATCTGCCGGACAACTTCATCACCAAGAACGAGGCGCGAGCGCGCGGCTGGGACAGCAGCGCGGGCAATCTCGCGGAGGTCGCGCCCGGCAAGCGCATCGGCGGCGATCATTTTGGCAACTATGAGGGCAGGCTGCCCGAGGCGGAGGGGCGCACCTACCGCGAGTGCGACATCGACAGCACGGCGGACTACCGCGGCGCCAAGCGTCTCGTCTACTCCAACGACGGGCTGATCTACTACACGGAGGATCACTACGAGACGTTTGAGCTGCTGTACGGGGAGGAAGGAACATGACCGTCACGCTGGACGCCCGCCGCATGGGGCGGGACGGCGGCTGCGCCTACCTGAAGGAGCGGCTGGCGCTGCCCGCGTACTGCGGCGACAACCTCGACGCGCTGTACGACTGCCTGACCGCGCTGGGCGAGACCGCGCTGCGGCTGACGCATGTGCCGGAGGCGGCGGAGGGCTTTGACCGCGTGCACCGCGTGCTCCGGGCGGCGCAGCGGGAAAATCCGCGCCTGCAAATCTGGTTGGAAGAAGCATAAACACATACTGGCGGACAACCCGTGCCTGCGTGCAGGCGCGGGTTTTTTGCGCGCGTTTGCCCGGTTTGCGCGTTTGATGTATACAAAGCGCGGGACGGCGGAAGAAATTTTGCGCAGGAGAAAAAATAATGCTTACATGGAGGGACGAAAAAATGTTACAATATCTATAATGGAAGAATGTTTCACCGGGCAGGCGCGCGTCTGCCGGGGAGCTGTCCGCGAAGGAGGAAGCGAGGACAATGTATCGAGTGGGAGATATGGTGATGTACGGGAGCACAGGCGTCTGCCGCGTGCAGCGCATCGGCGCGCTGGACGGCAGCCCGCAGGACAACACGCAGTATTACATGCTCGCGCCGGTGTTTGATACGGAAATCATCTACACGCCGGTGGACACCAGGGCGTTTATGCGCCCCATCCTGACGAAGGAGCAGGCGGAGGCGCTGATCGCGCGCATCCCGGACATTCCGGAGGACGTCTGCACGGGCTGCGACATCAAGCTGCTCAGCGAGCGCTACCGCGCCTGCCTGCGCACGCACGACAACGACGATCTGATCCGGCTCATCAAGAGCGTCTATCTCAAAAACGAGCGCGCCATCCACGCGGGGCGCCACATGGGTCAGATCGACCAGCAGTACATGAAGCGCGCGGAAAAGCTGCTGTACGGGGAGCTGGCCGTCGCGCTGGACATGCCGTTCGAGCAGGTGCAGCCGTATATCAAAAAGCGCATCCGGGAGATTGAAAAGCAGAAAAACGCCGGCGCACAACGATAATCCACAGCATAAAAATTCTCCCGCAGGGGGGCCCCCGCGGGAGTTTTTGCGTTTACAGTGTGAAGCAGTGCCAGCCGTAGGCGTTGAGCACGGTGGTGTCCTGATACTGCGACTGGCGCACATAGTGCAGCCCGTAATTCAGGTGGGTGTGCCCGTGCACCATATAGGCGGGCGCGTAGCGGTTCAGCAGGGCGCGAAATGCGTGAAAGCCCTGATGCGGCAGGTCGGCGCCGTCGTGGATGCCGTAGGCTGGCGCGTGGGTGAGCAGGATGTCGAAGCCGCCGTGCCGGTACAGCGCATACCACAGCCGCCGGCGGCGGCGGTGCATCTCCGCCTGGGTGTACTGGTGCTCCCCGCGCTTGTAGCGCAGCGAGCCGCCCAGACCCAAAATGCGCACGCCGTTGTGGCAGTAGATCTGATCCTCGACGCAGATGCAGCCGAGCGGCGGGCGGGTCTGGTAGATGTCGTCGTGGTTGCCGTGCACATACAGCACGGGCGCGTGCGTATACGTCGCGATGAAGGAGAGATAGTCGGGGGAAAGATCGCCGCAGGAGAGAATCAGATCGACCTGCTTGAGGCGGCGCGGCTGGAGCGGGTCCCACAGCGGCGCGGCTTCGACGTCCGAGATGGCTAAGATCTTCATGGGGTTCGCATCCTCTGCGCGCGCAGCAGCGCCTGCGCCTTGGGCAGCAGTGTGTCGAAGGCGGGGAAGCCGCCGACGACGTTGTCCAGCAGCCAGTCCATGGTGATCAGCTCCTGCGGTGCGGCGGTGCGGCTGCGGTAGTCGAACAGCTCGCCCGACTGACTGCGCAGCTGCCCGGAAAACGGGTGGAAGGTGCCGCTGGACACGGCCTGCTGGAGCAGATGGAGCAGGCGCAGCGTGCCGTCCGGCAGGCTGCGCGAGCAGACCAGATCGACGATGCCGCTGTCCATGCCCCACCAGTAGTTGATGGCGAGCGTACCGGCGCGGTCGCTGTTCCAGCCGCCGCTCAGATAATTGCGCACGATGCGCTCATACAGCCGTCCCCACTGGCACAGCGACAGCGCGAGGTTGGACAGGCTGTCGCCGTCTGCGCGGTACAGGCCGACGTGGTTGGGCGGCACGGCGTCCGGCGTGATCATGTCGTCGTCGGAGATATAGGAGATACCGGCGCGGCGCAGGCGTTCGCGGTAGTCCGTGCGCGTGGTCTTCGACCATTCCAGATAGACCTGTGCGCGCGGGTTGACCATCCGCGCGCCCAGGGCAAAGGCGTTGATGTTGGCCGCGATGCCGTAGATGGGGTAGTCGGCGATGTAGCCGATGCGGTCGTTTTCCGCCAGACTGCCGGCGATGGCGCCCATCAGAAATTTGCCCTCGTACATGCGCGCGTAATAGGTGCGGATGGAGGGGTGGGCGGTGTTCAGCGAGCAGTTGAGGATGGCGGTCTGCGGATGGGCGAGCGCGGCCTTGACGCTCGGCTGGAGCAGCCGGGGCGAGGTCGTGAAAATCAGGTCGGAGCGGTCGCAGACGGCGGCCTCCAGCGCGCGGCCGGCGGCCTCGTCGGTGTTCGCGCCGTCCAGACAGATGGTCTCCACCTGCCCGTCAAACGCGGCCTCCAGATCGCGCCGCCCCAGCTCGTGGGCATAGACCCAGCTGGACGACTGCGCGGTGCTGTCGTGGATGAACGCGACGCGCAGATGGCGCGGGGAGAACACGGACAGCCGCGGGCGGTGCTCGGCGGGCTTGAGCACCAGATGGATGGCCGCGTCCATGTCGCGGTTGCACATCTCGTCCCACAGGCCGGACAGCTCGCGGCGCAGCGCGGCGGTCTTTTTGTCGCGCGCCGCGGCGTAGTCGTAGATATTCAGATAGATGAGCATCGCGTCCCCGACGGTCAGCGTCAGCTTTCCGTGCCCCTCGTAGGCGAGGCGGAAGGCGGCGTAAAAGGCGTGAAAATCGCGCCGCTCCTGCTCGTCCCAGACGGCGTCCGGGTTGTCGGGGTGCGTGCACGCCAGCAGGTCGGCAAACCCGCCCTCGCGGCTGAACCACAGGTAGTTGATGCCGGTCAGGTCGTAAAAGCGCAGAAATTCGGCGTAGATGCGGCTTTCCTCCGAGCCGTCCGGCGCGCACAGCACGCGCGTGACCACGCCCGGCACGCTCACCGCGTCGAAATAGCGCAGCACGCTGACGCGCTTGTGCCCTTCCACCACGTAAAAGCGGTTCATGAACTCATACGCCGTGATCGGGTCGCGGATGCCGTCCGACAGGTGCGCCTCGCACAGGTGGTTCCATTTTTGGGCAAATTCCGTCTTTTCGTCCATCAGCGGCAGAAAGCCGTGGGTGAAAGTGGGCTGGCGCCCGGCGTAGTAGGTGCCCGAGATCTGCTCGAGCGGGATGTCCACCAGCCCGAGCTGCTGCCGGGATTCGATTTGCACGTGCTGGAGGATGTGCTCCAGCACGGGAAGAAACGGCGATTCGCCGTGGGACAGGCTGGCGCGGTAGACGCGCTGCCCCTGGCGGTAGGCCTTGCGGTAGTCGTCCAGTGACATGAAGCTCCCTCCCGTTCTTGTCAGACGATGTTGGGGCGCGCCCGCGCGGCGCCCCCTCTGCTGCGTTCATCGTAGCACACGGCGGCGGAAAAAACAAATTTTTGGGCGGAAAAGCGAGAAAATTACCGGTGAGGCCAGAAAATTACGCTTGCACGCAGCGGTGCAAAAGTGGTATCCTGCCTATAAGGAAATGTCCAATCGGATAACATCGCTTCACTTTGTTGATATCAAGGAGGAATTGCAGTGGCTAGCATTACATTTACCCATGTAAATAAGACGTATCCGGGCAATGTAGAAATTGTCCCCGATCTGAACCTGGAAATCAAGGACAAGGAATTTGTCATTCTGGTCGGCCCGTCCGGCTGCGGCAAATCCACCACGCTGCGCATGATCGCCGGCCTGGAAGACATCACCAGCGGCGAGCTGAGAATCGGCGACCGCGTGGTCAACGATATCGCCCCGAAGGACCGCGATATTGCGATGGTTTTCCAGAACTACGCGCTGTATCCGCACATGTCGGTCTATAAGAACATCGCGTTCGGCCTGCAGCTGCGCAAGGTTCCGCGCGAGGAGATCGACAAGAAGGTTCATGAGGCCGCGCGCATCCTCGACCTGGAGCACCTGCTC
The DNA here is from genome assembly GCA_019112985.1 of Candidatus Butyricicoccus stercorigallinarum. Taxonomy (GTDB): domain Bacteria; phylum Bacillota; class Clostridia; order Oscillospirales; family Butyricicoccaceae; genus Butyricicoccus_A; species Butyricicoccus_A stercorigallinarum. The sequence goes on along the minus strand of DXIG01000076.1, from coordinate 18,088 downwards.
GACCGCAAGCCGAAGGCGCTCTCCGGCGGCCAGCGCCAGCGTGTCGCACTCGGCCGCGCGATGGTTCGTGACCCCGCCGTTTTCCTGCTGGACGAGCCGCTGTCCAACCTGGACGCGAAGCTGCGTACCTCCATGCGCACCGAGATCAGCAAGCTGCACCGCAAGCTGGACACCACGTTCGTCTACGTCACGCATGACCAGACCGAGGCCATGACGATGGGCGACCGCATCTGTGTCATGAAGGACGGCATCATCCAGCAGTTCGACAACCCGCAGGTGCTGTACGATTCCCCGTGCAACCTGTTCGTCGCGGGCTTCATCGGCTCGCCGCAGATGAACTTCATCACCGCCAAGATCGTCAAGTCCGGCAAGGGCGTGGCCGCGTCGTTCGACCGCTTCACGCTGCCGATGGTCGGCGATAAGGGCAAGGCGCTGGCCGGTTACGTGGGCAAGGAAGTCATCATCGGCATCCGCCCGGAGGATTTCCTTGAAGTCACCGACGCGATCCCCGAAAACGAGCAGCTGACCGCCAACATCGAAATCGTCGAGCTGATGGGCTCGGAGACCAACCTGTACATGGACTGCGCAGGCACCAAGCTGATCGCCCGCATGCCGTCCAACGTGCGTCCGTCCGAGCAGACGCAGTACACCATCGGTGTAAAGGTAGACAAGATCCACGTCTTCGATAAGGATACGGAGAAGGCGATCTGCCACTGAGTACCTGAATGGCAGATCGGGTTTATCATCGTAGCCCGGAAGGCAGTGCTGCCTCAACCGACTCTCCTTTTTTCTTTGTACCTGACCAATTCGGACCGATTTCCGCGCCCTATATCGCGGAGTTGGTCTGGATTGACAGGATTCAGCCGCACACCCTCCGGGAGGGCGAATGCCTGGAAGGCAGGCTGGCGCCGGACGCGCTGGTTGTCCTTGCCGCGGCAAAGGGCAGCCAGAACATCCGCGCGGACGGCTTTTGCGGCAGGCTGTACCGCGGACAGGCGGCGTTTCTTCCCATGCGGGAGGGGACGTGCCGCGTGAGCGCCGCCGGCACGGGTCAGTGTCTGATCGCCGTGCTGCGCGGGCGCATGATCCGCGAGGTTCTGGATCAGCGGTTCGCGGAAAACCGGCTGTTTTGCCCGACGGGGCTGGCCGACGTTCTGGAAGCGGCGCACGCGCTGCGCGAGGAAGCGGGCGGCACCGAGCAGATCTCGCTGGCGGCCTACCGGCTGCTGCTGCGGCTGCACGAAACGGCGGTCGCCTACGAACAGAGCAGCGGCTATCCGCTGCTCGTGACCACGGCGATGGAGATCATGCGCGAGGAATTTGCGCATCTCTACGGCATCAACGAGGTCGCGGACCGGCTGGAGATCACGGCGGGCTATCTCGCGCGGCTGTTTGCGCAGTCGGTCGGCATGACGCCGGGGCGCTTTTTGAGGCTGCAAAAGATCGAGCACGCCAAAAAGCTGCTGACGCTGCCCGACATGACGGTGACGTTGTGCGCGGAGCTGTGCGGCTTTTCCAACGCAAATTATTTTTCCAAGGTCTTCCACCGGGAGACCGGCGTGCTGCCCAGTGCCTACGCGCAGGCGCACGCCTCCGAGGATCTGGCGGACGAACGGCTCCGGCAGACCATCGACGAGATGTATCTGTAACACTCGTCTTTCCTTTGCCATCAAACGGGAACCCTGTTTCCCGGTTTTGATAAAACCTCATTCACCAATCTGTTCATTTCCTAATTCTTTTCTTTTCACCTTTTATCTACTTGAAAAAGAGGCGCTTTCCGTTCGCGGGAAAGCGCCTCTTTTCGTTGGCTGCGGTTTTTGAGAGATCACAGCGCGCCGTAGTCGATGCGCAGGTCTCTGTGGTAAAATTCGCGGTCGTGCGCGCCGATCTCGCGCAGCACGCGGCAGGGGCTGCCGACGGCGACGACGTTGGGCGGGATGTCGCGCGTCACCACGCTGCCGGCGCCGATGACCGCGTTGTCGCCGATGGTGACGCCGGGCAGGATGATCGCCCCCGCGCCGATCCAGCAGTTGCGCCCGATGTGAATGGGCAGATTGAACTGATAGGCCTGCTCGCGCAGCTCCGGGCAGATGGGGTGCCCGGCGGTGGTGAGCGTGACGTTGGGCGCGATCTGTGTGTAGTCGCCGATGTAGATGTGCGTGTCGTCCACCGCGGTCAGGTGGAAGTTGGCGTACACGTGCTTGCCGAGATGCAGGTGCTTGCCGCTCCAGTTGGCATACAGCGGCGGCTCGATGTAGCTGCCCTCGCCGAACTCGGCGAGCAGCTCGCGCAGCAGCGCGGTGCGCTTGTCCGCCTCGGCGGCGGAGGTGCGGTTGAATTCCTGCAAGCGCTCCATGCGGCGCGCCTGCTCGCGCAGCAGCTCCGGTTCGGAGCACTGGTACAGCGTGCCGCTGTGCATTTTTTCGATGGCTGTCATATCCAATATCCTCCCGTCATTCCTCGTTCTGCTTGCGGTAGCCGCTCGGGCTGAGGCCGATGCGCTGCTTAAAGATTTTGGAAAACGCCAGCGCGTCCGAATAGCCGACCTTGGCGGCGATGACGGACACCGGGTCGGTGGTCGTCTTGAGCAGATGCTCGGCGTGCTCGATGCGCAGCCGGATCAGATACTCCTGCGGCGAGATGCGGTATTCCTCGCGAAAGCTCTTGGTCAGGTGGCTGCGGTCGATGCCGATGTGCTCGGCCAGATCGGAGATCTTGATGTTGGTCATGAAGTTGGTCTCCAGGTAGCGCATCGCGAGATGCGCGTAGACCGACTTGGAATAGCTGGGCAGGATGGGATCGACGCCGACCTGATGGTCCGCAATATAAGCAAAAAAGCGCAGCAGCTCGGCCGTGCGCGTCAGCTCGTTGGCGTAGGTGATTTTGTGCGTGTCCATAATATTGAGGATGCACTGATGCAGGGGATCGGTGTTGTAGACAGTGAGCACCAGGTTGTCCGGGGAGAAGCCGAGGCTGGACAGGATGGATTCCGAGCGGGGGCCGCTGAAGCCGATCCAGCCGTAGGTCCAGGGTGTTTCAAAATCCGCCTGATAGGTCGTGATGACATCCGGGTAGATGAGAAAGATCTGGTTGCCGGAAACGTCGTAGGTTCGATCCGGTGCGTAATATTTTCCCGAGCCGCTGTAGACGACGTGCAGCAGATAGGATGTGCGCGCCTTGGGGCCGAAGGTATAGCCGGGGTGGCAGACCTCGTAGCCGCAGTAGTTGACGTGGTAGGGGGAGGGCCCCCAGTAGCTGTTGGGGAGATCCGCGATCTCGTCCGGCGGGAAGTTGCCGGTCTGATAGCAGGCCTCGTTGCTGGCGAATTTGATGACCAGGGATTCGCGTTCCCGTTCAAATTGTGCATCCATAACAGGCTCACCTCTCAAATGTCTGGACTTTAGTAAATTATACTATGATTGCGAATCTTTTATCAATATACACATGAGGAATGCACAAGGAAAAATGTGACTGCTTTTTCCGGCAACAACCCGCACAGGGGCAGGGAAAATGGTGATTATGCACAAAATATGGTCTTATTTTCCGGCAGTAATGACGAAAGATTAAAAAACACCGGAAAATATAGCCTCATTTTCACTGGATTGCGTCACATAAAAACATGGAGAAGTGAGGGCGGGGATGTTACAATAATTTTACAAGGCAACTTCGGTTGTAATCTAAAGAAAAAGGAGAAAGAAGTATGAGACTGAAAAGAACTATGGCTGCTCTGTTGACAGCAGCAATGGGACTGACCATGCTCACGGCCTGCGGCGGAAGCGGCGGAAGCAGCGGCGGAAACAGCGGAAGCGGCGGCGGCAGCGGAAGCTCGGATGCGCTGCAGGTAACCATCTGGGACTCCACGCAGCTGGAGGGCATCCGCTCGATCTGCAACGAGTGGAGCGAGGAGTCCGGTGTGGACGTACAGGTTGAGGTCGTCAACTGGGACAACTACTGGACGCTGCTGGAGGCAGGCGCTTCCGGCGGTCAGATGCCGGATGTATTCTGGATGCACTCCAACAACAGCCAGCGCTATATGGACGCGGAGCTGCTGCTCAATCTGAACGACTACATCGATGCCGATGATTCCATCGACATGGCCAACTACTATCAGGACATCGTCGATCTGTACACGCAGGACGATGGCACGCACTACGCAATTCCGAAGGACTACGACACGATCGCGCTGTGGTACAACAAGGACATGTTCGACGCGGCGGGCGTGGAGTATCCGACCAACGACTGGACCTGGGAAGACCTCTATGAGGCTGGCAAGGCGCTGACCGGCGACGGCAAGTACGGCCTGGCCATGGACACCGACCTGAACCAGGAGAGCTACTACAACATCGTTTACAGCTACGGCGGCTACATCATCAACGATGAGAAGACCGAGTCCGGCTGGGACGACCCGAAGACCATCGAAGCGATGGAGATGTGGGGCCAGATCGTCGGCGACTGCATGCCGCAGCAGTCGATGATGGCCGAAGCGGGCGAAATCGACATGTTCACCTCCGGCGTTGCCGCGATGCAGCTGATGGGTTCCTGGCGTGTCGCTGCAATGCAGGAATATGACCTCAACTGCGGCGTCGTCAACATCCCGTATCATGACGCCAACGGCAACGGCCAGTGCGATGCCGGCGAGCGCGTTTCCATCTACAACGGCCTCGGCTGGGCGGCTTCTGCCAACACCTCTATGCCGGATGAGGCTTACTCGCTGATCTCCTATCTCTGCTCTGAGGAAGGCCAGACCAAGCAGGCCGAGCTCGGCGTCACCATGAGCGCCTACATGGGCACCTCTGATGCGTGGGTTGACGCCCGTGCGGATCAGTGGGATCTGAGTGCGTACCTGAACGTAACCACCGGCGACGACCTGCTGGTTATCTTCCCGTACTCCCGCGCTTCCATCTGGACGGAGAACGCCAAGCAGGAGCTGGTTCCGGCGTTCAACGATCCTTCCACCATGGCGGACACCTGCAAGGCAATGGCGGTCTCCATGGAGAAGGAGCTGGAGCTGGAGAAGAAGTAATTTCTTCGCAAAAGCAGAAATAATTCCTTCCATGTGATTTCAGGCAGGCGGCGGCGCAACACCGCCGCCTGCATCTGAAAAATACAGAACGAGAGAGAACGAGAGAAAGGAGGGCTCACCTTGACGAAAGCCAAAAAAGCCAAAATGACACCGGCGCAGAGGAATGAGGCGGTATGGGGTCTGGTATTTGTCGCCCCGGCCATCCTTGGACTGATCATCCTGAACTTCTGGCCGATCGGCAACACGATCTGGCAGTCGCTGCACCGCACCGGCGACTTCGGCCTGGGCAACACCTTTGTCGGCCTGGACAACTATGTCAACGTCTGCGGAGACTCCGAGTTCTGGCAGTCGATGCTCAATACGATCAAGTATGCGATCATCGAAGTGCCGTTCTCCATTGTCATCGCGCTGATCCTCGCCGTATTCCTCAACCGCAAGATGAAGTTCCGTTCCGGTTACCGCACGATCTTCTTCCTGCCGATGGTTGCGGCTCCGGCAGCGGTCGCGATGGTTTGGAAGTGGCTGTACAACCAGCAGTATGGCCTGCTCAATCAGATCTTTGATGCGAGCATCGCCTGGATTTCCAACCCCGCCACCGCGTGGATTTCGGTCGGCATAATCGGCGTGTGGTCGATCATCGGCTACAACATGGTTCTGTTCATCGGCGGCCTGCAGGAGATCCCGCACGACTACTACGAGGCGGCGGACATTGACGGCGCCACCGGCATCCGTCAGTTCTTCTCCATCACCGTGCCGCTGCTCAGCCCGACGACATTCTTCATCGTGCAGACGCGCATCATCTCGGCGCTCCAGGTGTTCGACCTGATCTACATGGTCATGGACCGCACCAACGTTGCGTTCAGCAAGGTGCAGTCGGTCGTTATGTTGTTCTATGAATACACGTTCACGAACGACAATAAGGGTTACGGCTCGACGCTCGTCGTCATGCTGCTGATCTTTATCCTGATTATCACGGTCGTACTGCAGAAGCTCGAGAAGAAATTTGTATTTTATAACTGAGAGAGGAGGATCGTGATGGATAGTGTACGTACAAGAGACCAGATTATCCGTGTCGTCATTCACGTCATTCTGATTATCATGTCGATCATCATGATCGTCCCGTTCCTGTGGATGGCGCTGACCGCCTTCAAGACGGTTCAGGAATCGACATCGATTGATCCGTTTATCATTTTCCCGTCCGAATGGCATTTTGAGAATTTTGCGATTGTATGGGAAAACTACAACTTCCTGGGGCTGTATAAGAACACGCTGCTGATGATCTTCTTCCGCGTGCTCTGTGCGGTTCTCACGGCGACCATGGCCGGCTACGCCTTCGGCCGTCTGAATTTCCCGGGCAAGAAATTGCTGTTCAGCCTGGTGCTCATTCAGATGATGGTTCCGCCGCAGATCTTCCTTCTGCCGCAGTACCTGATGGTCTCCAACATGAACATGCTGAACACCACGTTCGCGCTGGTGTTCCCGGGTCTGGTTTCCGCGTTTGGCACCTATCTGATGAAGACCTCGTTCCAGGGTCTGCCGCGCGATCTGGAGGAAGCGGGCAGCATTGACGGCTGCAACATCGGACAGCGCTTCCTGTTGATCATGGCGCCGCTGACGCGCTCCGGCATGGTATCCCTCGGCATCTTCACCGCGGTGTTCGCGTTCAAGGATCTGATGTGGCCGATGATCGCCTGCACGAGAAGCGAGACCACTTCGCTTTCCGCGGCGCTGGCGAGAATGCAGGGTCAGTTCGCAGCGAACTATCCGCAGCTGATGGCTGCGGCGCTCATGGCCTGCCTCCCGATGATCGTCCTGTATCTGATTTTCCAGAAACAGTTCGTCGAAGGCATTGCAACATCCGGCGGTAAGCTGTAAACTGTTATGAACGGATGGGCAAGGCCGCCTTGTGCGCCTTGCCCTCTGTTCAGACTATGCCAGGGAGCGATGACTGCATGAATTGGTTCAGACAGGAGCGGGACAAGCTGCGCCAGCTTCCCCGCAGGCAGAGGCTGACGTACATCTGGGATTATTACCGGCTCTGGATTCTCGGGCTGGTGGCGCTGGTGGTGATTTCCGCGTACATGATCGGAAATTTCATCCACGCCAACCGGGACAACCAGATTTACGTCGTATATGCCAACACCTTTACAGATCTCGGAGAGAATTCGGACTTTTGGGAGGGGTATGTGTCGTTCAGCGGCGCGGACACCTCGAAGGAAAACGTCATATTCGACGACGAAAACTACTTTGACATGTCGAAGAGCAGCGTGACGCGCAATTACTACTACGAAAAGGTCGTCGTGCTCATCGACAGCGAGACGATGGACGCCATCGTGTTTGAAACAGAAAATCTCGCCCTGCTCGGACAGAGCGGGCGTTTGATGGACCTGAACGACGAACGGACGCGGGCGCTGATGGAAAAATACGCGGACCGGCTGATCACCGTCACCCACGAGGACGAGGACGGGACGAGCCGGGAGATTCCGGTCGGCTTTGACATCAGCGACAGCCGTCTGGTCACCGAAGAGGGGGCCTATAGCGGCGAATGCGCGCTCGGCATCTCGGCCAGTGCACAGCATATCGACGCGGTGGAACAGCTTTTGGATTATCTTTTGCAGGGAGCGTGAGCGGCGAAATGAAGAATATCATACGGGTATTGGACAACGACAGCAAGCTGGGAAGAGTCTGCACGTTCCTCGGCACGCTCATCATGGCGAACCTGATGTTCGTGCTCACACTGATCCCGGTGATCACGGCGGGCGCGGGTCTGTGCGGCCTGTATTACACCATGCTGAAGCTGGTGCGCTATAAGGAGGTCAACCCGTTCGAGGAATTTTTCCGCGGGTTCCGGGACAACTTCAAGCAGGCGACGCTGGCCGAGCTGGCGCTGCTGGCGCTCGCCGCGTTTCTCGCGGCGGACATCTACATCTGCTCGTTCATGACGGGGCCGCTGCGCTACTGCAGGCTGGTGCTGTACGCGATGGCGATTGCGCTCGGCATTCTGGCGATCTATGTGTTCCCCGTCATGGCGACCTTTGAGGGCAGGCTGCGCGACTCGCTCAAATTCAGCCTGTATTTTGCAATCAACAACCTGCCGGGCACGCTCGCGCTGATTTTGCTGTACATCGTGCCCATGGCATTGACCTATTTGGATATGGCCATGCTGCCGCTGGCGGCGTTCCTCTGGTGCATGTGTGGCTTTGCGGTCGTTGCGTTTTGCAGCTCTGCGATTCTGATGCGGAAATTCAAGGAGCATCTGGAGCCGCTGGAGGAGGAGCAGGAGATCGCTGACAGAAAGCGGATCTTGGAAGAAATGCGGAAATTGGAGGGCTGACCAAACGCAGGAGAGGCGGCGGCCGGGGAGCGAAGCGCGGCTGCCCGGCGCCGGACCGCCACAGGAAGAGGATATCGATGAGGAATGTCCCGGCAACGGGGACAGGAAAAAGGAGGAGACTTACTATGAGCATTATCTTTGAGCAGGCGAGCAAAACATTTCACCTGACCAACGGCAAGATCAGCTATCTGATCAAAATTCTGCCCAACGGGCAGCTGGGGCAGCTGTATTTTGGCAAGGCCATCCGGCATCAGGAGCGTTTTGACCATCTGTTGGAGATGACGACCCGCTCCATGACCGCGTGCGTCTATGAGGACGACGATCTGTTTTCGCTGGAGCATGTCAAGCAGGAATATCCTTCCTACGGCACGGGCGATTTCCGCCACCCGGCGGTGCGCCTGCTGCAGCAGAACGGCAGCGCGATCACGAACTTCGTCTACGAGTCCCACACCGTGACGGCGGGCAAGCCGGCGCTGGCGGGGCTGCCCGCGACCTATTGTGAGGCGGACAGCGAGGCGGAGACGCTGTGCATCGTCCTGCGCGACGCGCTGATCGGCGTGCGCATCGAGCTGCTGTACACCGTGTTCGCCGACCATGCGGCCATCGCGCGCTCGGCGCGGCTGGTCAACGAGGGCGACGCGGCGGTCACGATTGACACGGCGATGAGCCTCAGCCTCGATCTGCCCGACTGCGAGTACGAGTGGGTGCAGCTTTCGGGCGCGTGGTCGCGCGAGCGCCACATCCACACGCGCAAGCTGGTGCCCGGCGTGCAGAGCGTCGAGAGCGCCCGCGGCAACTCGTCGCACAACCACAATCCGTTCGTCGCGCTCAAGCGCTGCGAGACCACCGAGACGCTGGGCGAAGCGCTCGGCTTCAGCCTGATCTATTCGGGCAACTTCCTGGCGCAGGCCGAGGTGGACACCTGGGGCGTGACGCGCATGACGATGGGCATCAATCCGTTTGCCTTTGCGTGGAAGCTGGAGCCCGGCGAGGCGTTCCAGACCCCGGAGGCGGTCGTCGTCTATTCCGACTGCGGCCTGAACGGCATGAGCCAGACCTTCCACCGGCTGTATCAGAAGCGGCTGGCGCGCGGCTATTGGCGCGACCGCCCGCGTCCGATCCTGCTGAACAACTGGGAGGCGACGTATTTTGACTTTACCGTAGAAAAGCTGCTGAATATCGCCAAGACGGCGCGCGATCAGGGCGTCGAGCTGTTCGTCCTCGACGACGGCTGGTTTGGCGCGCGCACCTCGGACAAGGCCGGCCTGGGCGACTGGGTGCCCAATCCCGCGCGCCTGCCGGACGGCATCGGCGGACTGTCCGAGCAGATCGAAGCGCTCGGCATGAAGTTCGGCCTGTGGTTCGAGCCGGAGATGGTCAACAAGGACTCCGACCTGTACCGCGCGCACCCGGAATGGGTGATCTGCACGCCGGGCCGCAGCATGACCCACGGCAGACACGAGTATGTGCTCGATTTCGGCCGCAGGGAAGTCGTCGATTTTATCTTCGAGAGCATGGCCAAGCTGCTGCGCGAAGCGAAGATCTCTTACATCAAATGGGACATGAACCGCTGCATCACGGAGGCGTTCTCCGGCGCGCTGCCGGCCGACCGGCAGGGCGAGGTGTTCCACCGCTACATCCTCGGCGTGTACGATCTGTACGATCGTCTGACCACGACGTTCCCGGAGGTTCTGTTTGAGTCGTGCGCCTCGGGCGGCGGCCGCTTTGACCCCGGCATCCTGTACTATGCGCCGCAGGGCTGGGCGAGCGATGATTCGGACGCCGTCGAGCGCCTGAAGATCCAGTACGGCACCACGATGTGCTATCCGGTCAGCAGCATCGGCGCGCACGTCTCCATCGTGCCCAATCATCAGGTCTACCGCATCACGCCGCTGGAGACGAGAGCGAACGTGGCCTGCTTCGGCACGTTCGGCTATGAGCTCGACCTCAACCGCCTGACGGAGGAGGAGCTGGCGATGGTGCGCGAGCAGGTCGCCTTTATGAAGGAATACCGCGGCGTGCTGCAGTTCGGCACGTTCTACCGCCTGCTCAGCCCGTTCGACGGCAACTACGTCGCGTGGATGGCGGTCAGCGAGGACAAGAAGACCGCGATTGTCGGTTGGTATAAGATTCTCAACGAGGTCAACTCGTTCTTCCGCCGCGTCAAGCTGTGCGGCCTGGACCCGGCGCTGCGCTACCGCGTGGACGGCGCGGGCGTGTACGCGGGCGACGAGCTGATGAACGTCGGCCTGCTCACCACCGACAGCTCGGCGGGCGAGTGCCGCGGCGATCAGAAGCCGAGCCGGGACTTCGATTCGCGGCTGTTCATCCTGAAGGCGGAGTAAACCGAACAGACGCGGCAGTGACGCAACGATAAGGAGGGAAACTATGACGGCAACATCGGTATTGAAACAAAAGCTGTCAGAGGGAGCATACGACGAAAAACTGCGGATGCTGTACGCCGGGCAGGAGCTGACCGGCCGGCGCGCGCGCCTGGTCGATCTGATCGAGCGCTATGAGGCGCGCTTCGGCGAGACAGACGCCGTGCTGTTCAGCGCGCCGGGGCGCACCGAGCTGGGCGGCAACCACACCGACCATCAGCACGGCTGTGTGCTGGCGGCCAGCGTCAACCTGGACACGGTCGCCTGCGCGGCGCCAAACGGGACGAACGTCATCCGCATCCTGTCGGCGGGCTATCCGGAGGAGCAGATTTCGCTCGATTCGCTCGAACCGCGGCAGGAGGAGATCAACCGGAGCGCGGCGATCATCCGCGGCACCGCGGCGGCGTTTGTCCAGCGGGGCTACGCGGTCGGCGGCTTTGACGCCTGCGTCGTGTCCGATGTGCTCGGCGGCTCGGGGCTGTCCTCGTCTGCGGCCTATGAAACCCTGATCGGCGTCATCGTCAATCACTTTTTCTGCGGCGATGCGCTCGACGCGATGGAAATCGCCAAAATCGGCCAGTACGCGGAAAACGCCTATTTCGGCAAGCCGAGCGGCCTGCTCGATCAGGCGAGCTCCTCGGTCGGCGGCGTTGTCGCCATGGACTTTATGGATTTGCGCGACCCCGCGGTGGAGGCGATCGATTTCTCGTTCACCGACTGCGGACACGCGCTGTGCATCATCGATTCCGGCGCGGACCACGCGGACCTGACGGACGACTATGCCGCCGTCCCGCGTGAGATGAAGAGCGTCGCCGCCTTCTTCGGCAAGGACGTGCTGCGCGAGGTGCCGGAGGAGCAGTTTGCCGCCTCCATCGCCGGCCTGCGCGCGGCGTGCGGCGACCGCGCTGTTCTGCGTGCGGCGCACTTCTATGCGGAGAACGAGCGGGCACAGCGCGAGGCCGACGCCCTGCGCGAGGGTGATTTTGCGCGGTTCTGCGCGCTGGTCAAGCAGTCCGGGCAGTCCTCCTTCATGTACCTGCAAAACATCTACAGCAGCCGCATGCCCGACCATCAGGCGGTGTCCATCGCGCTGATGACGGCCGAACGCCTGCTGGGCGGACGCGGCGCGTTCCGCGTGCACGGCGGCGGCTTTGCGGGCACGATTCAGGCCTTTGTGCCCAACGACCTGCTGGAGGAGTTCAAGACAGGCATCGAGGCCGCGCTGGGCGCGGGCTGCTGCCATGTGCTCAGCATCCGGCCGGTGGGCGGCATTGTTCTGACATAAATCCAATCAACTGTGATAACAATGAGATGACAGGGAGGAAATCATATGGCTATTCTGGTTCTTGGCGGCGCGGGCTACATCGGTTCGCATACCGCGCGTGCACTCGTCGAAGCGGGTCGTGACGTCGTCGTGGCGGACAATCTGGAAACCGGATTCCGCGCGGCTGTACCCGCCGGCGCGCGCTTCTATGAAGGCGACATCCGCGACCGCGCGTTCCTCGACAAGCTGTTCGAGGCGGAGCAGATCGAAGGCGTGATTCATTTCGCCGCCAACTCGCAGGTCGGCGAGAGCATGGTCAAGCCGCTCAAGTATTATGACAACAACCTGTGCGGCACCAAGGTGCTGCTCGACAGCATGGTTGCGCACGACGTGCTCAAGATCGTCTTCTCCTCGACCGCCGCGACCTACGGCGAGCCGGAGCGCGTGCCGATCATGGAGACCGACCGCACCGAGCCGACCAACTGCTACGGCGAGACCAAGCTGTCCATGGAAAAGATGATGAAGTGGGTCTCGGTCGCGCACGGCCTGCGCTATGTCGCGCTGCGCTATTTCAACGCCTGCGGCGCGCAGCCGGACGCCTCCATCGGCGAGGCGCACAACCCGGAGACGCACCTGCTGCCGCTCATTTTGCAGGTTCCGAACGGCCAGCGCCCGGCGATCTCCATCTTTGGCGACGACTATCCAACGCCGGACGGCACCTGCATCCGCGACTACATCCATGTCTGCGACCTGGCGCAGGCGCACATTCTCGCGCTCGATTACCTGCTCGCGGGCAATGACAACAACGTGTTCAACCTCGGCAACGGCGTCGGCTTCTCGGTCAAGGAAGTCATCGAGGAAGCGCGCCGCGTGACCGGACATCCCATCCCGGCCAAGATCGAAGCGCGCCGCGCGGGCGACCCGGCGCAGCTGATCGCTTCGAGCGACAAGGCCAAGACCGTGCTCGGCTGGAAACCGCAGTACGACGACCTGCACACCATCATTCAGACCGCCTGGGATTGGCACCATTCGCACCCGCACGGCTACGAACAGTAAGGGAGGAACACTCATGATTGATACCGCTGTTGCCAAGCTGGTTCGCTATGCGGAGACCACCGGGCTGATCGCGCCGGAGGATCACATCTGGGCGGTCAACACGCTGCTCGAGGCGCTGAAGCTGGACAGCTACACCGAACCCGCGCTGGACGATGCGCCCATCGATCTTCCCGCCGTGCTGGACGAGCTGATGGACGACGCGCACGCCCGCGGCGTGCTGGAGAACGACTCCATCGTCTACCGCGACCTGTTCGACACCGCACTGATGGGCCGCCTGACCCCGCCGCCGCGCGAGGTCATTGTGAAATTCCGCGCGCTGTACGCGGAGGACCCGGTCAAGGCGACCGACTGGTACTATCGCCTGAGCCAGGACACCAACTACATCCGCCGCGACCGCATCGCCAAGGATATGCAGTGGAAGGCGCCGACCGAATACGGCGAGCTGGACATCACGATCAACCTCTCCAAGCCGGAGAAGGACCCCAAGGCCATCGCCGCGGCGCGCAACATGCCCGCGTCCGCCTACCCCAAGTGCCTGCTGTGCGCGGAGAACGAGGGCTATGCCGGCCGCGTCAACCATCCGGCGCGGCAGAACCACCGCGTCGTCCCGATCACGATCGACGGACAGCCGTGGTTCATGCAGTACTCGCCCTACGTCTACTACAACGAGCACTGCATCTGCTTCAACTCCCAGCACACGCCGATGAAGATCGACCGCGCCTGCTTCCGCAAGCTGCTTGACTTTGTCGGCCAGTTCCCGCACTACTTTGTCGGCTCGAACGCCGATCTGCCCATCGTGGGCGGCTCCATTCTGGCGCACGACCACTTCCAGGGCGGACACTATACGTTTGCCATGGCCAAGGCGCCGGTGGAGACGGAAATCGCGTTCGCCGGTTTTGACGACGTCAAGGCGGGCATTGTCAAGTGGCCGATGTCGGTCATCCGTCTGGACAGCGCCGATCCGGCGCGCCTGGTCGAGCTGGCGGACAAGATCCTGACCGCCTGGCGCGGCTATACGGACGAGGCGGCGACCATCTTCGCCGAGACCGAAGGCGTGCCGCACAACACGATCACGCCGATCGCCCGCCGCCGCGGCGCGGACTACGAGCTCGACCTCGTGCTGCGCAACAACCTGACCACGCCGGAGCACCCGCTGGGCGTCTACCATCCGCACGCGGAGCTGCACCACATCAAGAAGGAAAACATCGGCCTGATCGAGGTCATGGGTCTGGCGGTTCTGCCGGCACGCCTCAAGGCCGAGCTGGCGGCGCTGGGCGAAGCGCTCGTCAACGGCAGCGATCTGCGCGCCGACCCGCTGACCGCGTCCCACGCGGACTGGGCGGAGGCGTTTGCGGCGCAGTACACGATTACGGCGGACAACGTGGACGAGATCGTTCAGAAGGAAGTCGGCCTCGTGTTCGCCACCGTGCTGGAGCACGCCGGTGTGTACAAGCGCACCGAGGAGGGCAAGCAGGCGTTCCTGCGCTTCGTGCAGTCGGTCTGAGACCATCGCTGATGCAAAACATACCAATCACATAGAACCGGGCCGCCGCCCCCGCGCATTTGCCGCTGGGGGCGGCGGTTTTCTCTTCGGAGAGGGAAAATGCGGCGTGAAAATCTCCCGCAGGGGCTTCCTGCGGGAGATTTCATTTTTGTCATAAAAAGAAAAATAGAATGCGTGCGCGTGCACTTGCGATTCTCGTCAAAAACGTAAAAATTATGGATAGAGATTGTGTTTTTGTTGGCAATCCTGTATAATGAAAACGTGGATGAAAAACAACCGGATTTTGAAGGAGGGGAAATCCATGAAATGGAAGAAAAAAGTGCTCAGTTTGCTTCTGGCGATGTGCTTGACGGCCGGTATGCTGCCTATGGCGGCATTTGCGGTGGACGAGCCGCAGACGCGTACGGAGCAGGCAAACGACGCGGCGCTGCCGTTTACCGACGTGTCGGAAGACGACTGGTTCTATCCGTATGTGAAGTACGCATATGAGCACGGCCTGATGAGCGGCACGTCGGCGACGACGTTTGGCCCGCAGGTGGCGGTCAACCGCGCGATGGTCGTACAGATTCTGTACGCGCAGGCGGGCAAACCGGCTGTTTCCGGCGAGAGCTCGTTCTCCGATGTGTACGAAGGCGACTGGTATTATGACGCCGTCGTCTGGGCGGAGCAGGTCGGCGTCACGGCGGGTGAAGACGGCAGATTCAACCCGAATACCAATATCACGCGCGAACAGTTTGCGCTCATGCTGTACGCCTATATCGGCAAGCCGGAGGTCAGCGGCGATCTGACCGGCTTCGCGGATGCGGCGCAGGTATCCAGCTGGGCAAAGACCGGCATGACCTGGGCGTGCCAGAATCAGCTGTTCTCCGGCGAGGAGTACAATGGCGAGCGGTATCTGAACCCACAGGGTCAGACCACGCGCGCGCAGGCGGCGACCATCCTCAAGGCGTTTTGTGAAAATGTCATTGCAGGGATGGAAGAAGAAGAGAATGCGAACTATGCTATCACCGATTTGGTGGTGGAAGGGCAGAACGTGACGATCACGGTTTCTGCGGAGCAGGTGTGCACCGTGCAGGTGGAATTTCTGGACGAAGACACCGAGCAGGCGCTGAACGTCACGGCGTCGGCGGCCGTTCCCGCGGAAACGGAGCTGGGAACCGTCACGGCGACGACCAGTGCGCTGCTGCCGGAGCATTTTATCGCGCGCGCCTATCTGTTGGACGCGGACGGAAATCAGCTTTGCAATTCATTCACCAGCATCAAATACACATCGAAATATGAAGCATTTGCGGCGCAGACGGTTGACGATTTCGCGGAAGAGCAGGTGGTCAGCTTTACCGGCGAAACGGACAACAACTTCGGCGTTCTGGCGGATGGTGTTGTGACGGAGACCGCAGTCGCCGGACAGAACGTCATCGCGGAAAACGAGGACGGCACGTATACGGTCACGAACATCGACGAGAGCGTGCAGGCATTACAGCCGGGCGACGAGGCGCTGTTCTACGACGCGAACGGCGAGGAAGTGCTGCTTTCGATCAGCACGATCACGATTTCCGGCACGACGGCGACCATCGTGCGCGACACGGAAGCGACGCTTCAGGATTTCTATCAGGTGCTCAAGGTGGACATGTCGGTCGGCGCAGAGCCGGAGAATGTCGACACGAGCGAGGTGGAAGGCGTTCAGCTGCTGAACCGCGCGAGCGATGGGACGATGGAAGAGGAAACACGCACCGACCAGAAGAACATCGAGATCATTGACGAGGACATTGATCTGTGTCAAACGGTAGAATTTGGATTGGAGTACGAATTGAAGTACTTTAAGACGGGCGGCAAAGTGAGTCTCAAGCAAATGATTACGATTGAGATTACCTATGACGCCAAGCTGTTCGGCGAGGATTATATCTTCTGTAAAATGCAGTCGGAGACGAGCGGCTCGATCCACTTTGAAATTGAGGCAAAAGTGGATAACGACGAATCGGAAAAAATGAAATTCGAGGAAGCAAATGTTGATCTCGGAAAGATCACCTTCCCACTTGGATATGGCTTCTCCTGCTCTGCTGTGTTATCTGTTCCGATTGAAGTCAGCCTGGAGGGCGGCGTTGTGGCAGACGCAACGTATTCTATCAAGGCTGGTATAACCTATTCTTCAACAGACGGTGAACAGCGGGTTGGAGAAAAATCGTTTGATGTGACATTTATCGAAGGCCGGGCGAAATTTGAAGCCAAAGCGGGGCCGAAGGTGGCGCTCAGTATTGAATTTCTGAAGGACGTGCTGGAGGGCGAAATCAGTGCACAAGCAGGCAGCGCGCTGACAGCAGAGGTATCGACAGCGTCCGCAGATATAACAAATGCAGCACAGGTGCATGCGTGCTCACTGTGCCTGGACGGTGATGCATACCGGTTTATCAACGTGAAAGTGAAGCTGAGTTATAAGCTCAGCGAGCATCTTCAGGGGACGGTGGTCAATGTCACACTGTTTGAACTGAACGATCATCTGTTTACATTTTATATCTCTGTCCTCAACGACGAGGATTCTGCGCTGAAGGGAGAAATCACCTTCGGCGAGGGCAGCTGTCCAAACAACAAATACCGCACCACATTCTGTGTGCAAAATGAAAACGCGGAAGAAATCGCCGGCGCGCAGATCGACGTGACAAAGGGCGAAACCGCGGTCGGAACGGTGGAGACGGGAGAATACCTGTACTTATACAACGGCAGTTACACCGCGCGCAGCGAGGTGGAAAACCAGCCGCTCAAGAAGGACTTTGCCGTTCAGGGCGCGGCGTCCACCGTGGCGCTGAATACGCAGACGGATATTGAAACCGACCCGCCCGATCCGGACCCGGCTGACGTTGTGGCCAGCGGCACGTGCGGCGAAAATCTCACCTGGACGCTGGACAACAATGGACAGCTGCTCATCAAAGGCGCGGGGGAGATGGAAGATTGGGGAAGTACTAAAGAAACACCGTGGTATGAGCATCGAGATCAGATCACGACCGTGTATATTGGCGGCGAAGTGACGAGTATCGGTGACAATGCGTTTTGGGGATGCAGCAGTCTGACGAGCGTGACGATTCCGGACAGCGTGACGAGCATCGGCGACGATGCGTTTTACGATTGCGACAGCCTGCCGAGCGTGACGATTCCGGACAGTGTGACGAGTATTGGCGATTGGGCGTTTGGACATTGCGAAAGCTTGACGAGCGTGACGATCGGCAGCGGCGTGATGAGCATCGGCAGTGAGGCGTTTTGGACTTGCGATAGCTTGACGAGCGTGACGATCCCGGACAGCGTGACGAGCATCGGCGAAGAGGCGTTTTATTCTTGTGACAGTCTGTCGAGCGTGACGATCGGCAGCGGTGTAACAAGTATCGGTATTAACGCGTTTGGGCTCTGCAGCAGTCTGACGGAAATTACGGTTGATACGGACAACGCCGCATACAGCTCTCTGGAGGGTGTATTATTCAATAAAGACCAGACGACGTTGGTTCAGTATCCGGGCGGAAAATCCGGCGCGTATACGATC
>DXIG01000075.1 GCA_019112985.1 Candidatus Butyricicoccus stercorigallinarum | reverse complement strand
TCGATCTCGCGCATGATCCCGTCCAGCTCCTCCGCCGGCAGCTGCTCCCGAAAGGACAGCAGCGTGTTGGGCGAAATGTCCAGTGCCCGCGCGATCGGCGCCAGCAGCGCGATATCCGGCAGGGACTTTTCATTCTCCCATTTGTTGACCGCCGAGGCGGACACGCCGAGCCGCACGGCCAGCTCCTCCTGCGTCAGCGCTTTTTTCTTCCGGTAATTTCGTATATTCTGTCCCAAAGACATGGCAAACACTCCTTTTCTCCGCGCAAAATAGTATCAATATCAGCATACCAGACAATGCCCCGCCGGACAACGGAGAATTGGGCAAAGACCGGTTGAACACGCGGAACACTGCGAATGTTCCCGGACGATATTGACACGGTGTCAGAATCATGGTATAGTACGAAAAGCAGACAACAGGTGCGAAGGAGGAAGCAAATGGAATACAGAATTCATCCCAAAACCGGCGACGCGATCAGCGTCATCGGAATCGGCAGCGGCCCGGTCTCGGAGGCGCCGGAAAAAGAGGCGGTCGCCGCGCTGACCTATGCGCAGGCGCACGGCGTCAACTTTGTGGATTTCGCCACCGCCGGGGCGGAGAGCTTCCGCCGCGCCGGGCTGGCGTTCGCCCCGGTGCGCAGCGAGATGCTCTATCAGGTGCATTTTGGCGCCAACTACGAGAGCGGCGAATACGGCTGGACGACCGACCTCGAGACGGTCAAGCGGCAGGTGGACTGGCAGCTGAAGCAGCTGAACGCCGATTACATCGATTTCGGCTTTATCCACTGTCTGGACTCCGCCGGAGACTGGGCGGAGTATCAGGAAAACGGCGTGCTGGACTATCTGCTGGACATGAAGAAGCGCGGCGTCGTGCGGCACATCGGCCTCAGCTCGCATGCGCCGGAGCTGGCGCAGTCCGTACTGGACACCGGTCTGGTAGAGCAGCTGATGTTCTCCATCAATCCCGCCTATGACTATCAGCACGGCGAGTTCGCCCGCGGCAGCGCCGGCGAGCGCATGGCGCTCTATCGCCGCTGTGAGGCGGAGGGCGTCGGCATCTCGGTCATGAAGCCCTATTCCGGCGGACAGCTGCTGGACGCGCGCACCTCTCCGTTCGGCAAAGCGCTGACCCCGGTGCAGTGTATCCAGTACGCGCTCGACAAGCCGGGCGTGCTGACCGTACTGCCCGGCGTCCGCAATCTGAGCGACGTCAAGCAGGCGCTGGCCTGGCTGGACGCCGCGCCGGAGGAGCGCGATTACTCTGTCTTGGGCACGTTCACTCCCAGGGATGTGACCGGGGTCTGCGTCTACTGCAATCACTGCCACCCCTGTCCGGCGGGGCTGAACATCGCCGCGATCAACAAATACTATGATCTGGCCAAAATCGGCGACAGCATGGCCGCCGACCACTATGCCAAGCTGGAAAAGCACGCCTCCGACTGCGTCGGCTGCGGGCACTGCGACCGCCGCTGTCCCTTCCAGGTGGCACAGAGCGGCCGCATGAAGGAAATTGCGGCATATTTCGGCAAATAAATTGCGCTTCTGTATGCAAAAAGGCTGATCCGGAACCGGTCGAACCGGCGCCGGCATCGGCCTTTTTGTCGCTCTGCCTTCTGGTTCAAAATGGGCACGTTTGTGCGCATTTTGTTTCATCTTGACCGCTTCTGTCGAATCATGCTATAGTATATATAATACAAAGATGTACCTCGACACAGGGCAAAAGGGGCAATCCCTGATCGCATTGCAAAGCATGGGCGCGTTTTGTACCCATGTTTTTCTCTTTGGGGCAGCTTTGGAATTGTTTAGAAAGAAGGAGACATATGAAAAAGAAAAACATTCTGTTTCTGGCAGTCACTGTGGCGGTCGTCGGCCTGCTGATCGGCTTTTCGGTCAACTCCCCCGGCACGGTTGACCCGGCCAGCTACCAGCCGGCTGTCTATGCCACGCCCGGCGCGCTGCTGCCGCCGCTCATCGCCATCGCGCTCGCCCTGATCACCAAGGAAGTGTATTCCTCCCTGTTTGTGGGCATTGTCTCGGGCGCGCTGCTGTACGCCAACGGCAATCTGGAGCTGATGCTCAACACCATGCTGTACAACGAAGAGGGCGGCATGGTTTCCAAGCTGTCCGATTCCTGGAACGTCGGCATTTTAGTGTTTTTGGTCATCCTGGGCATCATGGTCGCGCTGATGAATCTGGTCGGCGGCTCCGCCGCGTTCGGCCAGTGGGCTTCCACGCACATCAAGACGCGCCGCGGCGCGCAGCTCGCCACCATGGTGCTGGGCGTTCTGATCTTCGTCGACGACTATTTCAACTGTCTGACCGTCGGCTCGGTCATGCGCCCGGTGACCGACCGCTATCAGGTCTCCCGCGCGAAGCTGGCGTATCTCATCGACGCGACCGCCGCGCCGGTGTGCATCATCGCGCCGGTGTCCAGCTGGGCCGCCGCCGTCACCTCCTCCGTGCCGGACGGCTCGGACATCAACGGCTTTTCCATGTTCCTGCACACCATTCCGTACAATTTTTACGCGCTGTGCACGCTGCTGATGGTCGTCACGATCATCGTCTCCAAATTTGACTACGGTCCGATGTACGTACACGAAACCAACGCGCGCAACGGCGACCTGTTCACCACCGCGGCGCGCCCCTACGGCAACGCCGACGAAGAGCCGACCAATCCGAAGGGAAAGGTCATCGATCTGGTCTTCCCGATCGCCGTGCTCATCGTCAGCTGCATCATCGGCATGCTGTACACCGGCGGCTTTTTCTCCGGCGAGAACTTTGTCAATGCGTTCGCCAACTCCAACGCCTCCGTCGGCCTCGTGCTGGGCAGCACGGTCGCGCTGGTCATCACGTTCTGCTTTTACATGATTCGCGGCGTCATGACGTTCCAGGAGTTCACAAGCTGCATCCCGGAGGGATTTAAGGCGATGGTCGCCCCGATTCTGATTTTGACCATGGCCTGGACGCTGTCCGGCATGACCGGCCTGCTGGGCGCCAATCTCTACGTCCACGATCTGGTCTTCTCCTCCGCTGGATTCTTGAAGATGTTCCTGCCTGCGATCATCTTCCTCGTCGCGCTGTTCCTCGCCTTTTCGACCGGCACGAGCTGGGGCACGTTTGCCATTCTGATTCCCGTCGTGTGCCATGTCTTCGGCGCCGGCGACACCTACGAGATGCTGACCATCTCCATCGCGTCCTGCCTATCCGGCGCCGTGTGCGGCGACCACTGCTCTCCGATTTCCGATACCACCATCATGTCCTCCGCCGGCGCGCACTGCGAGCACGTCAACCACGTGTCCACCCAGCTGCCCTACGCGGCGACAGCCGCCGCCGTCTCGTTCGTCGGCTACATCATCGCGGGCATTCTGGGCTACTATTCGGAAAGCTCGCTCGCGCTGATCGCCACGCCGATCACGCTGGTGCTGATGCTCGTCGTGCTGCTGCTGATGCGGAAAATCCACGCGCACAGCATGGCGCATCAGAACGCGCCCCGCTGACCGGAAAAACAACTGCAAAAACAAGCGAGAGATTGCAGAGCGATCCGGTGTTTTGCCGTGTCGCTCTGCTTTTTCTTTGGGGCTGCGGCCGCACAGACAGACAAAAGGGCGCAAGCGTTTGTTTCGCTTGCGCCCTTTCCTGCCGTTGCATCCGGCTTTTCTCACTTTTTATGGTACTTTCTGTCTTCCTGTTCGTATTTCGGCTCGCAGGTGAGCTGGATGCCCAGCTTTTTGAACACCTGCTCGTCCACCGAGGAGAGCAGCACGCTGGAATGCGCCTGACAGCCGCGCAGCCGGGGCAGCTGCTCCATCGCCAGCTTGGCGTCCGGCGCGAGCGCCGCCGAAGCGGACAGCGCGATCAGAATCTCGTCGGTGTGCAGCCGCGGGTTGATGCTGCCGAGGTACTGCGTCTTCAGGCGCTGAATCGGCTCGATGGCTTCGGGGGAAACCAGCTTTTTGCTGTGGTCGATGCCCGCGAGCGTTTTGAGCGCGTTGAGCAGCGCCGCCGCAGACGCGCCGAGCAGGTCGCTCGTGCGCCCGGTTACCATCGTCCCGTCCTCCAGCTCGATTGCCGCCGCAGGCTGTCCGTCGGTCTCCGCCTCTTTTTTCAGTGCCTCCGCGACCACCGCGCGATCCTGGATGCTGACGCCAGCGCGCTTCATGAGCAGCTCCAGCTTCAGGCGGTCGTCGCGGGACGCGCCATACCGCTTGTGCTCGCACAGGCAGTTGTAATAGCGGCGCAGAATCTCCTGTCCGGACGCCCAGCGGCACGCCTCGTCGTCGACGATGCAGTTGCCCACCATGTTGACACCCATGTCCGTGGGCGAACGATACGGGCTCTCGCCTGCGATCAGCTCGAACATCGCGTTGACCACCGGGAAAATCTCGATGTCGCGGTTGTAGTTGACCGTCGTGACGCCATAGGCCTCCAGATGGAACGGGTCGATCATGTTAACGTCGTTCAGATCTGCGGTCGCCGCCTCATAGGCGAGGTTGATCGGGTGCTTGAGCGGAATGTTCCAGATCGGGAACGTCTCAAATTTGGCGTATCCCGCCTGAATGCCGCGCTTATGTTCGTGGTACAGCTGCGAAAGGCAGGTTGCCATTTTGCCGCTGCCCGGTCCGGGCGCCGTGACGACGACCAGCGGGCGTTCGGTCTCGATGTATTCGTTCCTGCCATAGCCCTCGTCGCTGACAATCCGGTTGACGTCGCCGGGATAGCCCGGGATTTTGTAATGGCGGTATGCGCGAATGCCCATGCTCTCCAGCCGCTTCTGAAACAGCTCGGCGGAAGACTGCCCGGCAAATTTGGTCAGGCAGACGCTGCTCACATACAGCCCCGCGCCCTGAAAGGCGTCGATCAGCCGCAGCACATCGAGGTCGTAGGTGATGCCGTAATCGCTCCGCACCTTGTTTTCCTCGATGTCCTCGGCGCTGATGGCGATGACGATTTCCGCCTGCTCCTTCAATTGCAGCAGCATTTGCAGCTTGGAATCCGGCTGGAAGCCCGGCAGCACGCGCGACGCATGGTAATCGTCGAACAGCTTGCCGCCAAATTCCAGATACAGCTTGTTTCCAAACTGTGCAATCCTGTCGCGAATGCGCTGGGATTGCAGCTTTAGATATTTCTCATTATCAAATCCGACCGTAACGAGAATCTCCTCCCTTTTTATCCGCGCGTCCTGCTTTTCCGCCCCTGCGCTGCCGCGCGGCGGCAAAACGGACGCCTCTGAATGGTAAACAACATCAGTATACCACAAAAATCGGGCAGATTCACGTGTTTTGACTATTTTGGCGGTCAATTCTTCAAATCCGCAATTTCGCCCAGGTCGGGCAGCCACAGGCCGGAGGCGTCAATCCATTCGCCCAGGCCTTCCTCCCGTTCCCGTATGGTGGACGGGACGGTTCCCTCCAGCTGTCCGCGCACGCTCTGCGCGCGCAGCAGGCAGAACGACGTGATCGTCTCGGCGCCCTTGAGAAAATCGTCATAGGAGCAGAACGCCGTGGGGTCGTCCGCCACATAGGGGGCGATCATCTGCTGTGTGCGCCGGACAAAGTCCGCAAAATAGCCGCTTTCAAAATATCCGGCGATCAGCTGGTCGAACAGAGCGTGATATCGGGCGAAATACCGGTCGTTTTTCATCACATTGTGATACAGCGGGCGGTTTTTCATAATCGCGCCGTCCGCCGGCGTGTCGATCGGGTAGTTGACGTACAGTGCGGCGTCGTTGATGGGGTTGGGCATGCCCAGTGAATACGTCGCGAACGCCAGATTGTAATCCCAGGGCAGGATGCGGAGCACGCCGTCCTGCTCGTACAGGAAATAGTTGTGGCCTGTTTTGCCCAGGTAGCTGTCCAGATTGACCACAAAGACCTGAACGGTGAAGTAGCGCAGCACTTCCTCCACATCGATGGCGCGCTCGAGCGTTTCCCCGGTGGACAGAATCCTGAGCGCATCGATGACGCGCTGCCGGTCTGCGTCGTCGATGCCGAACTTGGCATTGCGGAAGATGTTGTCATAGCTGGCAAAGCGCTCGTCCGTATAGCGCAGGTGGATGTCGGCGTTTTCCGCCTGAAGCGACGTGTAATCCGGCTTATAGAGCTGACCGTGATCCACGCCAAAATTGCGCCTGGCGAACGCTTCCTCCGGCTCCTCGATGGCGAGAAACAGCCCCCAATCCGCACCGTTGACGCGGACCCAGACATAGCTGCACAGCGGCGCCGGCACGTCCATATACGACATCATGTCGTATGCAATCCAGCTTTTCATATAGCTGTTGTCCTGAAACGAGGCGTCCAGAGAGAACTTATCCAGCCCGTAATAGCTGCCGTGGGCGTAGTGGTCGAATTCGACCTTCAGACTGTAGCGGTCCAGACCGTATTGCTCCGTCAGGCGGCGGGAGTTGTTTCCCTTCGCCCGCAGGCCCACATTGGAAAACGCCTCTCCGTCGATCACCAGCGTGCAGGCGGTGTATTCCTCCTCCGGCGCGGTCTGCAAAAAGGCCTCCCAGTCTTCGATGAGAATGTCGATGGTGTGTACCCTGCTCTTGTCAAACAGGCGCGTTTCATAGCCCGGCGCGGCCGAGGCGGATTGGATGCCCAGCGACGCGCCGTTGCAGAACAGGATCGTCACCGCCAGCGCCGCCGCCATGACGGCGAGACAGATCCGGTCGATAGCGGGATGTTTCAGCATAGGTCAATTCATATAGTCGCCGTTGTAGGAGACCAGAACCGTGTGGCTGACCCCCGGCAGCTGCGCCACCGCGTGGATAAAATCGGTGTCGTCGTCCTTCAGGCGAACCTCGTAGTTCAGCTCGACACAGTCGGCCGCCACGCTCTTGCTTTTCAGCACCAGCCTGCGGACGCTTTCGGATACCAGCGCGCGGGCTTCCCGCTCCACACTGGAGTCAGCGCAGTGGATGACCAGAATATACGGCTTTTCCGCGCCGCTGTGCCGGCCGAACAGCAGGAGAATCAGCCCGATCAACAGGCTGCCGGCAACCGCCAGCGGGATGAATCCGGCGGCCAGCACGATGCCCGCGGCGATGGACCAGAACAGAAAGACGATATCCGACGGATCTTTAATCGCCGTGCGGAACCGGACGATGGACAGCGCGCCCACCATGCCGAGCGACAGCACGATATTGCTGGTCACGGCCAGAATCAGCAGCGCCGTAATCATGCACAGCGCGATCAGCGTCACGCCGAAGCTGGCGGAATACATCACGCCGGCATAGCACGTCTTGTACACGAAAAAGATAAACAGGCCGACGGCAAAGGACAGAGACAGCGCCAGCATCATGTCCAGCGCGGAAATCGTCGATACATATTCTAAAAAACTGGATTTGAAAATATCCTGAAAGCGAAACGACATGGGCGTTCTCCTCGTCAATCATATCTGCGGCAGACGGCGTACTTGGAATAGGCGGACGCCCTGCGGTTTGGAATCTGCACGGCCATGGACACCAGCTCCGGCAAAAACGCGTCATATTTGACCTCTAACACCGAGAGACCATCGGATACCGGCGTGAGCCTGCGCCGTGTGTCGAAAAAGGCGGCGCCGCCGGGGCCGGAATGCAGGTTCCGGTCAACGGTGACGCGCACATTCCCCGGTTCATAGACAAAGGCCTCCCGCTCGTACACCACAACGGTCTTGGGAGACAGCAGCTGACCGCGCATCTTGCTGTAAAATTCCAGGAGAAGGGGGTGGCCGCAGTCCAGCAGGAACTCGATCTCCCCCGACAGCATGCGCCGCGCCTGCGTTTCCGTCACCCGGACGCTGCGCTTTCCGCACAGACCGCCCGTCTTGCACTTCTTTTCCAATCGCAGAAAGGAACAGTCGTCTCCATAATAGCGCAGGCGGAATTTTTCGCGGCGGTTGACCCCATCGATTTTCTGCCGCAGCGCCTTGTCGTAAGGGGTGTCAAAATAAAGGCTGCTCACACGGTAAATACCGTGTGAGTCAGCGTTTGCGTCATGTTGGAACAGTTTTCTCAGGCGTGAGGTCACGATCTGGTCATCCAACCGATTGATGATGTGTTTGTACTCGTGGCGGAGCTTCAGCGGCGGATGTTGCTTAATCATCGTAGTCTGTCGCGCCGTCGTCATAATCGGACTGACCGTCGCTGTAGTCCGTGCTGCCATAGTTGGTGTTCCCGTAGTCGGTGTCGCCATAGTTGGTGCTGCCGCCGTCCGTGCCGTAGTCGGTCACGCCGTCGCTGCCTGCACCGTAGTCGGTGTCGTCGTAGTTGGTGCTGCCGCCGTTCGTGCCGTAGTCGGTCACGCCGTCGCTGCCCGCACCGTAGTCGGTGTCGTTGTAATCGGTTACGCCGTCATTGTCCGCGCCGTAATCGGTGTCCACATAGTCCGTCATGCCGTAGTCGCTCTCGCCTGTGACCTCCAGCGGGCTCTTCCAGTTGTTTCCGTTCACACAGGCGCGGATGTCGGCGATGACCTCATCCAGAAATGCCTCGCTGGGCAGCACCGAACCCGGCTCAATTTCAAGCGTGATCTGGCGCCGCTCGCCCTCGACCTCTTCGACAAAGTAGCCCGCCTCGCCGATCGCGTTGAGCAGCTCGACAATTACTTCGCGGGCGGCCTTGCCCTCGTATCCGCTGTAATCCGCCAAAATGGCTGCGCCGTCGTCGTTGCGGCCTTCCACCTTGGTTACAGCTCCGTCGTCGTCGTAGGAAACCGCGATTTCCGGGTTTACCTTCAGGCACAGCACGCCGCCGGAAGCGAGCGCTGTGTTGTCCGTGCCGGCGTCGTTGGACGCTGTGTTCTGTCCGCAGCCGGTCAGCGCGGTCAGGCTCATCACCAGAGCCAGTACAATGGCAAAAATCGATCTCTGTTTCATAGTCCTTCGTCTCCTTTGCTTGATCGGGGTGGGTTGAGATGGGGCTTCCGCTTTTTTGTCTTCTGTCAACAGAATACGGAAGCATTCTCTCAAAACCGGGGTGGGTGACATCCTTTTTTTGATTTTATTTTTTTGATTT
>DXIG01000074.1 GCA_019112985.1 Candidatus Butyricicoccus stercorigallinarum | reverse complement strand
GTCAGCGATACAGTCAACCCGGAAATCGCCCGCGTCAGCCACATCAACATCAACGACAATTCCTGTGAAGGCATTGCGCACATCAACGCCCCGATCTTCACGGTACAGTACCATCCGGAGGTCAAGCCCGGCCCGCAGGACACCGCGTACCTGTTCGACCAGTTTGTTTCCCTCATGGATGAGAAGAAAGGAGGCGCTCAGTAATGCCGCTGCGCAAGGATATTCACAAGGTAATGGTGCTCGGCTCCGGCCCGATTGTCATCGGTCAGGCCGCGGAGTTCGACTACGCGGGCACGCAGGCGTGCCGCGCGCTGCGCGAGGAGGGTCTTGAGGTCATTCTGGTCAACTCCAACCCGGCGACCATCATGACGGACAAGGCGATGGCGGACAAGGTGTACATCGAGCCGATGACCATCCCGTGCGTGCAGGAGATCATCAAAAAGGAGCGCCCCGACTCCATTCTGCCCACGCTGGGCGGTCAGACCGGCCTGAACATCGCGATGGAGCTGGTCGCCAACGGCTTCCTCGACGAATACGGCGTCAAGCTGCTGGGCGCGAACCCGACCACCATCGACAAGGCGGAGGACCGCCAGCTGTTCAAGGACACCATGGAGAAGATCCATGAGCCGATCATCGCCTCCAAGGTCGTGCACACCGTCGAGGACGCGGTCGCCTTCACGAAGGAGATCGGCCTGCCGGTCATCATCCGCCCGGCCTACACGCTCGGCGGCACCGGCGGCGGCATCGCCTATTCCTGGGACGAGCTGCGCGAAATCGCCGCCTCCGGCATCCTGTACTCCCGCGTCGACGAGATCCTCGTCGAAAAGTGCATCGCGGGCTGGAAGGAAATCGAATACGAGGTCATGCGCGACGGCAAGGGCAACGTCATCACGGTTTGTAATATGGAAAACGTCGACCCGGTCGGCGTGCACACCGGCGACTCGGTCGTCGTCGCGCCGAGCCAGACGCTGTGCGATTACGAATACCAGATGCTGCGCACCTCCGCGCTCAAGATCATCACCGAGCTGGGTATCGAGGGCGGCTGCAACGTACAGTTTGCGCTCAACCCGGATTCGTTTGAATACGCCGTCATCGAGGTCAACCCGCGCGTCTCGCGCTCCTCGGCGCTGGCGTCCAAGGCGACCGGCTACCCCATCGCCAAAATCGCCGCCAAAATCGCCGTCGGCTACGGCCTGGACGAGCTGACCAACGCGGTCACCGGCAAGACGGCGGCCTGCTTCGAGCCGACGCTCGACTACTGCGTCGTCAAGTTCCCGCGCTGGCCGTTCGACAAGTTCGTCTACGCCGACAAGACGCTCGGCACGCAGATGAAGGCGACCGGCGAGGTCATGGCTATCTCCAACCTGTTTGAAGGAGCCATGATGAAGGCCGTCCGCTCGATCGAAATGAAGGTGGACTCGCTGTCCATGCCGCTGATCGCCAAGATGAGCGACGAGGAGATCATCGCCAAGGTCAAGACCTGCGACTACGAGCGCCTGTTCTCCATCTGCGAGGCGTTCCGCCGCGGCATCATGACCATCGACGAGGTGCACGAGATCACGAAGATCGACACCTGGTTCCTGCACGGCTTCATGCGCATCATCGACATGGAGCACCGGCTGGAGCAGGCGGAGGAGATCACCTCCGAGCTGTATCTCGCGGCCAAGAAATACGGCTTCACCGACAAGGTGATCGAGCGCCTGTCCGGCAAGTCGGTCGAGAAGGTCGCCCGCATGCCGGTATACAAGACGGTCGACACCTGCGCGGCGGAGTTCGAGGCGGAAACCCCCTACTACTACTCCACCTACGACGAGGAGACCGAGGTCAAGCCGTCCGACGGCCGCAAGAAGGTGCTGGTGCTCGGCTCCGGCCCGATCCGCATCGGTCAGGGCATCGAGTTCGACTACTGCTCGGTGCACTCGGTCTGGGCGCTGCAAAAGCTCGACTGCGAGACGGTCATCATCAACAACAACCCGGAGACGGTCTCCACCGACTTCGACACGGCGGACCGCCTGTACTTTGAGCCGCTGACGCCGGAGGACGTCACGGGCGTCGTCAACGCGGAAAAGCCGGACGCCGCCATCGTGCAGTTCGGCGGCCAGACCGCCATCAATCTGGCGGAGCATCTGGAAAAACTCGGCGTGCCCATTCTGGGAACCCCGGCCTGGAGCATCGACGCGGCGGAGGACCGCGAGAAGTTCGACGTCATCCTCAACAAGACCGGCATTCCGCGCGCCAAGGGCGAGACGGTGTTCACGGAGGAGGAAGCCGTCGCGGTCGCGGACCGTCTGGGCTATCCGGTTCTCGTCCGCCCGTCCTATGTACTCGGCGGTCAGGGCATGGAAATCGCCTACAAAGAGGCGGATATCCGCGAATACATGCAGGTCATCACGCGCACCAAGATCGAAAACCCGGTGCTGGTCGACAAATACCTGATGGGCCGCGAAATTGAAGTCGACGCCATCTGCGACGGCGAAGACATCCTGATTCCGGGCATCATGGAGCACATGGAGCGCGCCGGTATCCACTCGGGCGACTCCATCTCGGTCTATCCGTCCATCACCATCGAGGACAAGCACAAGGAGACCATCATCGACTACACGAAGAAGCTGTCCAAGGAGCTGGCGGTACTCGGTCTGGTCAACATCCAGTTCGTGCTGTACAACGACGAGGTCTATGTCATCGAGGTCAACCCGCGCTCGTCCCGCACCATCCCCTACATCTCCAAGATCACGGGCGTGCCGATGGTCGATCTGGCCACGCGCTGCATGTTCGGCGAAAAGCTGCGCGATCTGGGCTACGGCACCGGGCTGTATCCGGAGTGCGAGCACTACGCGGTCAAGGTACCGGTGTTCTCGTTCCAGAAGCTGCGCGATCTGGACACCCAGCTCGGCCCGGAGATGAAGTCCACCGGCGAGGTTCTGGGCGTCTCCACCTCGTTCCGCGAAGCGCTGCTCAAGGGCATGATGGGCGCGGGCTACGAGATGAAGAAAAAGGGCAAGGTGCTCATCTCCGTCCGCGACGCGGACAAGCAGGAGATCGTGACGATTGCCGAGCGCTTTGCCGAGCTGGGCTTTGAGCTGTACGCCACCAGCGGCACGGCCAACGTGCTCAACCGCCACATGGTCGCGACCAACTCGGTGCGCAACGTCGACGAGCCATCCCCGAACATGATCGATCTGATCGAGTCGGGCGACATCGACTACGTCATCACCACCTCGGTCAAGGGCCGCCATCCGGAGCTCGGCGTCGTCAAGATCCGCCGCTCGACGGTAGAACACGCGATCCCCTGCCTGACGGCGGTGGACACCGCGAACGCTCTGCTGCGCTGCCTGGAGGGCGACACGCGCATCGAATCGTGCGAGCTGGTCGACATCAACACGGTGCACATCCAGTAATCCCCGCAAAATAGAAATGACGTTCCCTTCCGGCTGCGCGCCGGCCGGGGAACGTCATTTTTTCTTCACTTCACACCGGGCGCCGCAGCGGTCACGTCTCCTCCAGCCCCCATCCGCGCAGTGGATAGCGCTGAATGGCGCCGAAAATGCGCTGGCGCACGCCATGGTTCTCGCGCTCCAGCGTGCGGAGCAGCTGCTTGATCTCCTCGCGCTTGGTGTTCCCGTCCGCCGGACAGGGATTGTGTACCACTGGCAGCTCCAGCCGGCGCACCAGCGACTTGACATACGCCTCGGGCACATAGATCATCGGGCGGATGACCGTGATGTCGCGCCGGTCGAGATAGGTCTGCGGCAAAAAGCAGTTGATGCGCCCCTCGTACAGCAGCGACATCATCATCGTCTCAATGACGTCGTCGTAATGATGCCCCAGCGCGACCTTGTTGCAGCCGTGCAGCTTGGCCGTGTCGTTGAGCGCGCCGCGCCGCATCTTGGCGCACAGCGAACAGGGGTTTTCCTCGTTGCGGATGTCGAAGACGATCGTCTTGATGTCGGTCGGGCGCACGATGTACTCCACCCCCTGCTGCTCGCACAGGCGCGCGATCGGAGAAAAATCCATCTCCTCGTACCCCATGTCCAGCGTAATCGCCTTGAGCGTAAACCGGTTCGGGTAAAAGCGCCGCAGATTGGCGAGCGCCGCGAGCAGCGCCAGTGAATCCTTTCCGCCGGACACACCGACGGCAATCGTATCGCCTTCGTTTATCATATGGTACTGATCCACCGCGCGGCGGACATAAGACAGCATTTTCTGCATGAGAAGCCTCCCAATTCGTGATATCGCATCAGATTCAGCTTATTATACCGCAGAGGTGGGAATCCTGTACAGAGAAAAATTTTTATTTGTGTTTTGAGCATACAAGAGAATACGAGAGATTAAACGAGAAAACGCGAGTTCTTTCCGAGAAAAATTAAAATCATCAAAAAACGTGTTGACTTTGCAAAATAGATGTGTTATAACAATAAAGCACCCGCAAAGTGCAGGAAAAAGTTGCACAGACGGGAACGAACTTTGTGAATGAAACATTCAGATAAAATTATAATCGGAGGTTAGATCATGTCCACTTTCATGGCTAAGGCTGAAAATATCGACCGCAAGTGGTATATCGTCGACGCGGCTGGCAAGCCGCTTGGCCGTACCGCAGCAACCGTAGCAGCTCTCCTTCGCGGCAAGCACAAGGTAGAGTTTACCCCCAACGTAGATACCGGTGATTTCGTCATCGTCATCAACGCTTCCAAGGCTGTCCTGACCGGCAACAAGCTGCAGCAGAAGTACTACCGCAGACATTCCGGCTGGATCGGCGGCCTGAAGGAAACCCAGTACAAGATCCTCATGGCTGAGCGTCCGGAGCTGGCTGTGACGCTGGCTGTCAAGGGCATGCTCCCGAAGAATTCCATCGGCCGCAAGGCTGCTACCCGCCTGAAGGTCTACGCGGGCAGCGAGCACAACAACGCAGCACAGCAGCCGATCGTTTGGGCTGGCAAGTAATTCTTACAAGGAGGAAATTTGAGTCATGTATACCCCTAAGAAAGCATATTTCTACGGCACCGGCAGAAGAAAGTCCTCTGTTGCAAGAGTTCGTCTTTTCCCGGGCGGCACCGGTGAAATCACCATCAACAACCGCACCCTCGACAACTACTTCGGCCTGGACACCCTCAAGCTGATCGTTCGTCAGCCGCTGGAGGCGACCAAGACCGGCGACAAGTTTGACATCGTCTGCACCGTCAGCGGCGGCGGCTTCACCGGCCAGGCCGGCGCAATCCGTCACGGCATCTCCCGCGCCCTGCTCCAGGCAAACGCCGAGGAGTACCGCCCGGTTCTCAAGGCCGCAGGCTTCCTGACCCGCGACCCGAGAATGAAGGAGAGAAAGAAGTACGGCCTCAAGGCTGCCCGTCGCGCGCCGCAGTTCAGCAAGCGCTGATTTCAGTTCAAAACAGCTCAAAAACCCCGAAACCATGCGGTTTTCGGGGTTTTTCCTTTTCAGATCGTTTGCCCTGTTTTGGCATAGTCTGACCCGTTTTGAACCATTTTTTATGGGTTAAATTAAGGACAACCACCCCCAAAACAGGGGCTAATGGGTTAAATCATAGGACAACTTTTTTGCCCCAGCCCTCTCCCAAGAGGTCATTTTTGCTTTTTTGTCCCTCTGAAATTTTATGCAAAATCGGTTTGGCAGAGTTTGACCCAATCTGAACAAATGAATATGATTTTATTGCGAAAGCGTTCAGCGTTCCAGCTGGGCGCTTTTTGCATTTCCGGGGACCGACGTTCCGGGATCAGAAAAAGCCGTCACTCTTTTTTTCAAGAAAGTAGTGGCGGCTTTTTCTATTTCCAGAACCAAACACGACCAACAGAAACGAGGTGAAATACGATGAACGCACAAATCATCGCCGTCGCCAACCAGAAGGGCGGCGTCGGCAAAACGACCACCTGCGCGAACCTGGGCATCGGGCTGGCCCAGGCCGGGAAGAAGGTGCTGCTGGTGGACGCTGACCCGCAGGCCAGCCTTACCATCAGCCTGGGCAACCCGCAGCCGGACAAAGCATACCTATGAGTACACGGTCCGGGAGGACAT
>DXIG01000073.1 GCA_019112985.1 Candidatus Butyricicoccus stercorigallinarum | reverse complement strand
ATTTCTCAATTTTTGCCCCCGACGCCCGTGCGAAAAAAGAAAAACAGGATCGCCCCTTTGTCAAGTTATGGGGCAATCCTGTTGCTTTTCCTGTGCGCGGCACAGCCAGACCGCGCGCCGTGCGCGCTCAGCGCGGCTGTGCAGAGTTGTCGCTCTCCCCGGCGTTTTGCCGCGCTTCCGCGTCAATCTGCTCAACCGGCACGTCTTTTTCGGCAAAATAGCGGTTGTCAATCCAGTATCCGACGGCAAAACCGATGACCGCGCCGACGATTTCCAGCGCCGACCCGTCCAGCCGGAACAGTCCGGTGAGGAACATGCCGATCGCAAAGCCGAGCGCGAGACCCAAAAATTCCGACCGGGGCACTGTGTTGAAATATTTCTTCTGTGTGCTGTGATATCCGCGTTTCATTGACCCAATCCTCCCATGGTGTTCCGCCCGCCGTGCGGCAGGTCAGGTTGGTATTATCATACCCAGCGGACGTTCCTGTGTCAAGAGCAAAATTGTGCTTTTTCTTGTAATCTGCGCGCGAATCCCTGCGAAAAAACCGGCTGTGCGCCGCAAACGCCAGCCGGTTTTGGCAATATCCGCCGTAAAAGCGCAAAAAATCTCCGTTTTACGCGCCTGTTTTGTCCAGTTTTCTCATTCGTCCGATTGTGCCAACTGTGCAATGACTTTCCTGACCTGCTCATAGTCCGCCACCGCGTTGATAAATTCGAGCAGCGCGTTGGCTGTCATGTGCTGCGGCAGCGCGAGCGCGCGCAGCAGCCGCTTCCGTCTGGCCTCGCTGCCCGGCGCGCCGGACAGCCCCCACGCATAAAAATCCGCCTTGGTGATTTTCGGCCGGTCGTCCGCGCTGTCCAGACATTCCACGCCCGCGTTCGCAATCGCCCGCACAATCACATCGTCCGGCACGCCCTCGACGCCCAGCGTCCCCTCCCGGGAGCCGCGCGCCTTGCGGCGCTCCTTTCCCGCGATCTGCGGGATGTAGGCGTGCTTCACGCGCCCCTTCGGGATCGCGCCGCGCAGGTAATTGCGGATGACGAAGCCCGCGCCGTCGCTGTCCGTCAGCACGAGGATGCCGCGCTCGGCCGCGATGCGGCGGATGAGCGCCAGCTTTTCCCGGTTGTTGAAAATGGAGAATCCGCCGGTCTCGATCACGACGGTGTCCACAATCTGTTTGATTTTGTTGACATCGTAGCGCCCTTCGACGATAATCGCCTCGCGAATGTGAATCATCCGTGCACCGCCTGTTCTCTCTCATTCGCCGCCATCTGGAGCAGCAGCAGCTCGAGCGCCTTGGTGCGGTCCGTGCCGGTCGATTTCATCGCAATGTCCGTCTCGCCGCACAGCAGAATGGCGCGCCGCAGCCAGCCGGTCTCCAGCCGCGCGGCGGAATCGCGCATCTTGCGCGCATAGTAGGTCGATTTGCTGCCGAGCAGCTCCATCAGCTCCCGGTCGCTCTTGTGCGCCTGCATGGCCAGTTTGGCCACATACAGGCGCTGTATGTGGCGCGCAATTGCCGAAAGCAGCACAATCGGCTCATTTTTCTGCGCGATCAGGTCGCCGACCAGCCGCAGCGCGCGGTCGAACCGCTGCGCGGCAATCGCGTCGGTCAGGTCGAAGGTGACGGCGTCCAGCACGCGGGTGCACACCGCATCGATGTCGCTGCGCTTGACTGAATCGGTCGCGCTGTGCGCGCACGCCTTTTCGATCTCCAGCGTCAGCCCGGTCATCGACGTGCCGCACAGAAACAGCAGATAATCGCAGGTGTCGGTGTCGATGTATTTGCCCGCGTCTTTGGCGTGCCGCTTGACCCACGGGATCAGATCGTGCCGTTCCAGATGGGAAAAATCCGCTATACAGCCGTTTTCCGTGATAATTTTGTGCAGTTTTGTGCGCTTGTCCGGCTTGAGTGCAATCGTGTCGTAATAAAAGACCAGGCACACGTATGCCGGGAGGTCTGCCAGAATGCCGGGCAGCTCCTCCTTCAGCGCGGCGGGCGCTTTGTACACGTCGAGATCGTTGACGACGATCATGCGCCGCTCCGCCATCGCCGGATAGCTGTCCACCGCCTCGATCAGGCGTTCCGCGGTCAGCGAAGCGCCTTCCAGCCTGTCATAATTGAAGTCGCGGAACGTCTCGTCGACGACCTCCCGCTCCAGCGCGGCGAGATAATGCGCCTTGAGGTAGTCCTCCTCTCCGCCGATCAGGTACAGCGAGCCGACCGCATGCTGCTTCAGATCCTGCTTCAGCTTTTGCACCCCGTCGTCCTTCGCCGGTTTTTTTGCCATGGCGCGCCTCCTTTCCGTCTAATCGCGTTCGGTCTTCCAGTCGATCTGCCCGATGTAATACGGGTTGAGCGCGGGAATCCCGCCATATTCCGAACTGCTCTCCCAGCCGTTTTCCAGCACGAGCTGTGCGGGAGAAATGCGGCGCAGCAGTTGTTCCATTTTGTCCGTTTCGTCCAAAAATCCGCCGGACACCAGCAGCGTGCCACAGGTCAGCGGCGTCTGTTCCGTCAGCTCCAGCAGCATATTCTGCGTCAGCGCGTGCACAGTCACAATGTCCTGATCCTCCGATTGGATGCGCACAACCAACTTGCGCTCCACGGCGCCGAGGACGGACAGGCCGAGCGACGCATCCCCGACGGCGGTCTCGCGCTCCGGCGCGATTTTGTCATATGCGATGTTCAGCTGCTCCAGCGTCTGCATGAGCGCAGGATACGGCTCCTTGTTCTCCCGGTTGCGCTCCGGCAGAAGCACGCGCTCCACCGGCACCTGCCGGAGCAGCTCGCATGCATTGCGCGCGTGGCCGAGATCGACCGAGGTAAAAATGACCAGATCGAGGTTGTCGATGCCGTACCAGTCGAGGTAGGCGGCGACGTCCTCCGCCGCATTGTGATAGCCCGAGCCGCTGCAATCGATGAGCGCCGTCTGCGTCCCGCAGGAGACGAGAATGGCCTGTCCGCTGCCCTCCGGCAGCACGGAAATGCGCAGGTCGTTCTGTTCCGCCGCGCCGCTCCACACGCTGATCCCGACAACCGCCGCCAGCAGCAGCGGCATACCGGCCGCGAGCGCGCGGCGGCTCCCCTTCCACAGCAGCAGCGCGCCGAGCGCACTGAGCGCGAGCGCGGCGCAGAAGTCCGCGCGCTGTTCGCAGTACAGCAGGCCGTAGGGCAGTCCCGCCGTCCAGTCGCTGACCCACAGGATGTAATCGGTCAGCCACGCCGCCGGCGTCAGCAGCACATGCGCCAGCGCCGGCGCGAACAGCCCGGCGATACCGCCCACGAACAACAGTGGAAACACCACCGACACCGCCCACAGCGCGAGCACATTGGACAGCGCGGAAAAGACGGACAGATAGCCGAAGTGGTACAGCAAAATCGGCGCGGTGATGACCGTCGAGCTGACCGTGCACACCACGGCGCCCAACAGAACGCGATACACGGACGTCACCGGGCGCGGCGCCCGGCGGGGCAGCGCCAGCAGCCGGTGCATGCGCGGCGCAAAGCACAAAATGCCAAACGTCGCGGCGAACGAGAGCTGCAAGCTGACGGAAATCAGCGCGTCCGGCAGCACAATCAGGATGAGCAGCAGCGCCGCGAACAGCGCATTCATGCTGTCGTGCTGCCGCCTGACCCAGAACGCCGCCAGCAAAATGCCGTACATCACGCAGGCGCGCACGACCGACGGCGACCAGCCGACCATCAGGTAAAACGCCACCAGCGCCGGAATGCCGAGCGCCGTGCCGAGCTTCCGGCCAAAGACAAACAGCAGCAGCGAGACGAGAAAGCCGACGTGCATGCCGGACAGCGCGATGACGTGCGACAAACCCGCTTTGCGCAGGTGGTCCGTGTCCGCCGTGGTCAGCGCGGTGCGGTCTCCCGTCGCCAGCGCGTTCCAGAAGGCCGCCTGCCGCTCGCTCCCGTGCGCCGCAAACACCGCGCAAAGCTGCTGGGCAAACCGCTTGGGATAGTAGGACAGCGGACGGCGCTCCGGCGGCGCGACGGATACCTCCGACTCCGCGGGCACCGACGCCAGCACATAGTAGCCCTGCGCGCGGTAATAGCTCTCACGGTCGAAGCCCTCGCGCAGCCCGGATCGGTAAAAGGAAACCTTTCCCGTCAGCCGGTCTCCCGGCTCAATCGGTTCTTCGGTCAGCGGAAAATATAACAAAGTGCGAAATCCGGTTCGCAGGCCGACCGTCTCGCCGTCCACGCGCACCTCGACGCGCTGCCGGTCGTCATACTGCACGGCAAAGTCGGTCGCCGTCACGGTCATGCGCTGCGACAGCCCCGCCAGCCCAGCGACCGGGTTTGTGATATACCGGTGATAGGCGTCCGTGTATGTCAGCCCGCAGGTCAGACCCGCGAGCAGGACGCAGAGCGGCAGCGCCGCCGGAATCCGCTTCGCGGCAAACACGGACGCCGCCAGCACGAGCACGCCCGCGGCGAGCGGAACCGCGACGCCGAGCAGCGCACAGGCGCAACCGGCGGCAAACGCCGCAGAAAACCAGATCAATGGCCGCTGCACGGTGAAAATCCCCCCTTGTATGTGCGAAAAATGGCGCCGCTGCACGGCGCCATTTTTGCCTTTCCGATCAGCCGGGCGGCCACGTCATATCGCGGCCGGACAGCACGTGAAAATGCAGGTGGAACACGCTCTGCTGCGCCTGCGCGCCGATGTTGGATACAACGCGGAAGCTCTCCATGCCCATGTCCTTTGCGATTTTGGCGATGGCCTCAAAGCACTTCGCCACAGCCGCGCTGTTTTCCGGCGTGACCGCCGCCGCAGACGGAATATGCTGCTTCGGGATCACCAGAAAATGGGTCGGCGCCTGCGGATCGATATCGTAAAATGCGTAGACATCGTCGTCCTCATACACCTTCTTCGAGGGGATTTCTCCCGCGATGATTTTACAGAAAAGACAGTCCTTCATCGAACATCCTCCTTCCGGATCGGTCAACCGATCTGTGTTATTTCAGCATTGCCTCCACAATGTTGTTGACAGCTTCCAGCGCCTCTTCCAGCTTGGCCGGATTCTTGCCGCCGGCAGATGCGGAGTCGGGGCGTCCGCCGCCGCCGCCGCCACAGCGCTTGGCGACTTCCTTGATGATCTTGCCCGCGTGCGCGCCGGCCGCCAGCGCTTCCTTGCCGCAGACACACAGCAGCTGCACCTTGCTCTCGCCGGTGACCACCGCGAGCACGGCGACCATCTTCGGCGCGCGCTCCTTGATCAGGTCGCCCAGCGTGCGCATGATCTCCGGCGACTCGTTGTTCAGCTTGGCCGCGAGCACGTTGACGCCGTGCACGTCGCGCGACAGATTGAACAGTTCTACCAATTTCATCTCCGCCAGCTGGCCGTTGAGCGATTCGATGTTGCGGCGCAGCTCGCGCATTTCGTCGACCATCTGACCCGCGCGCATGACGACGTCGTTGGGCGTCGTCTTGAGCTCGGAGGCGATTTCCGCCAGCGTCTCCTGCCGCTGTTCAAACATCTCCAAGAAGGCACGGCCGGTCAGCGCCTCGATGCGGCGGACGCCCGCCGCGACCGACGCCTCGCTGACAATCTTGAACATGCCCGCCTTCGCGGTGTTGTCCAGATGTGTGCCGCCGCAGAATTCGATCGAGAAATCGCCTGCGCGCACCACGCGGACGATATCGCCGTATTTCTCGCCGAACAGCGCCATGGCGCCCAGCTTCTTCGCCTCGTCGATCTGCATTTCCTCCGTGCGGACAGTCATGCCCTCGAGAATCGCATTGTTGACGATGCGCTCGACCTGCGCGATCTGCTCGGGCGTCATCGCCGCAAAATGGGTGAAGTCGAAGCGGACGTGATCGGCGTCGGTGTACGAGCCCGCCTGCTCGACGTGGTTGCCCAGCACTTCGCGCAGCGCCTGCTGTAACAGATGCGTCGCGGTGTGCGAGCGGCAGATCGCCTGACGGCGCTCCTTATCCACGCGACAGGTAACCGTGTCGCCGCGGCTGATGACGCCGCTCTTGACGGTGCCGGAGTGCAGGTACATGCGCCCGTCGCCGCTCTTCTGTACGTTGTCGATGACAATCTCGCAGTCGCCGTGCGAAATCGTGCCGTGATCCGGCACCTGGCCGCCCATCTCCGCGTAGAACGGCGTGCGGTCGAGCACCAGCGTCAGCGCAGCGCCCGCGCGCACCGCATCAGTGCTCTCGCCCTCCGAGACGATGGCGAGGACATTCGCGGTCGCCTCCAGATTGTCGTAGCCGCAGAACTCCGTGCTCAGCGACTTGTCCAGTCCCAGATCTTCCGACGCCCAGCCGAGGTCGCCCATGCGCTTGCGGTCTTCGCGCGAGCGCTCCTTCTGCTCCTGAATGAGCGCGTCAAAACCGGCGCGATCGGTCGTCATGCCCTGCTCCTCGAGCAGCTCGATGGTCAGGTCGATTGGGAAGCCGTAGGTGTCGTGCAGCTTGAAGGCGTCGGAAGCCGGCAGCTCGTTTTTGCCCTCCTGCTTCGCCGCCTGCACCATATCGTTCAAAATGTTCAGGCCGGTGTCCACCGTCGCGTCAAAGCGCTCCTCCTCGACGCGGATGACCTTGCGGATATACTCCTGCTTCTCGACCAGCGCCGGATACGCGCCGCCGCTCTCCTGAATCACGGTGTCGCACACCTGGTACAGGAACGGCTTGTCGATGCCGAGCAGCTTGCCGTGGCGCGCGGCGCGGCGCAGCAGGCGGCGCAGCACGTAGCCGCGGCCCTCGTTGGACGGGATGACGCCGTCGCAGATCATCATGACGGTCGAGCGGATGTGGTCGGTGATGACGCGCAGCGAGACGTCCGTCTTGTACGACTCGCCGTACGTCTTGCCAGAAATGCGGGAGACGTGGTCGGTGATGTTGCGGACGGTGTCGACGTCAAACAGCGAATCCACGTCCTGCATGACGACCGCCAGGCGCTCCAGACCCATGCCGGTGTCGATGTTCTTCTGCACCAGCTCGGTGTAGTTGCCCTGTCCGTCGTTGTTGAACTGCGAGAAGACGTTGTTCCAGACCTCCATATAGCGGTCGCAATCGCAGCCGACCGTGCAGTCCGGCTTGCCGCAGCCGTATTTTTCGCCGCGGTCGTAGTAGATCTCCGAGCACGGTCCGCACGGACCGGAGCCGTGCTCCCAGAAATTGTCCTCCTTGCCGAAGCGGAAAATGCGCTCGGCCGGGATGCCAATGTCCTTGTTCCAGATTTCAAACGCCTCTTCGTCGTCCTGGTAGATGGACGGATACAGGCGGTTCGGGTCGAGACCCATGACCTCCGTCAAAAACTCCCAGCTCCACGCGATGGCTTCCTTCTTGAAGTAATCGCCAAAGGAGAAGTTGCCCAGCATCTCGAAGAACGTGCCGTGGCGCGCGGTCTTGCCGACATTGTCGATGTCTCCGGTGCGGATACATTTCTGACAGGTCGTCACGCGGCGGCGCGGCGGCTCCTGCTCTCCGGTAAAGTACGGCTTGAGCGGTGCCATGCCGGAGTTGATGAGCAGCAGCGACTTGTCGCCCTGCGGGATGAGAGAAAAGCTCGGCAGTCTCAGGTGATCCTTGGACTCGAAAAATTCCAAAAACTTTTCACGGATTTCAT
This sequence comes from Candidatus Butyricicoccus stercorigallinarum, assembly GCA_019112985.1. Lineage (GTDB taxonomy): Bacteria > Bacillota > Clostridia > Oscillospirales > Butyricicoccaceae > Butyricicoccus_A > Butyricicoccus_A stercorigallinarum. The sequence goes on along the minus strand of DXIG01000073.1, from coordinate 2,792 downwards.
TCAAACCCATGTACTGCATGAAAATTGCCTCCAATGAAATTGATAAAAAATTGTTCGACACAAAAAAGCCTCCGCCCGACATAGGGGCGAAGGCTCTGCTCGCGGTACCACCCTAATTTGCCGCAGTGCGGCATCTCAGTGCACCCTTAACGCGGGCTGACGATCCGGTTGTCTCCCGGATGGCTCAGAAATGGCTGACAGGCTCCTGCGCTGCGGGGCTCTCACCCTCCCCCGCTCTCTGCAAGGCGGTGTGCGCTGTCTCGTTTCGTCATCGCCGAATATGCGGTATAACAGTTTTATTATACATGCCTGCGCGGATTTGTCAACCTTTTTTGACGGGGTTCGCCGCCTTTTCCTTGCGCAAAATGGCAAAATCGGAGACACGGAACGGAAACTTCAGGTGCACGCGCATCATGGCCGAGCGCGCCGCGTCCAGCAGCGCGCCGCCGTCATCGCGCATCTCCTCCACGCGGAAGGCGTAGACCGGCTTGCCCGGCTGCATCAGCTCGAGCGTGTCGCCGCAGAAAAAGCGGTTTTTCAGCACAAACACGGCGTTGCCGTCCGCGTCGCACGAGTCAAACAGCGCGGCGATCTCCCAGTCGCGGATGTACATGACGTCCGGGTAATACTGCCCCTTCGGGTCGCGCCCGAAGTAAAAGCCGGTAAAATACTCCCGGTGGCTGATCTTGCCGATCTCCTCGCGGATGTCGTCCGGAACGCGGTACGCCGGCGTCGGATTGGCCAGATAGGCGTCGAGCGCGCGGCGGTAGGCGGCGGTGATGCCCGCCGTATAGTAGGCGGTCTTCGCGCGCCCCTCGATTTTGAACGACGAGATGCCCGCCGCGATCAGCGCCGGAATGTGGTCGATCATGCACATGTCCTTGGAATTGTAGAGATAGGTGCCGCGCGCGTCCTCCTCCACCGGGAAATACTGTCCCGGCCGTTTTTCCTCCATCAGCGCATATTTCCAGCGGCACGACTGCGCGCAGGCGCCGTGGTTGGCGTCGCGCCCCGTCGTATAGTTGGAGATCAGGCAGCGCCCGGAGTACGAGATGCACATCGCGCCGTGGACAAAGCACTCGATCTCGACCTCCGGCGGAATGCTGTCGCGGATGGTTCGGATCTCCTCCAGCGTCAGCTCGCGCGCGAGCACGATGCGCTCCGCGCCCATCTCCACCCAGAACTGCGCGGCCTCGCTGTTGAGGATGCTCGTCTGCGTGCTGATGTGCAGCGGCAGCTGCGGCACCACCCGCTTCGCCAGGCGGATGACGCCGAGATCGGAGACGATGATCGCGTCCGCGCCGCAGTCGTACAGCAGCTTCAAATAGCGCTCCAGCTCGGCAAACTCGTTCGAGCGGGGCGAAATGTTCACGGTGACATAGACCTTCACGCCGCGCGCGTGCGCATAGGCGATGCCCTCGCGCAGCTCGTCGTCGGTGAAGTTGTCGGATGCCGCGCGCATGCCAAAGTGCTTGCCCGCCAGATAGACGGCGTCCGCGCCGTAGGCGATGGCGTATTTCAGCCGTTCCATGTCCCCCGCCGGGGACAGAATTTCAGGTTTGTTCATAAAACTCCTCGTGTCACTGCGCGTCCTTTTCCGCCTGCACCCTGCGGATGTTGGCGGTCTGCTCCTCCTGCGTTCTCGCATAGATGTGCGCAGAGCCGTCCGCGTTCGCGACATAGTAATAGTACTCGTGTTCCGCCGGGCTGACCGCAGACTTCATCGCGTCGAGACCCGGATTGCAGATCGGGCCGGGCGGCAGTCCCTTGCTCGTGTAGGTATTGTACGGGCTGTCGTTCTCCATGTCCTCGTCGGTCAGATCCAGATGGCCGACCGCGTACTGGATGGTGGCGTCGATGTTGAGGTACGGGTACTCCGATGCGTTGTTCAGCCGGTTGGCGATGACGCCGGAGACCTGATACATGTCGTCCGTGTCCACCGCTTCCTTCTGCACCATCGACGCGATGTTGACCATATCCGCGACGGACATGCCCTGCTGCTCGCACAGCTCGGCGAGGCTGTCCCCGTTGGAGTCGTCGTTCAGCTTGTTTTCAAAGTTGCCGAGCATCTTGTTGAGGATGGACTCCGCGTCGTCGTTCAGGTAAAACTCGTAGGTGTCCGGGAACAGATAGCCCTCCAGGCGGTTGGTCTCGTTGCCCAGATCCTCCGGCAGGAAGTCGTAGTTGAACGTGGCGTCCTGCAGCGCGCTGTTCAGCTCCTCCTCCGAGCTCAGGCCGTTTTCCACCAGCGTGTCGACGATCTGCTCGATCGTGTAGCCCTCCGGAATCGTGACCGTCTGCGTGCTGCGCTGGGTCAGGCGGATCTCATTGACAATATGGCGGTAGTCCATATTGGAGTTGAGCGTCCACATGCCCGCGCGGAACGAGACGTCCGGATAGATAATGCTGGTAAACAGGCGGAAAAAGGTGCCGTAGTGTATGACGCCGCTGTTGTCCAGCAGCTTGGAGACCTGCCCGATCGAGGCGTCCTCCGGAATGGTGACAGTGATTTCGCGGTCTTCCTTCGCCAGCGCGAACAGATCGTTGCCGAGCAGAATGCCCGTCGTCGCCAGAACGGCGGACACCAGCAGAATGCTGAGCAGGTACAGCAGGCTGTTTTGGCGTGGCGAGCGCTTTTTCCGCGCGCGTCTCGGTCTTTGCGGCCGGGTATTGGTATTCTTTTTGTTTGCAAACAACTTCATATCCGTATCCTTTCCCCCTCCGCCGGTTCCGCCGGAGAGACAGGGCTTTTTTTCTGTTATTTCAGGGCGATGCTGATCAAAAAGCCGGAG
>DXIG01000072.1 GCA_019112985.1 Candidatus Butyricicoccus stercorigallinarum | reverse complement strand
CCGGACAGCGTGACGAGCATCGGTGATAGCGCGTTTGAATATTGCGACAACCTGACGAGCGTGGCGATTCCGGATAGTGTGACGAGCATCGGCAGCGATGCGTTTTGCTGCTGCGAAAGCCTGACGAGCGTGACGATCGGCAGCGGCGTGACGAGTATCGGTGATAGCGCGTTTAGGGGATGCAGCAGTCTGACAGAAATTGCAGTTGATACGGACAACGCCGCATACAGCTCTCTGGAGGGTGTATTATTCAATAAAGACCAGACGACGTTGGTTCAGTATCCGGGCGGAAAATCCGGCGCGTATACGATCCCGGACAGCGTGACGAGCATCGGCGAAGATGCGTTTCGCAATTGCGACAGCCTGACGAGCGTGACGATTCCGGACAGCGTGACGAGCATCGGTGATAGCGCGTTTGAATATTGCGACAACCTGACGAGCGTGGCGATTCCGGATAGTGTGACGAGCATCGGCAGCTATGCGTTTTATTATTGCGACAGTCTGTCGAGCGTGACGATTGGCATCGGCGTGACGAGTATCGGTGATAGCGCGTTTTGGACATGCAACAGTCTGACGGAGATTACGGTCGATGTGGATAACACCGCATACAGTTCTCTGGAGGGTGTATTATTCAATAAAGACCAGACGACGTTGGTTCAGTATCCGGGCGGAAAATCCGGCGCGTATACGATCCCGGACAGCGTGACGAGCATCGGCGAAGATGCGTTTTACGGTTGCGAAAGCCTGACGAGCGTGATGATCTCAGACAGCGTGACGAACATCGGCGACGGTGCGTTTGCATATTGCTTCAACTTGACGAGCGTGACGATCGGAAATGGCGTGACAAGCATCGGCGAGAGTGCGTTTCAGATGTGCGTCAGCCTGACGAGCGTGACGATTGGCAACGGTGTGACGAGCATCGGCGAGGGTGCGTTTATCGAATGCGACGACCTGACCGACGTCTACTACCGCGGAACCGAAGAACAGTGGGCGGCGATTGAAATCGGCGACCGCAATGGTCCGCTTCTGAACGCGACTATTCACTACAACTACGAGGGCTGACAGCTTTACAAAAAAATCTCCCGCAGGGGCTTCCTGCGGGAGATTTCATTTTTCCGGTATTACAGCCGGAGCATACGGGCCAGTTTGGAAAGCGGCTCCGGCTTGAGGGAGAATTTGGCCTGAAGCGCGAGCGCGAGCGCCTGGAAATCGGCCTCGCTGCCGTCCTTCAGCTCCAGCTCCATCTCGCAGATCGGGCGGACGCGCCCGCGGTGCGTGATCTTGCCGCTGTCGAACGCCAGCTCACAGGTGCAGCCCTCGTAGGCGAGCTGATAGCTGCGGCGCGTGAAAATTGTGCGTCCCAGCTCCATCAGGTCGGATTTGAGAATCTCGTCGCAAAATTCCTGCGGCGCGCCGGCGGACGGCAGGTTGAGCATGCCGCTGCGGATATCGGGCGCATAGCATTCGTACTCCTCGCGCGCTTTGAACGCGCCGCCAAAGCCCTCCTGCGGGGCGAGCTTGAGGCAGACGACGGACTCGCCGTTCTCGCGGCGCAGGCGCAGGCCGCTGTGCGCTTTGGCGAGCTGGCCGTCAAAGGTGTCGTAATAGATGGCCTCCATGTCGGCCGTGCCGGAGGAGGTGATCAGCGGCTGAACCGCGTCGCTCTCCGCAATGCGGTCGAAGTCGGCGGGCTCGGCGATTTGCCACTTGAATTCGCGTTCCATAGAGCGGTCTCCTTTCGGTTTGCGGGGGCGGCAGATCAGCGGATCTGTCCCTCTCCGTAGATGATGTATTTGTTGGACGTCAGTTCCTTCAGACCCATGGGGCCGCGCGCGTGCAGCTTCTGGGTCGAGATGCCGATTTCCGCGCCGAAGCCGAACTCACCGCCGTCGGTGAAGCGGGTGGAGGCGTTGACATACACCGCCGCCGCATCCACACGGTCGAGGAATTTCTGCGCGGCGAAGTAGTCGTGCGTCACGATGCTCTCCGAGTGTCCGGTGTTGTAGCGGTTGATGTGGTTGATGGCTTCGTCGACCGAATCGACGATTTTGCAGGAGATTTCATAGTCGAGGTATTCCGTGCCGTAGTCCGCTTCGGTCGCGGGCGCGATGCCGGGCAGCAGCGCGCAGGTGTCCGGACAGCCGTGCCAGACGACGTTGTGCGCGTCCAGCCGCTGCTTGGCCAGCGGGAGAAAGGCCGCTGCGACGTCGCGGTGTACGAGCAGGCTCTCCGCCGCGTTGCAGACGGAGACGCGCTGGCACTTGGCGTTTTCCAAAATATCCAGCGCCATGTCCAGCCCGGCGCTCGCGTCGACATAGATGTGGCAGTTGCCGACGCCGGTTTCGATGACCGGGACGGTGGCGTTCTGCACGACCGCCTGAATCAGGCGCCCGCTGCCGCGCGGGATGAGCACGTCGATCAGGCCGTTTGCCTGCATCATGACGTTGGCGCCCTCATGCGTTGTGTCCTCGACCAGATTCAAAATGTCGGGCGACAGGCCGCAGGCGGCGACCGCGTCGCGCATGATGCTCATCAGGCACTGGTTGGAGCGGAACGCCTCCTTGCCGCCGCGCAGCACGCAGGCAGAGCCGGCCTTGAAGCAGAGCGCCGCCGCGTCCACCGTGACGTTGGGGCGCGATTCGTAGATGATGCCGATGACGCCCATCGGCACGCGCTTTTTGCCGATTTTCAGGCCGTTGGGCGTGACCTTCATCTCGGTCACCTCGCCGACCGGGTCGGGCAGGGCGGCGACCTGGCGGCAGCCCTCGGCGACGCCGTCGATGCGGTCGTCGCCCAGCGTCAGGCGGTCGATCAGGCCTTCGTTCAGGCCGTTTTTGCGTCCGGCCTCGATGTCCAGCGCGTTGGCGGCTTTGATGTCCGCGCGGCGCGCCTGCAAGGCGTCCGCAATGGCGAGCAGGACGCGGTTTTTCTCATGGGTGCCGAGCGCGCCGATCTCGTGCTTGGCGGCGGCGGCGCGCTGGCAGGTCTCGCGTACAGAGAGCATACGATCATCCTTCCTTCTGTCTGTTTTGCAATCCCGGAAAACCGGGCGGATTAGTCCTTGGCTGGGGCGTGCGGCGGCAGGAACAGCGTTCCGGCGAGCCGGCCCTGTGTGATGTCGTACAGCGTCTCCGGATTGGCGCCGTTGACGACGAACATGGGAATGCCGCGCTCCATGCACAGCTCGGCGGCGCCCAGTTTGGTCGCCATGCCGCCGGTGCCGTTGCGCGTGCCCGCGCCGCCCGCGATCTCGCGCAGCTCGTCGGTGATCTTGTGCACGACGGGGATGAGACGCGCCTCCGGGTGCTCGCGCGGGTCGCTGTCGAACAGGCCGTCCATGTCGGTCAGGATGACGAGCAGGTCGGCATAGCAGACGCGCGCGACGACGGCGGCGAGGCGGTCGTTGTCGCCGAACTCGATTTCCTCGACGGCGACCGTGTCGTTTTCGTTGACGATGGGCAGCGCGCCCGTCTCGAGCAGCGCGTCGAAGGTGTTGTGCACGTTGAGGCGGCGGCGGTCGTCCTCGGTGTCCTCGGTGGTGAGCAGGACCTGGGCGGTGGCGATGCCGTATTCCGCAAAAATTTTGTCATAAATGTGCATCAGCTCGCACTGGCCGACCGCGGCGGCGGCCTGCTTCATGCGCAGCGAGGTGGGGCGCTCCGCCAGGCGGAGCTTGGACGCGCCGACGCCGATGGCGCCGGACGAGACGAGCATCATATCGTAACCGCAGTTGTGCAGGTCCGCGATGCAGCGGACGAGGCGTTCAATGCCGCGGATGTTCAGCTTTCCGGTGGGGTAGGTGAGCGTCGAGGTGCCGACTTTGACCACAATGCGGTGCACCTGACTCAGATTCATCATAATGGGGCGTTCTCCTTTGCTGCGCCGCCGGTGCGGCAGAAATTCGTTTGTTTTTTCATTTTAGCACGAAAAAGCGCCGGATACAATTTCTTTTCTGTTTGTTTTTTCTGTGCAGGATGCACAGAGCGGCGGCACGCGCGGGCGTGTGCGCGGATTCGGTGCGAAAAAAGTGCGCTTTGTGCAACAAACTGTTAACAAAGGGGGAGAGACTGTGATATAATACCCGTGTATGAAGAAATCCGTCCGCGGCGCGGGCCGTGAGAACGGAAAACGGGAGGCAGAGATTCATGAAAAACCGAGTCGAAGTCGTCATTGCGGGCAACCGGTTCACGATGACCGGAGAGCAGGATGAGGAATATATGACCAAGATCGCCACGTTGGTGGACAACCGCGTGAGCAAGATCCGGGAAAGCGGTGCAAACCTGATGCAGGCGCTCACGCTGGCGGCCTGCGATATGGCGGACAACTACGTGCAGGCGGTGCAGGGCGCGGAAAACCTGCGCAAGCAGATTTCCAGCTATCTGGTGGACAACAAGACGCTGACACAGGATCTGGCGGACGCGCAGGAGGAGATCCGCGCGCTCGAGCAGCGCGCGGCCGACCGCGCGGCGGAGCTGGAGGCGGTCGATCAGCTCAAGAGCCGCATCGGGGAGCTGGAGCAGCAGGTCGCGGCGTCGGCGGCGGATCGCGACAGCCTCGCCGGACTGGAGGACAAGCTGCGCGAGGCGGAAGCGCAGGTAGAGGCGGCCAGGCAGGACGCGGAAGCGCGCGTGCGCGCCGCGAAAGATGAAGCGGACGCGCAGGCAGCGGCGTCCAGACAGGACGCGGAGGCGCGCGTGCAGTCCGTGCAGGCGGAGGTAGCGGCGCGCGTCGAGGCCGCCAAAGCGCAGGTAGAAGCGGATCTGCGCGCCGCGCAGGAGCAGGCGGAGGTGCGCGTACAGGAGGCGGAAGCCAGCGCGCGCGCCGCGCAGGAAGAGGCGGAGTCGCGCGTGCAGACCGCGCAGAACGTGGCGGCGGCGCGCACGCGCCGCATCGAGCAGCTGGAGGAACAGCTGGTCGACGCGGACAAGCGCCATCAGGCCGATCTGGCGCAGGCGGAGCGCACCGAGCGCGAGCTGCGCGAGATGCGCGAAAAGGCGGCGGCCTGCGACGAGATGCGCGACCGCATTGAGCAGCTGGAACGCGATCTGGCGTCCACCGAGGGGCAGCTCAACGATCTGCGCACCCGTCTGGCGCGTCTGCTCAAGTGACGCAGGACAGGCGGCTGCCGGAGCTGCTCGCCCCGGCGGGCTCGATGGACGCGGTGCGCGCCGCCGTACAGAACGGCGCGACGGCGATCTATCTGGGTTTTGGCTCTTTTCACGCGCGGCGCGGCGCGAAAAACTTCACCGCGGACGAGATGCGGCAGGCGCTGGCCTACTGCCGCCAGCGCGGCGTGAAGACCAACGTCACGGTCAACACGCTGGTGTCCGACCGCGAGCTGCCCGCGCTGCTGCGCGATGTGCGCCTGCTGCTGGAGGCGGGCGCGGACGCGCTGATCGTGCAGGATCTGGGCGCGGCGCGCCACATCCGGGCGCGCTTTCCCGACGCTGTGCTGCACGCTTCGACGCAGCTGACGGTGCATTCGCTGGCGGGCGCGCAGGCGGCCGCGCAGCTGGGCTTTTCGCGCGTCGTGCTGTCGCGCGAGCTGCCGCTGGAGGAGGTTCGCCTGATTACGGCGCGCGCCGGGATTGAGACCGAGGTATTTGTGCACGGCGCGCTGTGCATGTGCTATTCCGGACAGTGCGGGCTGTCCGCCGTCATCGGGCGGCGCAGCGGCAACCGGGGCATGTGCGCGCAGCCGTGCCGTCTGCCCTATGGCGGCAGCAACCGCTATCCGATGAGCTTGAAGGACTTGTGCCTGCTGCCGCGCCTGCGCGCGCTGTGCGAGGCGGGCGTGTCCTCGCTCAAAATCGAGGGGCGCATGAAGCGCCCGGAATATGTCGCCATCGTCACGAAGATTTACGCGGCGGTGCTGCGCGAAGGGCGCGCGCCGACGCGGGAGGAGATGGACACGCTGGCGCGGGTCTTTTCGCGCGACGGCTTTACGCAGGGGTATCTGGACGGGGCGGTCGGCCCCGCGATGTTCGGCATGCGCGCGCCCGCGCCGGAAAAGGGGCTCGCCCCGCTGTATGACGCGGCGGCGCGCACGTTCGCGCCGGGACAGGAGCGCCCCTGTGCGGCGGTGTCGTTCGCCTTTTCGGCGCGCGAAGGCGCGCCGGTCGCGCTGCACGCAGACGACGGCGCACACACCGTGACCGTACACGCGGCCGCCCCCGAACGCGCGCAGAAGCGCGAGACGACGGCGGCGGACATCGAGGCGTCGCTGCGCAAGACGGGCGGCACGCCGTTTGCCGTGCGCGCGGTGGACGTCCGCCTGGACGGCGGGCTGCGCATCGCGGCGAAGGCGGTCAACGACCTGCGCCGGCAGGCGCTGACGGCGCTGGAGCAGGCGCGCGCGGCGGTGCCGCCGGTGCGCGAGCTGGACGCGCCTGTGGAAATCGAAGACAAACCGGCCGGCTTTCTGGGCTACACCGTACAGGTGCGCGCGCTGGCGCAGATCACGGACGCGCTGGCGCAGCTGCCGGTGCAGGCGTTTTATGTGCCCGCGCGCGAGCTCGCCGCGCATCCGGCGCGCGCGCAGCAGCTGATCGCGCGCGGCTGCGTGCTCGTTCCCGTCCTGCCGCGCATCGTGTGGGACAGCGAGCAGGCGGACGTGCTGGCGCAGCTGAATGTGTGCTGCGGCATGGGCTGCACGGCGGCGCTGTGTGGCACGATCGGACAGATTGCGCCCGTGCGGGCGCGCGGGCTGGAGGCGTTCGGCGATTTTGGGCTGAACGCATTCAATTCGGCCGCGCTCGACGTGCTGCGCGGCATGGGCGTCGCGCGGCAGACGCTGTCGTTTGAGCTGCGGCTGCCGCAGGTGCGCGATCTGCGCAAGCCGCTGGAGACCGAGCTGATCGTCTGCGGCCGCCTGCCGCTCATGCTGACGGAAAACTGCATGATCGCGGGCAAGGAGGGCGGCTGCCGGCGCGACGGGACGGGCAAATGCGCCGCCGGCGCATACTACCTGACCGACCGGCGCGGCGCGCGTTTCCCCGTGTTCCGCGAGGAGCACTGCCGCAACAGCCTGTACAACTCGCAGCCGCTGTTTTTGCCGCCGGAGGAATACCGGCAGACCGGCGTGGCCTACGCCCGCCTGCTGTTTACCGACGAATCCCCCGACCGGGCGGCGGACATCGCGCGCGCGGTGCTGACGGGCGGGACGCCGGACTTCGGCGTGCAGCCCACGCGGGGATTGTATCGCAGAGGAGTGGAATAATACCGATGATAACCGTAAAGTTCCGGCGCATCGCGTCGCCGCAGGGGCGGCTGCCCGCGCTGCCGCGCCGGGCCACCGCAGGGGCGGCGGGCGCCGACCTGTGCGCCAATCTGGACGAGGCGGTGACCGTGCCGCCGATGGGGCGCGCGCTCGTCCCGACCGGGCTGGCGATTGAGCTGCCGGACGCGGGCTACGGCGCGTTTGTGTTTGCGCGCAGCGGGCTGGGCATCCGGCACGGGCTGACGCTGTCCAACGGCGTCGGCGTGATCGACAGCGATTATCGCGGCGAGGTGTGCGTCGGGCTGGTCAACCTGTCCGACGCGGCGTATACGATAGAGCCGGGCGAGCGCATTGCGCAGCTGTGCGTCCTGCCGGTCGTGCCGTTCGCGGCGGAGGAAGCGCAGCAGCTGGGCGAAACCGCGCGCGGCGCGGGCGGGTTTGGCTCGACCGGACGATGAAGGAGGAGACCATTGAGCAAAGCGCAGGAGCAACCGATCATACTGGCGTCGCAGTCGCCGCGCAGGCGCGAGCTGCTGGCGCGCCTCGTGCCGGAATTTTCCGTCTGTCCGGCGGATGTGGACGAGAGCCTGTCGCCCGGCTGCACGCCGGAGGAAAACGTGCGGCAGCTGGCGCAGCGCAAGGCGCGCGCGGCGTGCGCGCAGGCGGACAGCGGCGCGCTGGTCGTCGCGGCGGACACGATTGTGGTGTGTGACGGCGAAATTTTGGGCAAGCCGGCGGACGAGGCGGACGCGGTGCGCATGCTGCGCGCGCTGTCCGGGCGGACGCATCAGGTCATGACGGCGGTCTGTGTCAAAACCGCCGCGTATGAGGACGCCGCCGTCTCGGTGACCGACGTGACGTTCCGCGCGCTGCACGACGGCGAGGCGGAGGATTATGTCGCGTCGGGCGAGCCGATGGACAAGGCGGGCGCTTACGGCATTCAGGGGATGGGCGGACGGTTCATCTCCGGCATCTGCGGCGACTATTACGGCGTGGTGGGGCTGCCCATCTGCCTGCTGGACGAGATGCTGCGGCGCATGCGCGGCGAGACGAATGGAAGAGCGCAGAAAGGTTGAGTGGATTTGCGAAGAATCTGGAAAAAACTGCGGCATACCCGGTGGTTTCCCGCGGCGGCGGCCGCGGCGGCCGTCTGTGTGGCGCTGGCCATTTATACCGGCGCGACCGGGAGCGGCAGCGCGCTGACGCGCACGCTCGGCGCGGCGCTGGTGCCGGTGCAGCGCGCGATCACGCATACCGCCGTGTATGTCGCGGATACATACAACAAATATTTCCGGTATGACGAGCTGGTGGCGGAGAACGAAGCGCTCCGCCAGCAGGTCGCGGAGCTGACCGGGCAGCTGGAGGACGCGCAGGCGGCGGCCGACGAAAACGAGGAGCTGCGCGAGATGCTCGGCGTGGCGGAGCGCAACACGTCGTTCACCTACGCCGCGGCGGAGGTCATCGGGCGCACGCTGGACGAGTGGTCGAGCGTGCTGACCATCGACGCGGGCAGCGCGGACGGGCTGGAGAAAAACGACAGCGTCGTGACGGCGCAGGGCATGGTCGGCTATATCAGCAGCCTGACTGAGCACACCGCGCAGGTCACGACCATCCTCGACAGCAACATGTCCGCGGGCGCGCGCGTCGTGCGCACGGGCGAGCTGGCCGTCGCGCAGGGCGACTATCAGCTCATGACCGAGGGAAAGCTGAAGGTCAGCTATCTCGACCGCAACGCGGACGTCGTCGTGGGCGACACGGTGCAGACCTCCGGCACGGGCGGGCTGTTCCCGCGCGGGCTCGGCATCGGCACGGTGGAGAGCATCCACACCGAGAGCGACGGCATGACCAATTATGCGGTGCTCCGTCCGCTGGTCGAGCTGTCCTCGCTCACGCGCGTGTTCGTCATCACGGAGACGTCGATCACGTCGGAATGAGGAGGCGCGGCATGAACAAAACATGGTTGACCGCGCTGCGCACGGCGCTGTGCATCGCGCTGCTGGCGCTGGCCTACGTGCTGCAAACCAGCCTGGGACTGTATTTTTCCATCTGGAACGCGCACATCGACCTGCTGCCGCTGCTTGTCGCGGCGGCGGGCATCGTGCTGGGCCCGGGCGCAGGTCTGGCGTGCGGGCTGGCCGCCGGGGTGCTCTATGACGTCTCCGGCGCGGGCGTCGAGGGGATGTATCCGTTGTACTACATGCTCTGCGGCATCGCCTGCGGCGAGCTGCGCGCGCGCTTTGGCGGGGTGCGCGGCGTGATGCTGTGCTCGGCCTGCATGGTTGCGCTGCTCGCCCTGCTGCGCTATCTGTTCTATTTTCAGTTTGTCAACGTGGGCGTGCTGCCCTTTGCGCGCGATATGGCGGTGCAGCTCGTGCTCGCCGTGGCGCTCAGCCCGCTCGCGCTCGCGCTCGTGCGCGCGACCGGCGGCAGGAAGAAAGCAAAGCCGGCTGCGCTGCCGCCGGAGGCCTGAGGGAAGGAGAGAACGATGGGGCTTCAGAAAAAACAGCAGATGCGGCGTCTGGCTGCGATGGCGGCCGTCGGCGTGCTCGGCTGCCTCGTGGTCGTGGCCAATCTAATTTCCCTTCAGATTGTCCACGGCGACGAATACGCGGAACAGGCCAACCACCTGTTCACCTACACCAGCACCTCCTCCGCCTCGCGCGGCGATATCCTCGACCGCAACGGCGAGACGCTGGTGACCAACACCACGGTGTACGGCCTGCGCATCACCTACGCCTTCTGGGAGCGGGAGGGGCAGAACGAGCGCATCCTGCGCCTGGTCGAGATGATCGAGGCGGACGAGGGCGCGGAGCTGAACGACTCGCTGCCGGTCTCCTCCGGGCGCAGCGGCGCCTACAGCTACACCAAGGACACCGATTCCTCCGACTACACCAGCATGCAGCGCTTCTGCGAGAGCGAGGGCTGGGGCGAAGCGCTGCGTGCGGACGAGGTGATCGCGGCGCTGCGCGAGAAATATGAGGTGCCCGCGGAGACGGGCGCGGTGGACGCGCGCAAAATTGTCGGCGTGCGCTATCAGATGGAGCAGGAGCAGTTCTCGATGTACAACGCCTTCAGTCTCGCGGGCAACATCTCGATGGATCTGGTCGCGAAGATCAGCGAACAGCACGAGGACTACCCCGGCGTGGAAGTCGAGACGCGCGCCGAGCGCGATGTGCAGACCGAATACGCCGCCAACATTCTCGGCTACGTCGGCCCGATCTTCGCGGAGGACTGGGCGAGCTACAAGGAGCAGGGCTATTCGATGAATGCGAAGGTCGGCAAGACGGGCGCGGAGCAGGCGTTTGAGGAATACCTGCGCGGCACGGACGGCGAGCGCACGATCGAGACCGACTCGCGCGGCAACGTGGTCAGCGAAAACGAGACCGTGGAGGCGCAGTCGGGCAACAACGTCGTGCTCACGCTGGACATCGATTTGCAGGCGGTGGCGGAGCAGTCGCTCGCCAGCCGGTGCCGCAGCATCAGCGGCGCGCGCGGCGGCGCGGCGGTCGTCATCGACGTGACCAACGGCGAAATTCTCGCGCTGGCCAACTATCCGACCTACAATCTGGAAACCTTCAACGAGGACTACAACGAGCTGAGCCAGGACGAGCTGACCCCGCTGCTCAACCGCTCGATTGCGGGCATCTATGCGCCCGGCTCGACCTATAAAATCTGCACGGCGGTCGCGGGGCTGGAGGAAGGCGTCATCGACGGCGACACGGAGATCTACGACGAGGGCATCTATACGTATTTCGACGACTATCAGCCGCGCTGCTGGATCTATTCCTCCACCGGCTCGGGACACGGCTGGGAGGACGTGACCGAGGCGATTCAGGACTCGTGCAACTACTTCTTCTTCGAGACCGGGCGGCTGCTCGGCGGCGAGAAGCTGGAGAGTTATGCCCGGCAGTTCGGTTTTGGCGAATACACCGGCCTGGAGCTTTCGGGCGAGCGGCGCGGCCGCATCGCCGGACCGACGGCGCGCGCCGCCGCGCAGGAAAACGACCCGTCGCTGCGCGACTGGTCGGGCGGCGACACCATTCAGGCGGCCATCGGCCAGGGCGACAACGCTTTCACGCCGCTGCAATTGGCCAACTACTGCGCGGCCATCGCCACGGGCGGCACGCAGTATGAAGCGCACCTGCTGCGCTCGGTCAAGGCCTACGACTACTCCGAGACGGTGTACACGAAGGAGAGCGCGGTGCTCAACCGCATCGAGGCGGCGGACAGCACCTGGGAGCTGGTGCACGAGGGCATGGCGAAGGTCACCGGCGAGGACGGCACCGCCGCGAGCGTGTTCGAGAACTACCCGATTCAGGTCGCCGGCAAGTCGGGCACCGCGCAGGTCACCGGCACGGAGCGGGACAACGGCATTTTCATCTCCTACGCGCCGTATGACAACCCGCAGATCGCCGTCTGTGTGGTCATCGAGGGCGGCGACTCGGGCAACAACGTCGCGCCCGTCGTGCGCGACATCTACAACGCCTATTTCTATTCGGGCAGCGGCTCGGACGCGGACAACGACGACACGGGCGATTACGACGTGATTGCCTGACGGATGAAACACTTTGAGGCACTCTGACGGATTTTCTGCCCCTGCGTCCGCCGAATTTGTAACGAATGTGAAAAAATATGGCGGAAAGACTTGTGTAAAACTGGTAATTGGTATATAATTTTTTTATCTGGCAGGAGGAGTTATGACGAAGATCATTATCATTGCGTCCGGCAAGGGCGGAACGGGAAAAACGTCGCTGGCGGCGGGTCTCGGCGCGGCGCTGGCGGTGCGGGGGCATCAGGTTCTCGCGATCGACGGAGATTCCGGTCTGCGCAATCTGGATATCGTGCTCGGCATGAGTGACCGCGTGGTATTCAGCTTTGCCGATGTGGCGTCCGGCATGATCCCGCTGATGGAAGCGGCGGCGCGCCACCCCTCTCTGGAACGGCTTTTCCTGCTGACCGCACCGGCGGAACCGCTTTCGCCCGGCGCGCTCACGGCGGATGGCATGCGCCGTCTCGCGCAGCAGGCGCAGGAGGCCGGCTTCACCCACATCCTGATCGACGGCCCCGCCGGACTGGCGGAGGAATTCGGCGCGTTTGCCGCCGTGGCGACCGAGGCGATTGTCGTCACCTGCGGCGGCGCGGGCAGCCTGCGCGGCGCGGAACGCATGGCGCGCGTGCTGGAGGATGACGGCGTGCCCACTGTGCGGCTGGTTGTCAACCGCATCCGCCGCCGCCTGATTCGCCGCGGCGCCATCGGAACGGTGGACGACGCCATGGACGCCACCGGCCTGTGCCTGCTGGGCATCGTGCCGGAGGACGAGGAGGTGTCGGTGAGCGCCGGAAGGGGCGTGCCCATCTCGTCGGAAAAGCTGCGCAGCGCGGCGAATGCCTACCGCAACATCGCGCGGCGCCTGGAGGGAGAGGACGTCCCGCTGCTGCGCCTGTGATGCGGCAAACACGATGCAAACCGTTGCGAACAGAACGAACGCTGTTTTTGGGATATAGAGTTGGAATCGCATTGTATTAGGAAAGAAGGTGTCTGAGTCGTGAACATCGCATTGATCGCGCATGACAAGAAGAAAGAACTGATGGTTCAGTTTTGTATGGCATATTGTGGAATCTTATCCAAACATCGGCTGTGCGCCACAGGCACGACCGGCAAGCTGGTCGCGGAGGCCACGGGGCTGAACATCGAAAAATACCTGGCTGGTATGCAGGGCGGCGAGCAGCAGATCAGCGCCCGCGTCTCGTACAACGAGATCGATATGGTGCTGTTCTTCCGCGATCCGAACTCCAACACCGAATACGAGCCTGATCTTCACTCGCTCGTGCGGCTGTGCGATATGCATAACATCCCCATCGCGACCAACGTGGCCACGGCGGAAATGCTGGTGCTCGGTCTGGATCGCGGCGACCTCGACTGGCGCGATATCGTAAACCCCAAGCCGAAGAGATAACCCTTACAGATCATCAGGCGGTTTTCAACCGCCTGTTTTTCGTCGCGCGCGCTTTGTTCGCGGCGGAAACATAGAGAATTACTGACGAAAGGAACCACCGATTTTATGGCAGAGCTGATTAAGGCCCCCAAGGGCACGAAGGACGTCGTGCCGTCTGAGGTATATAAATGGCACTATGTGGAGGGCGTACTGCGCACGATTGCGATGCAGTACGGCTTTGAGGAGATCCGCTTCCCGAACTTTGAGCACACCGAGCTGTTCAACCGCGGCATCGGCGACACGACGGACGTCGTGCAGAAGGAGATGTACACGTTCCAGGACAAGGGCGGGCGCTCGGTGACGCTGCGCCCGGAGGGCACCGCTTCGGTCGTCCGCGCCTATCTGGAAAATTCGCTGTACGCCAAGGGACTGCCGTTCAAGGGCTATTACATCGTCCCCAACTACCGCTATGAGAACGTGCAGAAGGGGCGGCTGCGCGAGCACCACCAGTTCGGCGTAGAGGTGTTCGGCGCGCCGACGCCGGCGACCGACGCGGAGATCATCTCGCTCGCAGACACCGCGCTCAAGCGCCTCGGCATCCACGAGGTCATCGCGCACATCAACTCCATCGGCTGCCCGAACTGCCGCCCGACGTATCACGCCGCGCTGACGGAATACCTGACGGCGCGCCGCGACCGGCTGTGCGAGGACTGCCTCGACCGCCTGGAGCGCAACCCGATGCGCATTTTAGACTGCAAGCACGAATCGTGCAAAGAGGTTGCGGCGGGCGCACCGGTCGCGCTCGACTACCTGTGCGACGACTGCCGCGCGCATTTCGAGAAGGTGCGGGAGTATCTCGACGACATGGGCATCCGCTATGAAATCGACACCGGCATCGTGCGCGGTCTGGACTACTACACCAAGACGGTGTTTGAATTTGTCTCGGGCAACATCGGCGCGCAGGGCACGATCTGCGGCGGCGGCCGCTATGACGGCCTGGTCTCCCAGCTCGGCGGCCAGGCGACGCCGGGCATGGGCTTCGGCTGCGGGCTGGAGCGCCTGATTATGGTGATGGAAGCGGTCGGCGCGCCGTTCCCGGAGCCGCCGCGGGTCGATTTGTACCTCGCTCCGCTGGGCGACGCGGCGGATCGTCCGGTCGAAAAGCTGGTGTATGAGCTGCGGCAGCTCGGCGTCTCCGCCGAGCGCGATCTGGTCGGCCGCGGCCTGCGCGCGCAGATGAAGCACGCGGACCGCATCGGCGCGCGCTTCTCCGCCGTCATCGGCGACGGCGAGCTGGAGGAGGGCGCACTCAACGTCAAGAACATGGAGACCGGCGAGCAGACGCGCGTCGCGCTGTGCGCGGACGACATCGCGGCCGCCGTCATGGCCTGAGCGCCGCACACAACAAGTTGAAATTACGATGGGGCAGGCGCACGGCGCCGCTGCTCCGGGGAGGTTAGTTATGAACACATCCATTCACGGCATGAAGCGCACCGCATGGTGCGGCGAGCTGCGCGCGGCGGACGAGGGGCGGGAGGTCATCGTCAACGGCTGGTGCGACCGCACCCGCGACAACGGCGGCGTGCTGTTCCTGCTGCTGCGCGACCGCACCGGCATCGTCCAGTGCACGTTTGACAAGTCGGTCAACGCGGCGCTGTTCGACGTCGCGTTCGGTGTGCGCACGGAATACGTGCTCGCGATCAAGGGCAACGTCGTGCGCCGCGACGCGCGCGCGGTCAACAGGAAGATGGCCACCGGCGAAATCGAGCTGGTCGTCACCGACATCCGCGTGCTGTCCCGCGCGGAGACGACGCCGTTTGAAATTTCCGACGACAAGGACGTCAACGACCAGCTGCGGCTGAAGTACCGCTATCTCGACCTGCGCCGCCCGTCCATGCAGAAAAACCTCGCGCTGCGCCACCGCGTCACGCAGATCGCGCGCAACTATTTCGACGAGCAGGGCTTTTTGGAGATCGAGACCCCGATGCTTCAGAAATCCACGCCGGAGGGCGCGCGCGACTATCTGGTGCCGTCCCGCGTGCATCCGGGCAAGTTTTACGCGCTGCCGCAGTCCCCGCAGCAGTACAAGCAGCTGCTCATGCTGGCGGGCGTGGACCGCTATGTGCAGATCACGCGCTGCTTCCGCGACGAGGATCTGCGCGCCGACCGCCAGCCGGAGTTCACCCAGATCGATCTGGAGATGTCGTTTGTCGAGCAGGACGACGTCATCGCCGTCAACGAGGGCTTTTTGCAGCGCGTGTTCCGCGAGGTGCTGGGCGTGGAGCTTTCGCTGCCGCTGCCGCGCATCAAGTGGAAGGACGCGATGGACAAATACGGCTCGGACAAGCCGGATCTGCGCTTCGGTTATGAGATTCAGGACATCTCCGACATCGCGAAGGACTGCTCGTTCCAGGTATTCCGCGGCGCGGTGGAGGCGGGCGGCACGGTGCGCCTGATCCGCATCGACGGCGCGGCGGACAAGTTCCCGCGCAAGGAGATCGACAAATTGCAGGACTTTGTCAAGACGTACCGCGCCAAGGGTCTCGCGTGGATGAAGCTGGCGGCGGACGGCAAGATGACCTCCTCGTTCGCCAAGTTCCTCTCGGAGCAGGAGGTGGAGGCGATCAAGCAGCGCGCGGGCGCACAGGACGGCGACATGCTGTTCGTCGTCGCGGACAGCGACTGGGAGACCGCCGTCACCGCGCTGGGTGCGCTGCGCTGCGAGCTGGCCAAGCGGCTGGGCGTCATCGATCCCAACGACTACAAGCTGCTGTGGGTCGTCGAATTCCCGCAGTTTGAATACAGCGAGGAGGAAAACCGCTACGTCGCCAAGCACCATCCGTTCACCGCGCCGATGGACGAGGATCTGGACATTCTGGAAAGCGACCCGGCAAAGGTGCGCGCCAAGGCCTACGATATCATCCTCAACGGCTGTGAGCTGGGCGGCGGCTCCATCCGTATCCACTCGACCGAGACGCAGGCGCGCATGTTCCGCGCGCTCGGCTTCACGGACGCGGACGCGCAGGAGCGCTTCGGCCATCTGCTGACCGCGTTCCAGTACGGCGCGCCCCCGCACGGCGGCCTCGCCTACGGCCTCGACCGCCTGTGCATGCTGCTGGCCGGTCTGGACTCCATCCGCGACGTCATCGCCTTCCCAAAGGTGCAGAACGCCTCCGAGCTGATGACCGCCTGCCCGTCGGAGGTCGATCAGAAGCAGCTGGATGAGCTGCATCTGGCGATTGCCAAGACGGAAAAGTAAACAAGCATTGCCAAAGCATCCCTAAGAGCATCAAAAAAGCGTTTCCGGCGACGGAAACGCTTTTTTATGGAATTTTGTGGTTGCATTTATGGAATTTTGTGGTTGTATTTATGGAAATTTCGGTTGCTTTCATGGGAGTTTGTGGCCATTTACATGGAAATTTGTGGTCACTTTGGCTGCATCTCGCTCAGATCGACGGTCTCGCGCCAGGTCACCGGATAGCGCTCGCCGCCATCTGTGAGCTGCACCGTGGCGTCGGCGTCAATCTGAACGGCGGCGCCCGTCAGCGCTGCGGTGCTGGCGCCGGGCTCCAGCGTGTAGGCGGCGGTCTGCGCCGGGACGGCGGTGTAGCGGTAGGTCACTTCCTCAAAGACGGGGGTCTCGCCGGTTGTCATCACCGCGATGAAGCCGAAGCAGGCGCCGTAGTCGTCCTGCCCGTCCGGATGCGTGTAGCGGACAAAGCGCACGAGCTGGTGCGCGGCAGTTTCGGGCGGCTGCGACGGGTCGATGTCCCAGCTGGCGAAGTGCTGCGCCGCGATGCCCTCCGCGAGATCGGACGGAACGCCGGCCTCGCCGGTCAGCACGTTGACGTACTGCTCGGTGCTGCGCAGGACGTCGAATTCATAGCCCTCGCTGCGCACAGCGGTGTCCGGCGTGTCCGCGGCGTCCGACGCGGCGGGCGCGCAGCCGGCCAGCAGCAGGAGCAGCAGACCGCAGGCGAACAGCGGGCGGAGAATGACACTTCGTTTCATAAAAATTCCCTCCTTTTCCCCGCGCGGGCGGCGCGGATGCATCGGCCGCATACACCCGGCGGCGCGCGGCGCTCCGGCGTATGCGAAAAGGCGGACTGTGCTTCTTTTGTATTATCTTAACACAAAACAAAAGCGGATTCCATGCGGGAAAGCGACAAATTCAAACATTCCTTTTTGTGCAATACAGAAAACTGGAAGACGCGCGCGGCAAAACGCGGAAGCGCGCGCATCGCCCGCACCCGCGCGGCGCGGCGGCTCTCTGCGGACGGTTGAGCAAATGTAACAAATGCGGCGGAAAGAATGGCAAAAAACGGAGAATATTGCCCAAACTGTAACCAAACTGTTGCTAAATTGTTCATGCATTGTTCATTTCCTTCGGGGGGTGGGTATGCTACAATAGAATTGCGGAATGACATACCCAGCGGCGCGCCGGGTATGTCCCGTTTTTTGCGCGGCACGCGCACTGAATTTTTGAATTTATATGTGGAGGAAGACCAACTGTGCCGAATGAAACAAAACAGGATTTTTGCTGTCTGATTATCAGCGGCTTTGGCGCGGGCTACCAGTCCGGCGTTATTTTGCGCGATCATCTGCGCGACAGCGGCATCGATGCGTTCCTGACCACGCCCTCCGGAACACAACCGCTGCGGATTGAATCGGAACACTGGGTTCACGGCATCCGTATGGAATATCTCGCCCTGCGCAAGCAGTACCGCCGCATTGCGCTGATCGGGCTGTCGCTCGGCGGTATGCTGCTGATTCACCTGCTCGACCTGAACCCGGCGGCGATTGTCTTTGTCAACACCCCGACCGCACGCCCGCGCAGCGGGAAGGAACGCGACCGCATCTTTGACGCGGATCTGAAATCGCGCATGCACGGCCTGCTCCAGCAGCCGCGCGGACGGCGGCAGCTGCGCCGTCTGGCGGAGGAAACGCGGGAGCGCGGGATGCAGGGCGCGCGCTGCCCGGCGCTGGTGTTGCAGACGATGGACGACTGCGTGTGCAGCCCGGAAAACGCGGACGAGCTGTTCAAGCAGCTGCACATGCCGGACAAGCGGCTGCGCTTCTATCCCGAGGGCGGACACGACGTGCTGACCAGCCGCGCGGTGCTCGCGGTGTGCAGCGATATTTTTCAGTTCTGCTCGCGCGTGCGCGCGGAGGGCGGCGATACATGACGCAAAAAGCGCCCCGGCCGGACGGCGGGACGCGGAAAACGGACACACGGACTTTTGGGAAAGGCATGGCTTCGGCCATGCTTTTTTGCGGCGAAAAAGGAGTTGGATGTGGTTCCATCCCTCCGGCGCGGGAGGGCATGGCTCCCTTGTGCAACGGGAGCTGTCAGCGAAGCTGAGGGAGGGATTGTTTGTTGTATCTTCGAGATTACGCGAAGGCTGTTTCGCCTGTGTTTCAATCCCTCCGTCACGGCGGAGCCGTGACACCTCCCTTTACACAAGGGAGGCTTTGGTGCCGTGTCTGTAAAATAATGCTTTATAAGGGAAGCTTTTGCAGTGAACCAGCAAAGCGGCGTTTTCCCGCCAGACCAAGCCAAAGCCCGGACGCGTTTGTCCGGGCTTCCGGGTCGCGCGCGGGAGCGCGGGATCATTTCTTTTGCCAAGCTTTTCTTTCTGTAAAGAAAAGCGGAGCGGGAGCGCGGAATCGTTTCTTTTGCCCCGCTTTTCTTTTCGCAAAGAAAAGCGGGAGGAATAGGACGCGCCGCCGCCACATAGGTTGTACCAGATACATCTGACGGCGAGGAGCGGGACCTTTATGTTTATCATCACGGCGAAACTTTCCAAACGAAAGCTGGCGCTGGGCGCAGCGGCGCTGGCGGCGATTCTGCTGGCGGTGGGCGCGGCGGCCGGGCTGGCGGGCGATGTGGCGGCGCTGGGCACGCGGGGCGAAACGGCCGCCGGTTCGGCGGAGCAGAGCGCGGAGACGACGTCCACACTGGCGCTGACCAACGAGCAGCGGATGGCCTATCTGCGCGCCTGCGGCTGGGAGGTGGATGCCTCGTCGGGCACGATCCGGGAGGTCATCATCCCGGAGGAATTTGACGAGGCGTATCAGACCTACGCCGACTTGCAGGCCAGACAGGGCTTTGACCTCGAACGGCTCAAGGGCAAGCGCGTCAAGCAGGTCACCTATGCCGTCACCAACTACCCGGACGGCGAGGAGGTGATCGCGGAGCTGCTGATCTACCGCGGCCATGTCGTCGCAGGGGATATTTCCTCCCTGAAAACCGACGGCGGGTTCACACGCGGCCTGATGGATCACCCGTCGTCCGAGACAGATTCCACAAATACGACAGAAGAAGCGGCGGACAATTGACGGAGAAAATCACACATATTTGCTACTTTTGACGACAAAGCAGGCGAACCACTCCGCCTGCTTTTACAATTTTGCAAATGGCTCTTGTACAAATGTCACAAAAGTGATACAATGGGGAAAAACTGTGAAGGGAGGCGCCCGCATGCCGTTGCAGCGGATTGACAAAATTCTTTCCAACATGGGCGTGTGCTCCCGCAGGGAAGCGGCGGCCGAGGCCAGAAGCGGCGGCATCACTGTGGACGGCGAGACGTGCCGCGACGTCTCGCGCAAAATCGATCCGGAACAGAGCCGCCTCACCTTTCGCGGCAGGCCGGTGGGCTATCAGGCGCACGTCTATCTCATGCTGCACAAGCCGCCCGGCGTTCTGTCCGCGACGGAGGACCGGTCGCAGCAGACCGTGCTCGATCTGCTGCCGGAGGAATACCGCGCGCGCGGTGTGTTCCCGGTGGGCCGGCTGGACAAGGACACCTCCGGTCTGCTGCTGCTGACCGACGACGGCGCGCTCAGCCATGCGCTCACCTCGCCCCGCCATCAGGTGCAGAAGGTGTACGAAGCGGAGACGGACGGCGCGCTCGGACAGGCGGATATCGACGCCTTTGCGGCGGGTCTCACACTGCGCGACGGCACGGTGTGCCGCCCGGCGGGTCTGGAGATCCGCGCGGTGCGCGGCGGCCGGTCGCAGGTGACCGTCACCGTGTGCGAGGGCAAATACCATCAGGTGCGGCGCATGCTCGCCGCGCGCGGCGCGCCGGTTGTGACGCTGCGGCGGGTTGCGGAGGGTCCGCTCGCGCTCGATCCGGCGCTGGCGCCGGGGCAGTGGCGGCCGCTGCGGCAGGACGAAATTGACCTGCTGCGCGCGGGTCGGAACTGAATCCGCGGCGCTGGTTTCCTCCAAAGGTTACATAGGGGAAAATTCACAAAGAATCGCAAAAAAATTTGTACAAATTTCTGTCGATTTGTGTTATAATGAATGAAATGAACAAAAGAGCGACAGATAGATTGGTAATGTTTCTGCCTGTGCGGGCGGTGAAGACGCGCGGGCGGAGAATTGATCGTAAGAGAAGGGTGAAAGAAAGATGGCATCAAGAATGTTTCAATCGATTATTTTACAGATGAAGGAAGCGGTGGATCGCACGATCGGCATCATCAACGCCAGCGGCGCGGTCGTCGCCTGCACCGATCTCAAGCGCATCGGCGAAATGCGGGAGGATGCGGCGGCGGAGCTGTCCTATGTCGGCGATATGATCCGCTTCGGCGGCTATACCTACCGCCCGGTCGCGGACCGCGCCACCCGCTTTGAGTACGCGGTGTTCGTGCACGGCGAGGACGAAACCGCCCGCGGCATCTGCGCGATGGCCACCATCGCCATCAGCAACATCAAGACGCTGTACGATGAAAAGCACGACAAGGCGACCTTCGTCAAGAATATCATCATGGATAACATTCTTCCGGGCGATATCTATATCAAGTCGCGCGAGCTGCACTTTGAAGGAGATGTGCCGCGCGCCGTTTTCCTGATCCGCCAGGAGGAGCACGCGGACGTGGCCGCGCTCGACGTCATTCAGGGCCTGTTCCCGGATAAGCAGAAGGACTTTGTGCTGCACATCAACGAGACGGACGTCGTGCTCGTCAAGGAAGTCAAGGCGACGACGGACGTCAAGGAGCTGTACAAGGTCGCAAGAGGCGTGGAGCAGACGCTGGAAAACGAGCTGCAAATCAAGTGCCTGATCGGCATCGGCACGGTGGCCACGCAGCTCAAGGACATCGCCAAGTCGTACAAGGAGGCGCAGGTCGCGCTGGAAGTCGGCATGGTCTTTGAAGACGAGAAAACCATCGTCAATTACGAAAACCTCGGCCTCGGCCGCCTGATCTATCAGCTGCCCACGACGCTGTGCGAGATGTTCCTCAGCGAAATCTTCAAAAAGGGCTCGATCGACGCGCTCGATCAGGAGACCCTGTTCACCATCCAGAAGTTCTTTGAAAACAATTTGAACGTTTCCGAAACATCGCGCAAGCTGTTCGTCCACAGAAACACGCTGGTCTACCGCCTGGAGAAGATCAAAAAGCTGACCGGCCTGGATCTGCGGGAGTTCGATCATGCCATCGTCTTTAAGGTCGCCCTTATGGTTCGCAAATACCTGGCTTCGCGCGAAACCGGCCGCGTTCAGCCGTAATCACAGGAGTTGACACCAAATTGATGAAACCCACCACCACAAAACGCATTGTCGCCGTCGTCGCGCTGCTGCTGGCGCTGCTCATGCTGCTCAGCTCGCTGTCCGTCCTTTTGTGACCAAAAACCGATCGTTTTGTGAACACGCGAAAAAACAGTTGCCGCAGGCTTTGTCCTGCGGTATTCTTTTTATAGTGCGTCCGGCGGAACCCCCAAAGGCCGGACAGAGAGGAGCTTGCGATGAAACATACAGTATCGCTCCGGCGCGCGGCCGCCGTGGGCGCGATGGCGGCTGCGACGTGCAGCCTGGTGACCGGACTGGCGGTGTACGGGCTCGCGCGGCCGAGCGGCGCGCTGTCGGAAATCTACACCGCGCTGGAGGAGGCGCAGTCAATCGTGGACAGACGGTTTGTCGGCGACTACGACATGGACAACGTGCGCGATTATGTGTTGACCGGCTATGCGGACGGCCTGGGCGACCGCTGGACGAGCTACATGACAGAGGAATACTACCAGAGCTATCTGGAGACGGCGGCGGACAGCACGATCGGCATCGGCGTGACGGTCAGCGCGCAGAAAGAGGACGACGGAAGCACGGTGCTGCACGTGGAGTCGGTCGCGCTCGGCTCGCCCGCGGCGGAGGCGGGCATCGGGGCGTATGACGACATCACCGCCGTCGACGGCCAGACGATCGACGAGCTGGGCGGCTATGAATCCGCGGTGGACGCGATTCTCGGCGAGGAGGGCAAGCGGGTCACGCTGACCGTCCGCGCCTATCAGACCGGGGAGCGGGCGGACATCGCCGTGACGCGGCAGGAATACGAGCAGATTCACGTCACCGCGCGCATGCTGGAGAACGACGTCGGCTATCTGTACATCGAGCGGTTCACCGACCAGACGGACGAGCAGTTCCTCGACGCGCTGGAGCAGCTGCTGGAGGAGGGCGCGCAGGCGCTGATTTTTGACCTGCGCAACAACCCGGGCGGCCGGCTGACCGCGCTGGTCGAGTCGCTCGACGCGCTGCTGCCGGAGGGCGACATCATCTCGCTGGAGAGCAGGGACGGCGACCGGGAGGTGTACACCTCGGACGCGGAGGAGGTCACGCTGCCGATGGCGGTTCTCGTCAACGAGGATTCGTACAGCGCGGCGGAGTTTTTCGCGGCGGCGTTACAGGAATACGGCAAGGCGGTCGTGGTCGGCGAGCAGACCTGCGGAAAGGGCTACTCGCAGCAGAGCTTCCCGCTCTCGGGCGGCGGCTGCCTCAACATCTCCACCCACTGCTACTACACGCCGAACGGGGAGAGCCTGATCGGCAAGGGCGTCACGCCGGATGTCGCGGTCAGCCTGAGCGAGGACAAGCTGGCGCGCTTTGCGGTGCTGGAGGACAGCGAGGACGACCAGCTGCAGGCGGCGCTCGACGCTGTGACCCCGTGAGAAAAATTCGCGCGGGGCGAAAAAGCTGTGCTTGACATCAAACAGACGGATTTATATAATGAGATGTAATATAGCACAGGTGCTAAAATTTGTACGATATTGTGAGGAATCAGCCATGAAGCAGGAGTTCAAGCTGACACAGGAGAATCTGGATAAGCTCAAAAATGAACTGGAATATTTGAAAACCGTCCGCATGCAGGAAGTTGCGGAGCAGATCAAGGAGGCGCGCTCGTTCGGCGACCTTTCGGAAAACGCCGAGTACGACGAGGCGAAAAACGAGCAGGGCAAGGTGGCGTCCCGCATCGCGGAGCTGGAGACCATCATCGCCAACGCCGTCATCATTTCGGAGGACATGTACGCCAAGGACGAGGTGTCCCCGGGCTGCCGCTTCCGCGTGCTCGATCTGGAGTTTGACGAGGAGGAGGAATACCACTTCGTCGGCTCGCAGGAGGCGGACCCGATGGAGGGCAAAATCTCCGACGAATCCCCGTTCGGCAAGGCGGTGCTCGGCCACAAGGTCGGCGATATTGTAGAGGTTCTCGCGCCGAACGAGACCACTGTCCGCTTTAAGATCACGCAGATTACGAAGTAACACTGACGCGCGCAAAGACTGTTTGCCCGGCCGGAACCGGCGGGCGGACAGTCCTTTTGCACTGTATATATTGAGGAGGAAAACCATGGAACAGAACCTGACCGCAGAGCAGCAGACGCCGGAGCAGGGCAAGCAGTTCAACAAGCCGGTTCGTTCGGAGTCGGAGGAGCACGACATTCGCACAGCCAAGCTGGCGGCGATGCAGGAGTCAGGGGAAGACCCGTTCCAGCGCGTCCGCTTTGACCGCACGCACTACACCACCGACATCACCGGAAATTTTGACGGGATGGAGGGCAAGACCGTCCGTCTGGCGGGCCGCATGATGAGCAAGCGCATCATGGGCAAGCTGACGTTCTCCGACATCACCGACCGCTACGGCCGCATCCAGCTTTGCGTCAAGCGCGACCTGCTGGGCACGGAGGCGTACAAGCAGTTCAAGAAGTACGACATCGGCGACATCATCGGCATCGAAGGCGAGGTGTTCCGCACGCAGAAGGGCGAGATCTCCGTGCGCGTGGAAAGCCTGGAGCTGCTGTCCAAGTCGCTGCGCCCGCTGCCGGAAAAGTGGCACGGCCTGAAGGACACCGACATCCGCTACCGCCGCCGCTATGTTGATCTGATCGTCAATCCGGAGGTGCGCCGCACGTTTGAAAACCGCTCGAAGATCGTGCGCGAGATCCGAAACTTCTTTGACAGCCGCGGATTTATGGAAGTGGAGACGCCCTGTCTGAACACCATTCCGGGCGGCGCCGCGGCGCGCCCGTTTATCACGCACCACAACGCGCTGGACATCGACATGTACATGCGCATCGCGACCGAGCTGCACCTCAAGCGCCTGATCGTCGGCGGCATGGAGAACGTCTACGAGATCGGCCGCATCTTCCGCAACGAGGGCATGGACACCAAGCACAACCCGGAATTTACCACCATCGAGGTGTATCAGGCGTATACCGACTATCAGGGCATGATGGACCTGACCGAGGACATGGTCATCCACTGCTGCGAAAAGGTGCTCGGCACGACGAAGGTGACCTATCAGGGCACCGAGCTGGACTTCTCCCGCGGCTGGAAGCGTCTGACCATGGCGGAGGCCGTCAAGCAGTACACCGGCCTGGACTTCATGGCGATGGACGGCGCGCAGGCGCTGGAGGCCGTCAGGGCCGCGGGCTTCGAGCCGGAAAAGGGCAAGGAGAGCTGGGGCGACCTGATGGCGATGGTCTACGACGCGAAGGTCGAGGACAACCTGATTCAGCCGACGTTTATCACCGATTACCCGGTTGAGATTTCGCCGCTCGCCAAGCGCAAGCCGTCCGACCCGCGCCTGACCGAGCGCTTCGAGTGCTTTGTCTACGGCCGCGAGCTGTGCAATGCGTTCTCCGAGCTGAACGACCCGGTCGATCAGCGCGGCCGCTTTGAGCGCCAGGTGGAGCTGCGCAACGCGGGCGACGACGAGGCGAATATGATGGACGAGGACTTCCTGTGCGCGCTGGAATACGGCATGCCGCCCACGGGAGGCATGGGTATGGGCATCGACCGTCTGGTCATGTTCCTGACGGACAGCGCGTCCATCCGCGACGTGCTGCTGTTCCCGACCATGAAGCCGCTCGACTAACTGAACGCAGGCAAAGCCTGGGCGGCACGACGACTGCTGTTCAGGCTTTTCCCCTTGCCATGAGGAGGAAAACACGATGGCGAAACCGCAGAGCTTGCCGCACGCGCGCGTCGCGCGCCGGCGCGCCGTGCGCCCGGGGCGCGTGATGATGCTGGGCTTTCTGGCGATGATGCTGGCCGGCGCGGCGCTGCTGCATCTGCCCATCTCGGCGCGCGGCGGCATCTGAACCGACCCGATGGTCTGTCTGTTCACGGCGGCGTCCGCGACCTGCATCACGGGCATGACGGTGGTGGACACCTGCCAGCACTGGTCGCCGTTCGGGCAGGGGGTCATCCTCTGTCTGCTCCAGATCGGCGGCCTGGGCATCATGTCGGCCGCGGCGATGGTGGCGTTTCTCACCCGGCGCACGATCACCGTGCGCGAGCGGCTGGAGATGTCCGCCTCGTTCAGCGTGGGCGACATCGCGGGCATCGTGCGCCTGACCCAGGGCGTCATCCGCTTCACGCTCGCGGCCGAGGGCATCGGCGCGGCACTGCTGGCGCTGCGCTTTGTCCCGCAGTTCGGCTTCTGGAAGGGCATCGGCAAGAGCATCTTCCACGCGGTCGCCGCGTTCTGCAATTCCGGCTTTGATGATGGGTGAGCAGCAGGAATTTTCCAGCCTGACCGGCTACGCGGACGACCCGCTGGTCACCGGGGTGACGATGGCGCTCATCGTCATGGGCGGCCTGGGCTTTCTCGTCTGGCACGACCTGGTGCGCCACCGCAAATGGGAAAAATTCTCGGTACATACCAAGCTGGTGCTCGTCATGACGGGCATTCTGCTGGCGGCGGGCACGGTGCTGTTCTTCCTGCTGGAGAGCGGCAACCCGCGCACGCTGGGCGGCCTGCCGCTGGGGCAGCGCGTGCTGGCGGCACTGTTCCAGTCGGTCACATGCCGCACGGCGGGCTTTGTCACCATCGACCAGACGGCGCTGACCAACGCCTCCGTGCTGATCAGCCTGCTGCTCATGTTTATCGGCGGCTCGCCCGGTTCGACGGGCGGCGGCATCAAGACGACTGCGGCGGC
The DNA here is from genome assembly GCA_019112985.1 of Candidatus Butyricicoccus stercorigallinarum. Classification (GTDB taxonomy): domain Bacteria; phylum Bacillota; class Clostridia; order Oscillospirales; family Butyricicoccaceae; genus Butyricicoccus_A; species Butyricicoccus_A stercorigallinarum. The sequence continues at coordinate 24,824 of DXIG01000072.1, read as the reverse complement.
GCTGCTGGCGCTGGCGGCGCTGAGCGTGCTGCGCGGCAAGCGCGACATCACGGTGTTCCGCCGCAGGATTGACAACCGCGCGGTGCTGCATGCGCTGACCGTCTGCATGGTGGCGGCGATGCTGATTTTTGTGGGCACGCTGCTGCTGTGCGTCAGCGACGGCGTATCCATCGAGCTGGCGCTGTATGAGACGGTCTCCGCGTTCAGCACGACGGGCAGCACGCAGAACCTGACGCCCACGCTGGGCACGGCGTCCCGGCTGTGGCTGATTGTAGAGATGTACCTCGGACGCGTCGGCATCATGACGCTCGGCGTCGCCGTCTTCTTGCGGCGCGTGAGCGAACAGAAGATCCGGTATCCGGAAGGCCGCGTGATGATAGGATAGGAGAGAGCATGAAATCGTTTATTGTGATCGGACTGGGTCGCTTTGGCACGGCGGTCGCGGAGGAGCTGCATTCGCTCGGACACGAGGTGCTGGCGATCGACAACAACGAGAGCGTGGCGCAGGCGGTCGCCGAGACGGTGACGCACACCATCATCGCGGATGCGAAGGATGAGGCGGTACTCGGCTCGATCGGCGTGCGCAATTTTGACAGCGTCATCGTCTGCATGACGAACATCGAAAACAGCGTGATGGTCACGCTGATGCTCAAGGAGCTGGGCGCCCGGCACATCGTCGCCAAGGCGCGCTCCGTACAGCACAGCAAAATCCTCCGGCTGATCGGCGCGGACCGCGTCATCTTCCCGGAATACGACATGGGCTGCCGTCTGGCGCACACGCTTTCCGCCCGCCGGGCGCTCGACTTCATCGAGCTGGCGCCGGACTTCGCGATTGTGGAGCTGCCGCTGCCGCAGTCGTGGATCGGCAAGACGCTGGCGGGCATCAACGTGCGCCGGCACTTCGCCGTCAACATTCTGGCGGTGCGCGGCGGACAGGACGTCGTGATCTCGCCGCCGGCGGACTACGTGTTCCGCGCGGAGGACGTGCTCATCGTGGCGGGCGAGAACAAAACCATCGAGAAACTGGAGCGTCAGGCATGAGCATACGGATTGAGAGCAGAGAAAACGCGCTCATCAAGCGGCTGACCCGCCTGACGCTCGACCGGAAATTCCGCCGGGAGAGCGGCGAGATGGTGTGCGAGGGCGGCAAGCTGTTGGAGGAGGCGCTGGCCAGCGGCACGGCGGTGCACGCGGTGCTGGTGGCGGACGACGCGCCGGTTTCCACTGAGGCGCTGCACCGCGCCGAGCAGCAGGGGGCGAAGCTGTACCGCTGTTCGCATGCGCTGCTGGCGAAGGTGTCCGACGTCAAGACGCCGCAGGGCGTGCTGTTTTCCTGTGACCGCCCGGTCGCGCAGCTGGAGTCGCTCGCCGGCGCGCGCCGCCTGATCGTGCTGGAGGGGTTGCAGGATCCGGGGAATCTTGGTACAATCATGCGCACAGCAGATGCGTTCGCGCTGGACGGCATGATTCTGTGCGAGGGCTGCGTCGACCCGACCGCGCCGAAGGTCGTGCGCGCGACGATGGGGGCGGTGTTCCGCCTGCCGGCCGCCGCCGCGGGGATCGAACAAGCCGCCGCGTTTCTGCGCGCGCAGGGTCTGCCGCTGTATGCGGCGGCGCTGGGCGCGGACAGCGTGCCCGTCACACAGGTCGATCTGCGCCGCGCGGCGGTGCTCATCGGCAACGAGGGGCGCGGCATCTCCAAAAAGGCCGCCGCGCTCAGCGACAGACAGGTGATCATTCCGATGGAGGGGCGCGCCGAGTCGCTCAACGCCTCGGTGGCGGCGTCCATCCTGATGTACGAAATGAGCAGGAGCGAAGCGATATGACGGCGGAGATCTATTGGATTTGGCTTGCGGAGCGGCTGGGCGCCGGTTCCGCGCTCGGACGCCGGCTGCTGGCGGCGTTTGACACGCCGGAGGAGGTCTGGCGCGCGACGCGCGCGCAGCTCGCCGCGGCGGTCTCGCTGACCCAGCTTCGTCTGGACGCGCTGGCGGACAAGGACACCTTGCACGCGCAGCGCATCTGGCAGAGCTGTGTGCGCGGGCAGATCGCGGTGTGCACGCTGACGGACGAGCGCTATCCGCCGCTGCTGCGCGGCATCGCCAACCCGCCGCTCGTGCTGTATGTGCGCGGCACGCTGCCCGACCTGCAGGACAGCCTGCCGGTGTCGGTGGTCGGCACGCGCCGGGCGACGCCGTATGGCAGGCACGCCGCGCGCTATTTCGCGGGTACGCTCGCGCAGAACGGCTGCCTGATCGTCTCCGGCATGGCGGAGGGCATCGACGGCGCGGCCAACCGCGCCGCGCTCGACGCGGGCTGTGAGACGGTCGCCGTACTCGGCTGCGGCGTCGACGTCTGCTATCCCGCCTCGCACCGCGCGCTGCTGCGCGACATTGTCGCGCACGGCGCGGTCATCAGCGAATATCCGCCGGGAACCGAGCCGAAGGGGCACCATTTCCCGGTGCGCAACCGCATCATAACCGGCATGAGCCGGGGCATACTGGTGGTGGAAGCGCCCAAAAAATCCGGCGCGCTGATCTCCGCCGACCTCGCGCTCGAACAGGGGCGCGATGTGTTTGCCGTTCCGGGCGACATCAACCGGCCGAACAGCGCGGGCTGCAACGCGCTCATCCGGCAGGGCGGCGCGGAGCTGGTGCAGACACCGGCGGACCTTTTGGCGCACTACGAGCGCACGGTGCGTGCGGACAGACGTCCCGACGCCCCAGTGGCGCGTTCCGCGCCGCCGGAGCACAAGCTGGCGGCGGCGCGCCCGCAGGCGGCCGAAGCGCCGCGCGAGATGCGCACGCTGACCGGCTCGGCGCAGGAGTGCGCGGTGTGGCGCGCTGTGCGCGACGGCAGCGACACGGTCGACCGCGTCGTGGAATGCACGGGGCTGACCGCGTCCGAGGTGCTGACCGCGCTGACCATGCTGGAGGTCGGCGCCTATGTCGCGCGCACCGATGCGGGCTACCGCGCGGCGGACGATGTGCAGCTGCCGCAGACAACAGAAACTTGATCGAATAGATTTTTTGGAAACAGGGCGTGCGCCGGACTGCCGGCCGCACGCGACAGGAGGAAGACATGTCAAAACTTGTCATTGTGGAGTCCCCGGCGAAGGCGAAGACCATCGGGAAATATCTCGGCACGGACTATGTGGTCAAGGCGTCGATGGGACATCTGCGCGACCTTCCGGCGAAGACGATGGGCGTGGATATCGAACACGATTTTCACCCGGAATACATCCCGATTGAGGGAAAGGATAAGCTGATCAACGAGCTGCGCGAGGCGGCGGAGGAGAGCGATTTTGTCTATCTCGCGACCGACCCCGACCGCGAGGGCGAGGCGATTTCCTGGCATCTCAAGGAGCTGCTGCACCTGGGCGACCAGCGCTCCAAGCGCGTGACGTTCAACGAGATCACCAAGCGCGCGGTGCAGGACGGCATCGCGCACCCGCGCGACATCGACCTCGATCTGGTGGACGCGCAGCAGGCGCGCCGCATTCTCGACCGCATCGTGGGCTATCAGCTGTCGCCGTTCCTGTGGCGCAAGGTCAAGCGCGGCCTGTCCGCCGGGCGCGTCCAGTCGGTCGCCACGCGCATGGTCGTCGACCGGGAGAAGGAGATCCGCGCGTTCGTGCCGGAGGAATACTGGTCGCTGGAGGCCGAGCTGGCCACGCAGGGCGGCGGTGTGTTCACCGCGTCGTTTTACGGCGACGGCACCGGCAAGGTCGAGCTGAAAACCGAGGCGCAGACGCAGGCGGTGGTGGACGCCGTCACCGGCAAGCCGTTCACGGTCGGCAAGGTGCGCCGCGGCAAAAAGCGCAAAAACCCGGCGCCCCCGTTCATCACCTCGACGTTGCAGCAGGAGGCCAGCCGCAAGCTCGGCATGTCGCCGCGCCGCGCCATGGCGGTCGCGCAGCAGCTGTACGAGGGCATCGAGATCGGCGAGCAGGGTCTGACCGGTCTGATTACCTATATGCGAACCGACTCGCTGCGCCTGTCTGACGAGGCGACCGAGGCGGCCAGACAGTTTATTTTAGAGCGCTACGGCGCGCCCTATTATCCGGAGAAAAAGCGCGTGTTCCGCACGAAAAACGGCGCGCAGGACGCGCACGAAGCCATCCGCCCGACCAACGTCGCGCAGACGCCGGACGACCTGCACCCCTACCTGACGGAGGAGCAGTACAAGCTGTATAAGCTGGTGTGGAGCCGCTTTGTCGCCTGTCAGATGTCGGAGGCGATTTTGGACACGGTGTCCGCCGATATCCTCAGCGAGGGCTATGTGTTCCGCGCGAGCGGCTACAAGGTGGCGTTCCCCGGCTTCACCGCCGTGTATGAGGAATCCACCGACGACGGCAAGCAGAGCGAGACGGCGTCCGGCAAGCCGCTGCCCGATTTCGGCGAGGGCGACGCGCTGGCCTGCCGCAAGCTGACGCCCGCCCAGCACTTCACCCAGCCGCCGGCGCGCTATACCGAGGCGTCGCTCATCAAGGCGATGGAGGAGAAGGGCATCGGACGCCCGTCCACCTACGCGCCGACCATCTCCACGATTCTGGCGCGCGACTATGTCGTCAAGGAGGGGCGCAGCCTGCGCCCGACGCCGCTCGGCGAGGGTGTCACCGAGCTGCTGGTGGACAAATTCACCTCCGTGGCCGACCTCACGTTCACCGCGCATATGGAGGACGAGCTGGACGAGGTCGAGCGCGGCAAGATGAGCTATGTCGAGGTGCTGCGCCGCTTTTACGGCGGCTTTGAGGCCGCGCTGGAGCAGGCGGAGAAGGACCTTGAGGGACAGCGCATCAAGATCCGCGACGAGGAGACCGACGTGATCTGCGAGCAGTGCGGCCGCAAGATGGTCATCAAGTCGGGGCGCTTTGGCAAGTTCCTCGCGTGCCCGGGCTATCCGGAGTGCAAGTTCACCAAGCCGATCGTCGAGGAGACCGGCATCGCCTGCCCGAAGTGCGGCGGGCAGATCGTCGGGCGCAAGTCCAAGCGCGGCTTCCCGTATCTGGGTTGCAGCAACTACCCGGACTGCACGTTTATGACGTGGGACAAGACGACCAAGGAGGAGTGCCCGGAGTGCGGTTCCGCGCTGTTCCGCCACTACGACCGCGAGACGGGCGAGACGCATCTGGTCTGCTACAAGGACGGCTGCGAGTACAAGAAGTTTGTCAGCAAGCGCACGCCGCGCAAGACCAAGGCGCAGAAGGAAGCGGAGGCGGCCGCGGCCGCCGCAGCGGCGGGCGAGAGCGGCGCGGCGGACGAGGCGGAGGCGCCGAAGAAGCCGGCCGCAAAGAAGACCGCCGCGAAAAAGACCACCGCCAAAAAGACCACCGCCAAAAAGACGGCGGCCCGCAAGACCGCCAAGGCGGACGAGGGTGAGACGCCCAAAAAGCGCACGACGCGCAAAAAGACGACAGCCGCCGCAGCGGAGGAGGAAACCGCCCATGCAGACTAACGCAACCGTCATCGGCGCGGGGCTGGCCGGCTGTGAGGCGGCGTGGCAGCTCGCCCGGCGCGGCATCGCCGTCGATCTGTACGAGATGAAGCCGGTGCGCATGACGCCCGCCCACCATTCTGCGGACTTCGCGGAGCTGTGCTGCTCCAATTCGCTGCGCGGCGCGGAGATCTGCACCGCGCCCGGCCTGCTCAAGGAGGAGCTGCGCCGCGCGGGCAGCCTGATTCTCGCCTGCGCGGACGAGACGCGCGTGGAGGCGGGCGGCGCGCTCGCCGTCGACCGCGCCGCGTTTGCCGCCGGGGTCACGGCGCGCATCCGCTCGCACCCCAACATCACCGTGCACGAGGGCGAGGTCACGCGCATCCCGGACGAGGGGCACGTGATCGTCGCGACCGGCCCGCTGACCTCAGACGCGCTGTTTGACGACATCCGGCGCGTCATCGGGCAGCACGAGTACCTGCATTTTTACGACGCGGCGGCGCCGATCGTCAGCTTTGAGTCGATCGACATGGAGCACGCCTATTTTGCCTCACGCTACGGCAAGGGCACGGCGGATTACATCAACTGCCCGATGGACCGCGAGCAGTACGACGCCTTCTGGCAGGCGCTGTGCGACGCCGAGCAGGCGCCCGTGCACGGCTTTGAGGACAAGAAGGTGTTTGAGGGCTGTATGCCGGTCGAGGTCATGGGGCGGCGCGGACACGATACGCTGCTGTACGGCCCGCTCAAGCCGGTCGGCCTGCGCGACCCGCGCACGGGTAAGGACCCGTATGCCGTCGTGCAGCTGCGCCGGGACAACGCGGCGGGCTCGCTGTACAATCTCGTCGGCTTCCAGACGCACCTGCGCTTTCCCGAGCAGAAGCGCGTGTTTTCCATGATCCCCGCGCTGCACGACGCGGAGTTTGTGCGCTACGGCGTCATGCACCGCAACACATTTCTCGATTCCCCGCGCCTGCTCGACCGGCATTTCCGCCTGCGCGCGCAGCCGCGCATCCGCTTCGCCGGGCAGATGACCGGCGTGGAGGGCTACATCGAGTCGGCGGCCTCCGGCTTTGAGGCGGGATTGAACCTCGCGCGCGAGCTGAAGGAGCGGCCGCTGATCGCGTTTCCGGACACGACCGCAATCGGCGCGCTCGGTCTGTATGTCTCGAACGAGGCCAATGTCAAATTCCAGCCGATGAACATCAATTTCGGCATCATCCAGCCGCTCGGCTACCGCGTCAAGGGCAAGCGCGAGAAAAACACGCAGATCGCCCAGCGCGCGCTGGCCTGTATGGAGGAGCTGTTGGGGGCAGTAAAGGAGGACGTCCAGTGAAACTGATTATCGATGCGATGAGCGGCGACAACGCGCCGGAGGCCATGGTGGCCGGCTGCGTGATGGCCGCGCGCGAATTTGGACAGGAATACATTTTGGTCGGCAGGGAAGAGGCGCTGCGCCCGCTGCTCGCGCGCGAGAAGGCGGACGGTCTGCCCATCGCCATCCAGCACGCGGACGACGTCATCGACATGCACGACGACCCGGCGACCGCGGTTCGCCAGAAGAAAAATGCGTCCATGTCGGTCGCGCTGCGCCTGCTGCGCGACGGCGCGGGCGACGCGATGATTTCCGCGGGCAATACGGGCGCGCTGCTCTCCGGCGCGACGCTGGTCGTCAAGCGCGTCAAGGGCATCCGCCGCGCGGCGCTGCCGCCCATGCTGCCGTGCAAAAACGGGCACGTGCTGCTGGTGGACGCGGGAGCGAACACGGAGTGCACGCCGGAATACCTGCTGCAATTCGCCTACATGGGCAGCTTTTACATGGAGAAGGTCATGGGCGTCGCGCGTCCGCGCGTTGGTCTGGTCAACAACGGCGCGGAGGACACCAAGGGCGACCCGCTGCGCAAGGAGACCTATCAGCTGCTCCGGCAGGCGGACGAGGCGGGGCGCATCCGCTTTGTGGGCAATGTGGAAGGCAGCGACGTGCCCAAGGGCGCGTGCGACGTCGCCGTGACCGACGGCTTTACGGGCAACGTCATGCTCAAGACGGTCGAGGGCGTCGCCAGCTTCCTGGTCGGCGAGATCAAGACCATGTTCCTCACCAACGCGCGTACCAAGCTGGCGTATCTGCTGGTCAAGCCCGCGATGGGCGCGCTGAAAAAGCTGCTGTCCACGAGCGAGGTCGGCGGCGCGCCGTTCCTCGGCATTTCCAAGCCGGTGTTCAAGGCGCACGGCTCGTCGGACGCCAGAGCGATCCGCTCGGCGGTCAGGCAGGCGATGAATTTCGTGCAGGCGGACGTCGTCGGGGAAATCGAGCGCAATATCGAGCACATGACGCTTTGACAGGCGCGCGCCTATTGACACGGCCGCGCGCGGCGCATATGATTTGAGTATAAGACGGAAAAAGGGAGGTGAGCGTGTGGTTTTCGAGAAGGTATGCAACATCCTTTCCGAGCAGTTCGGCGTGGACGCCGGCGCGCTGAACATGGACACGGCGTTCGTGGAGGATCTCGGCGCCGATTCGCTCGATGTGGTCGAGCTGATGATGAGCATCGAGGAGGAATTCGACGTCGGCGAGATCTCCGAGGAGGAGGCCGCAGCCATGAAGACCATCGGCGACCTGGTTCGCCGCATTGGGGACGACGACTGAACCAAACAGAGCGGTGCGCCGGGGAATGGCGGTACGACTGTCCCGCTGCCCGGCGCTTCTTTTGAAAAAAATCAACAGACAGAAAGGAGAGACTTTTTTGATGGAAAAGGACGAGCTGATCTATCAGTTTCACGACACCGGCCTGCTGACCACCGCGGTGACGCATTCTTCCTACGCGAATGAGCACCGCGACCTGCACATGCAGAACAACGAACGGCTGGAGTTTCTTGGCGATTCCATACTGGGACTCGTGTCCGCCGACTATGTCTTCCACCGATATCCCAACGTACCGGAGGGGCAGCTGACCAAGCTGCGCGCGGCGGTCGTCTGCGAGCAGACGCTGTATGAGGTCGCCAAGGAACTTGGGCTGGACCGCCTGCTCCTGCTCGGCAAGGGCGAGGAGAACGGCGGCGGCCGGGGCAGACCCTCCATCCTCGCGGACGCGGTCGAGGCGCTGATCGGCGCGATTTATCTGGACGGCGGATTGGAGTCCGCGCGCACGTTTATCCTGTCCTTCCTGCCCGCGAAGGTCGATCTGGCGGAGCAGGGCGGCGCGTTCCGCGACTACAAGACCACCTTGCAGGAGATCGTGCAGAAAAACCGGCAGGAGACGCTGAGTTACCGCCTGAGCGGCGAGAGCGGGCCGGATCACGACAAGCGCTTCACCGTACAGGTGCTGCTCAACCGCAATATCTTCGCCGAGGGCATCGGGCGCAGCAAGAAAGAGGCCGAGCAGATGGCGGCGAAGGCCGCGCTCGAGCTGATGGGACAGGTCTGACATGGCGTCCATCGTGCCGCTGTTCGTGCCGCACGCGGGCTGCCCGTGCCGCTGTGTGTTCTGCGACCAGCGCGCGATTGCCGGAGGCGCGCATCTGACGCCCGCGCGGGCGCGGGAGCTGCTCGAGCAGGCGCTGTCTGTGCTGCCGGAGGGGAGCGCGCCGCAGGCGGCGTTTTACGGCGGCAGCTTTACCGCCATCCCCGTGGCGGAGCAGGAGGCGCTGCTGGCGGTGACCGACGCGCTGCTGGCGCAGGGCAGGCTGTCCGCTGTGCGCCTGTCCACGCGCCCGGACGCGGTTGACGCGCAGGGGCTTTTGCGCCTGCGCCGCCACGGCGTGACCACGGTCGAGCTGGGCGCGCAGTCGATGGACGACGAGGTGCTGCGGCGGGCGCGGCGCGGCCACACGGCGGCGGACACGGTGCGCGCCGCGCAGCTGGTGCGGCGCGCCGGGTTGTCGCTCATTTTGCAGACGATGGCGGGGCTGCCGGGCGACACGCGCGGGACGGTGCGCCGGACGGCCGAACGCATCGCCGCGCTGGAGCCGGACGGCGTGCGCATCTATCCGGTGGCCGTGCTGCCCGGCACGGAGCTGCACGCGATGTGGCGGGAGGGCAGCTATGCACCGCTCGACAACGAGACGGCGGCCGTGTGGTGCGCCGACATGCTGGAGGTGTTCGAGCGCGCCCGTATCCCGGTGCTGCGCATCGGGCTCAACCCGACCGAGCAGCTGGCGCGCACGGTCGCGGCGGGCGCCTATCACCCCGCGCTCGGCGAGCTGGCGTGGAACGAGCTGTGGTACCGCCGCCTGCGCGCGCAGCTGGCGCAGCAGCCCGGCACGGGGACGCTGTACGTCCCCGCCCGCGCGCTCTCGCGCGCCATCGGGCAGAAACGGCGCAATGTGCTGCGCCTGAAGCGGGACTTTCCCGACCGCGACATCCGCATTCTGCCGCGGGAAACCTGAGACGCAATCCTCTCCGCCCGGCGGGACGGGGAGGATTTTCTTTGTGCCGGAAACGCGCGAACGGTGTCCGCTTTTGCGCGGGGAAGGCGCGAAAAGCGGTGCATAGATGGGAAGTTTCTGCACAGATTGATTGCAACAGAACAAAAAACATGATATCCTGTATCATAGGAAAGGCTTTGGCAAAATGAGCCATTGCCCCGAACAGACAGAAAGGGATTCCGCGTGTATCTGAAGTCACTGGAGCTACAGGGGTTCAAATCGTTCCCCGACCGGACGACCATCCGGTTTTCCGACGGCATGACCGCGATCGTCGGGCCGAACGGAAGCGGAAAATCAAATATTTCGGACGCCATCCGCTGGGTGCTGGGCGAGCAGTCCACCAAGAGCCTGCGCGGCGCGAAGATGGAGGACGTCGTCTTCGGCGGCACGGCGCGGCGCAGCCCGATGGGGGCGGCGCAGGTCACGCTGATCCTGGACAATTCCACCGGGCAGTTTCCGGTGGACGCGGCGGAGGTCATGGTCCGGCGCAAGTATTACCGCAGCGGCGAGAGCGAATATTACCTCAACCGCCGGCGCGTGCGCCTGCGCGACATCCGCGAGGTGTTCATGGACACCGGACTGGGGCACGACGGCTACTCTATCATCGGGCAGGGGCGCATCGACGAGATTCTCGCCGTCAAGAGCGCCGACCGGCGCGAGGTGTTCGAGGAGGCGGCGGGCGTGACGCGCTTTCGCACGCGCAAGGAGGAGGCGGAGCGCCGCCTGACGCAGACGGCGGAAAACCTCGTGCGCATCCGCGACATCTGGGGCGAGCTGGACGCGCGCGCCGCGCCGTTGGCCAAGCAGGCGGAGGATGCGCGGCAGTATCTCCGCCTGCGCGACGCGCTGCGCACGCACGAGGTCTCGCTGTGGCTGGACGAGCTGGACGGCATGCAGGGCGCGCGCGAGGCGCGCCGGAACGCCTGCCGCGAGGCGGAACAGGCACTGGAGGCCGTGCGCGCGCAGCAGAAGGAGCAGTATGCCTGCGCGGAAAAGCTGGCGGACGACATGCGTCAGTCGGACATCCGCGCGGAGCAGTTGCAGGCGCAGGCCGCCGCCGCGGAGCGCGAAGCGGCGGACACGGCGCGCCGGCTGGCGGTGCTCGGCGAGAGCCGCCGCAACGCCGCCGAGAACATCGAGCTGGCCAGAGGCCAGTGGGAGGAGCAGCGCAGGCAGACCGACGCGCTCCAACAGCAGATGCAGGCGCGTCAGGAGCGGCTGGACGCGCTCACCCGGCAGATCGCGCAGCAGACCGACGCGCTGGCGCGCGCCGAGCAGGCGCTGGCGGCGCTGGACGCGCGCATCGAGGAACAGGAACAGGAGACAGCCCGCCTGCGCGCGCAGGACGAGACGCTGCGCGCACAGCTGTTTGCCGCGCAGGCCGACCGCCGCGCGGCGGAGGCGCAGCTGGAGGCGCTGGACGGGCGCCGGGAGAGCGTGGGAGACGAAGTGCGCGCCGCGCAGACGCGCACCGCGCGCGAACAGGCGGCGCAGGACGACATGCAGCGCGCGCTCGGCGACCTGCGCGCGGAGATCGAACGCATGCAGGCCGGGGCGCAGGCGGCGCAGCAGAGCGCCCAGCAGGCGGCGCGGCAGGCGGATGAGGCGCGCCGGGCGTGCGCCGCGCAGACGGCACAGCTGACGGATACGCGCAATCGCGTGCGCCTGCTGCGCGAATTGCAGCGCGATTACGAGGGCTTTTCGCGCGCGGTCAAGCTGGTCATGGGACAGGCGTCCGCCGGCGCGCTCAAGGGCGTGCGCGGCCCGCTCTCGTCGCTGTTGCACGTGCCCGCGCCGTATGTCACGGCGATTGAGACCGCGCTCGGCGCGGCGGCGTCCAACATCGTCGTCGAGACGGCGCAGCACGGCAAGCGCGCGATCGAGCTGCTCAAAAAGCGCGACGGCGGCCGCGCGACCTTTTTGCCGATTGACACCATCCGCCCGCAGTCGCTGCGCGAGAGCGGGCTGGAGCAGAACGAAGGCTATTGCGGCGTCGCGGCCGATCTGGTGGACTGCGACGCGGAGTATCGCGATATTTTGGAAAACGCGCTCGGCCGCACGGTCGTGGCGCGCGATCTGGACAGCGCGCTCGCTATGGCGCGCCGGCACCGCAACCGGTTCCGCATCGTCACGCTGGACGGCCAGCTCGTGAACGCGGGCGGCTCGATGACCGGCGGCTCGGCCGGGCGCTCGTCCGGCATTCTCTCGCGCGCCAACCAGCTCGAGCAGTTGCAGGCGCGCGCGCAGGCGCAGCAGCAGGAGCTGGAGGCGCTGACCGCGCGCGGGGAGCGGTGCGCGCAGCAGGCGGCGCAGCAGGCGCAGGAGGCGCAGCGCGCGGGCGAGCAGCTGGCGGCGCGGCGGCAGGCGCTGGCGGCGCTGGACGCGCAGGCCAGGCAGCACGCGCTGCTGCTCGACAGCGTGCGCGAGGCGGAGCGGCAGTTTCGCAGCGAGCAGAGCGACGCGGTGCAGCGGCGGGAGCAGCTGCGCGCGCAGATTGCGGCGCTGGTGCAGCGGGAGAGCGAGCTGCACCGCGCGCAGCAGCAGGGGTTGCTCGAACTGAACGCGGCGGCGGGCGCGGCGCAGCAGGCCGCGGGAGAGCGCACGCTGCAAAACGACAGCGCGGCGCAGAGCCGCACGGCGCTCGCGCAGGCGCAGACCGCGCGCGACAGCGCGCAGCAGAGTCTGGACGAGATGCACGAGCTGGCGGCGCACGCCGCGCGCGCGGCGGATGAACACCGCCGCCGCATGGGTGAATATGAGCAGGCCATCCGGCAGGCGGACGCGGAGCGGGCGCAGCTGGAGACGCGCGGCGAGCAGCACCGCCGGCGCGCCGAGGCCCTGCGCGGGCAGCTGCGCGCCTGCGGGCAGGAGCGCCTGCGGCTGGAGCAGAACAAGACCGAGGCGGAGCAGGCCGCGCGCGCCACAGGCAGCCGCATGGTGGAGCTGGAGCGCCGCCACGCGGAGGCGGAGGCCGCCGTGGAGCAGCTGCGCCGCGCGGAGCAGCAGGTGCTCGACCGCATGTGGGAGAGCTACGAGCTGACGCCGACGGCGGCGCGCCCGCTGGCGCACGCGGTGCACGACCGGCAGGCGGAGGAAAAGCAGGCCGCCGTGCTGCGCCGCGACATCCGCGCGCTCGGCGCGGTCAATCTGTCCGCCGTGGACGAATACGCCGCGCTGTGCGAGCGGCTGACCTTTCTGACCGAACAGAAGGACGACCTCGAGCGGGCGGAAGGCGAGCTGCGCGGCATCATCGGCAGGCTGACCGAACAGATGAAGGAGACGTTTGCGCAGTCGTTTGCCCAGCTCAACCGCTATTTTGGCGAGACATTCCGCGAGATTTTCGGCGGCGGCAGCGCCGAGCTGCTGCTGGAGGACGAGAGCGACATTCTCACCTGCGGCATCGAGATCCGCGTCACGCCGCCCGGCAAGACGGTCAAGAGCCTGTCGCTGCTGTCCGGCGGCGAAAAGGCGTTTGTCGCCATCGCGCTGTACTTCGCGATTCTCAAGGTGCGGCCGACGCCGTTCTGTGTGCTCGACGAGATCGAGGCGGCGCTCGACGACGTCAACGTCACGCGCTTTGCGCGCTATTTGCAGCGGCTGTCCGGCCAGACGCAGTTCATCGTCATCACGCACCGCCGCGGCACGATGGAGGAGGCGGACATGCTGTACGGCGTGACCATGCAGGAGCGCGGCGTGTCCAAGCTGCTCATGCTCAACCTCGCGGACGTCGAGCGCGAGATGCACATGGAGCTGACATGACGGAAAAACAGGCACAGCCGCCCCCGGCTGCGTCTTTAGGAATACAGAAGGAGGGTTCCAGACATGGGATTTTTCGATAAGATCAAAGAGGGACTGAGAAAGACGACCGCAGCGGTCAGCGAATCGCTGGGCGATGTGATGGCGGCCTTTGTCCGCGTGGACGAGGACCTGCTGGAGGAGCTGGAGGAGGCGATGATCCTGGCCGACCTCGGCGCCGCGACCGCCTCCCGCGCGGTGGACGCGCTGCGCGACCGCGCCAAGCACGAGCGCATTGACACGCGGGCGGCGCTGCGCGCCGCGCTGTGCGACATCCTCGCGGACATGATGCAGGAGGACAGTGCGCTCGACGTCTCGCGCGAGCCGGCGGTGATTCTCGTCATCGGCGTCAACGGCGTGGGCAAGACCACGACGATCGGCAAGCTCGCCGCGTCGTACACGGCGCAGGGCAAGCGCGTCATGCTGGCGGCGGCGGACACGTTCCGCGCGGCGGCGGCGGATCAGCTGACCATCTGGGCGAAGCGCGCCGGCGCGGACATCGTGCGCCACGGCGAGGGCGCCGACCCGGCGGCGGTCGTGTTCGACGCGATTGCGGCGGCGAAGGCGCGCGGCTGCGACATCATCATCGTGGACACGGCGGGACGCCTGCACAACAAGACCAATCTGATGAACGAGCTGAACAAGATCGACCGCGTCATCGCGCGCGAGCTGCCGGATTCCAGCCGGGAGACGCTGCTCGTGCTCGACGCGACGACCGGCCAGAACGCGGTCTCCCAGGCGGAGCAGTTCAACAAGGCGGCCAGGCTCACCGGCATCGTGCTGACCAAGCTGGACGGCACCGCAAAGGGCGGCATTGTCATCGCCATTTCCGCCGGGCTGGGCGTGCCGGTCAAATATGTCGGCGTCGGTGAGGGCATTGACGATCTGATGCCGTTTGAACGCAGCGCGTTTGTCGAGGCGCTGCTGCCGATGGAAGGAGACGAGTGATGGCAAGACCTGATTTACGGCGCAACGACGAGATGCGCAAGATGAAGCTTGTGCCCGACTTCACCATGCACGCGGAGGGCTCGGTGCTCATCTCGGTGGGCAACACCAAGGTGATCTGCAACGCGACGGTGGAGGAGAACGTGCCCCAGCACGTCAAGGGCACGGGGCGCGGCTGGGTGACGGCGGAATACAGCATGCTGCCGCGCGCGACCAACACGAGAAACCGCCGCGACATCTCGCGGCTCAAGCTCAACGGGCGCAGCGCGGAGATCCAGCGCCTGATCGGCCGCGCGCTGCGCGCGGTCACTGACATGGAGGCGCTGGGCGAGCGGCAGATCGTCGTCGACTGCGACGTCATCCAGGCGGACGGCGGCACGCGCTGCGCGTCCATCACCGGCGGCTACGTCGCGCTGTGGCTGGCGTGCAAAAAGCTGGTGGACGAGGGCGTGCTCAAAAAAATCCCGCTGACCGGACAGGTCGCCGCGGTCTCCGCGGGCATCTGGCACGACGAGGCGATTCTCGATCTGGCCTATGAGGAGGATTCGCACGCGGAGGTGGACGCGAACTTCGTCATGACGGAAAAGGGCGAATTTGTGGAAATTCAGGGCACCGGCGAGGGCCGTCCGTTCACCAGGGAGGAATACACCCGCCTGATGTCGCTGGCGCGGCGCGGCACGGCCAAGCTGTGCCGGGAGCAGAGAAAGATCACGGGTGAAGTCGGATGAAACTGGTACTCGCATCGCACAACAAGGGGAAAATACAGGAAGTCCGGCAGATCTGGCAGCCGATGGGGCTGGAGATCGTGCCGATGCCGGAGGATTTTCCGGAAATTGAAGAAAACGGCGACAGCTTTGAGGAAAACGCGCGCATCAAGGCGCGCGCCGTCAGCCGGGCGCTCGGCGTGCCGGCGGTCGCGGACGACTCCGGCCTGGAGGTCGACGCGCTGGACGGCTTTCCGGGCATCCACTCCGCGCGCTGGGCGGGGCCGGATGTGACGTCGCACGAGCGCAATCTGCTGCTGCTCGAAAAGATGATCGCTGTGCCGGAGGACCAGCGCGGCGCGGAGTTTGTCTGCGTGGCGGCGTGCGTGTTCCCGGACGGCAAGGAGCTGACCGTGCGCGGCCAGTGCCGCGGCACCATCCTCAGCGAGGAGCACGGCAGCGGCGGCTTTGGCTATGACCCGATTTTCTGCGTGCCCAAATACGGCTGCACGTTCGGAGAGCTGGAGCCGGAAGTGAAAAACGCCATTTCGCACCGCGCCCGCGCCTTTACCGCGCTGGGCAGCGCGTTGCAGGTATACATGGAAGAAAAAGGAGAAGACTAAATGCTGACAAGCAAACAGCGCGCCCGTCTGCGCGCCATGGCAAACACATGCAGCGATACCGTCCTGATCGGAAAGGACGGCCTGACCGACGCGGTGGTCGCGCAGGTCGAGGAGGTGCTGGAAAAGCACGAGCTGATGAAGATCAAGATTCTGGAGACCGCCATGCTGACGCCGCGCGAGGTGCAGCAGGCGCTGTGCGAGCGGCTGGACGCCGAGCCGGTGCAGTGCATCGGCACCAAGGCCGTCATCTTCCGCGTTGCGCGCCAGCCGGAGAACCGGCACATCGACCCGAACGCATGAGCCGCGTCGGGATCATGGGCGGCACGTTCAATCCGCCGCACAACGGGCATGTGCACGCCGCGCAGCAGGCGATGGCGGCGATGCGGTTTGACCGGCTGCTGCTCATGCCGGACAACGAGCCGCCGCACAAGACAATGCCGCGCGGCTCGGCGGACGCGGCGCAGCGGCTGGAGATGACGCGGCTGATGGCGCGGGAAATCCCCGGCGCGGAGGCGTGCGACCTGGAGCTGCGGCGCAGCGGGCGCAGCTATACGGCGGACACGCTGCGCGCGCTCGAACGCGCGCTGCCGGGGGCGGAGCTGTTTCTCATTCTCGGGACGGACATGCTGCTGACCCTCGACCGCTGGCGCGAGCCGGAGACGCTGTGTGCGCGCGCCGGGCTGGTCGCGGTGGCGCGCGACGCCGCCGACCGCGCCGCGCTGGAAGAGAAGGCCGCGTGGCTGAAGGAGAAATGGGACGCCCGCGTGTTTCTCGTCGACTGCCCGGCGCTGCCGCTGTCCTCGACGGATGTGCGCGCCAGCCGCGCGCTGTGCCGCGCGATGGTGCCGCCGGCCATTTTTGACTATATCGAACAGCAGGGGCTGTATTTTTGACGCAAGCAAGGGGATATACCGGCGCTGCGGCGCCCGGACGGAAAAGAACGGAGGATCACCATGCTCTACGATGACGAAACCAGAAGAGATATCCTTTCCCGCCTGTCGGGGTTCCGCCTCAAGCATACGCTGGGCTGCGAAAAGGCCGCGCGCATGCTCGCGCAGCGGTATGGCGAGGACGAAGAGAAGTGCGCGTTCGCCATGCTGCTGCACGATATCACGAAGACATTTTCTCAGGACGAGCAGTTGAACTTGTGCGAGAAATACGGTATAATACCCAATGATGTCGAAAAAACAGAATGGAAAATGCTGCACGGAAAAACGGCAGCAGCCATTGCCGCAGACGTATACGGCGCGCCCGCCGATGTGGTGCACGCGATCGCGTACCACACCACCGGCTGTGCGGATATGACGCTGCTGGATAAAATCGTCTATATGGCCGATTACATAGAAGAAAATCGCAGTTTTGACGGCGTGAAAACCGCTCGAAAGCTGGCTGCACGGAATCTGGACAAGGCTCTGCTGTACGGGATGAATTCCTCCCTGCGCGACCTCATACACCGTGGAAAACAGATTCATGTGGATACCGTTTCGGCGAGAAACTGGCTGCTGGAGCACATGTGACCGGCGGCGGATGGGATAAAGAGAGCATGAACAACAGAAAGAACAGGTGGCTGCGCCGGGTTTTGGCAGGTCTGGCGGTGGCCGCAGCCGTGTGTGTGGTAGGCTATTATGCGTTCGTCTACTGGGTGAACGCATCCGGCTCGCTGCTGGAGCGCAACGTGGAGCAGGCTGGACGGGTGGATCAGGGGTCGGCCATCGTCGTGGAAGGCGAAGGGCGGCGCGCGGGCGTATTTACGCTGTTTATCGCCGCGACCGACGAGGACGAGACGCGCACCGACTCCATGATGGTGCTCGTGTTTGACACGAACAGCCAGACGGCAAATGTCATCAACATTCCGCGCGACACGCTGGTGGACACCGAGCGGCGCGGCGCGGGCAAAAAACTCAACGCCTCGCATGCCGCCGGCATCGAGGAGCAGCTGGACGAGGTGGCCGGCGTCATCGGCTTCCGTCCGGACAAGTACATCGTCGCCAATTTTGACGGCATTGCGGACATCGTGGACGCCATCGGCGGCATCGATTATGAAATCCCGTTCGACATGAGCTACCACGACGCCTCGCAGGATCTCGCCATCGAGTTCGAGCAGGGCTGGCAGCATCTGGACGGCGAGCAGGTCGTCGAATTTCTGCGCTGGCGGCACAACGACGACGGCACGGGCTACGACGACGGCGACATCGGCCGCGTGGAAAAATTGCAGACGTTCCTGGTCGCGCTCGGCAAGGAGGTGCTCTCCCCGTCCAATCTGTTCAACATCCCCGCGATTGCCGCGGCGGTGTCGGACAACGTGGACACCGACCTGACCACCTCGCAGGTGTTGTGGCTCGGTATGCAGGGCATGAAGCTGGACATGGACGAGGACGTGCACATGCAGACGCTGATCGGCGACAACGCGATGGTCGGCAGCCTGTGGTTTTTCATCCTCGACGAGGAGATGGTCATCGACCAGATCAACGAGTCGTTCAATCCGTACCTCCGCCGGCTGACGGAGGACGATTTCAATATCATCACGCCCGACGACCTCGGCATTTACAGCAGCAGCTGGCGCACGGAGCGCGCCATCCGCTACGCTTCGTATGAGGCAGAGGAAGACGGGGAGACCGGCAGCGGACAGCCGCCGGAAGACGAAGACCGCTGACATTCCCGCACAAGGGAATCAAGGAGACGCATAGAGTATGGATCACAACACAGAAACTTATATCAAGGCCGCCGTACAGGCGCTGGACAGCAAGCGCGGACAGGACATCCAGGTGCTCAAGGTCGCCGACCTGACCACGCTTGCGGAGTACTTTGTCCTCTGCACCGCGACCAGCACGACGCAGGTCAAGACGCTCGCCGACGAGGTGGAGTTCCGCCTCAAGACGGACTACGGCGTCCTGCCGCACCACATCGAGGGGCACGATTCCGCGAGCTGGATTCTGCTCGACTACGGCTTTGCGCTCGTGCACGTCTTTTTGGAATCCGCGCGCAGCTTCTACAGCCTGGAAAAGCTGTGGAAGGACGCCGTGCGCATCCCGCTTGACGAGCTGTAACACGCATTCGCATATACTTCAAAATAGATGGGAGTCACAGACATTGGAAAAATACAATTTCAAAGCCATTGAAGCCAAATGGCAGCAGGCTTGGGAGGACGAGCAGGCGTTCGCCGCTACAACCGACTATTCCAAGCCGAAATATTACGCGCTGGTCGAGTTCCCCTATCCCTCGGGCGCCGGCCTGCACGTCGGTCACCCGCGCTCGTACACCGCGCTGGACATCGTCGCCAGAAAGCGCCGCATGCAGGGCTACAACGTCCTGTATCCGATGGGATGGGACGCCTTCGGCCTGCCGACCGAGAACTTCGCCATCCAGAACCACGTACACCCGGCGGAGGTAACCGAGAAAAACGTCGCGCGCTTTAAGAGCCAGCTCAAGTCGCTCGGCCTGTCGTTCGACTGGAGCCGCGAGGTCAACACCACCGACCCGAGCTACTACAAGTGGACGCAGTGGATTTTCCTCCAGCTGTTCAAAAAGGGACTGGCCTACAAAAAGGAAATGGCGGTCAACTGGTGCACGAGCTGTAAGTGCGTGCTCGCGAACGAGGAAGTCGTCAACGGCGTGTGCGAGCGCTGCGGCAGCGAGGTCATCCGCAAGAACAAGAGCCAGTGGATGCTGAAAATCACCGAATACGCCCAGCGCCTGATCGACGATCTGGACGATGTGGACTATATCGAGCGCGTCAAGAGCCAGCAGCGCCATTGGATCGGCCGCTCCACCGGCGCGGAGGTGGACTTCACCACCACCGAGGGCGATGTGCTCACGGTCTACACCACCCGCCCGGACACGCTGTTCGGCGCGACCTACATGGTCATCTCGCCGGAGCACCCGATGGTCGAGAAGTGGGCGGACAAGCTGGCCAATATCGACGCCGTCCGCGCCTACCGCGAGGAGGCCGCACACAAGTCGGACTTTGAGCGCACTGAGCTGGCCAGGGACAAGACCGGCGTCAAGCTGGACGGCGTGCGCGCCGTCAACCCGGTCAACGGCGCGGAGATTCCGATCTTCGTCTCCGACTACGTCCTGATGAGCTACGGCACCGGCGCGATCATGGCGGTACCGGCGCACGACGACCGCGACTGGGCGTTTGCGAAGAAGTTCGACCTGCCGATCATCGAGGTCGTCAAGGGCGGCGACGTGCAGCAGGCCGCGTTCACCGACTGCGCGACCGGCGTGATGGTCAACTCCGGCTTCCTCGACGGCATGAGCGTGGAGGACGCGAAAAAGGCGATCACCGAATTTTTGACCGAGAAGGGCGTCGGCCACGCGAAGGTCAACTACAAGCTGCGCGACTGGGTGTTCTCCCGCCAGCGCTACTGGGGCGAGCCGATTCCGCTCGTCAAGTGCGAGAAGTGCGGCTGGGTTCCGGTTCCGGAGTCCGAGCTGCCGCTGCGCCTGCCGGATGTCGATTCCTACGAGCCGACGGACGACGGCGAATCCCCGCTGGCGGCGATGACCGACTGGGTCAACACGACCTGTCCGTGCTGCGGCGGTCCGGCCAGACGCGAGACGGACACCATGCCGCAGTGGGCGGGCTCCTCCTGGTACTTTTTGCGCTATATGGACCCGCACAACGACGAGGTGCTCGCCTCGAAGGAAGCGCTGGCATACTGGGGCCCGGTCGACTGGTACAACGGCGGCATGGAGCACACCACGCTGCACCTGCTGTACTCCCGCTTCTGGCACAAGTTCCTGTATGACATCGGCGTTGTGCCCTACAAGGAGCCGTACAGCAAGCGCACGAGCCACGGCATGATCCTCGGCCTGAACCCGCACAGCTATGCCAACCTGCCGGACAGCGAGCAGAAGCAGCTGTGCGAGCAGTACGGCGGCGAAGAGGGCGCGAGAAAGCACCTCGTCGAGCGCTACGGCGAAATGGCGAACCATCCGGTCGTCAAGATGTCCAAGTCGCTGGGCAACGTCGTCAATCCGGACGAGATCATCGACGAATACGGCGCGGACACGATGCGCCTGTACGAGATGTTCATCGGCGATTTTGAAAAGTCCGCCGCCTGGTCGCAGAAGGCGATCAAGGGCTGCCGCCGCTTCGTCGAGCGCGTCTGGGCGCTGTTCGACAAGGTGCAGCCGGGCGACGCCTACAGCAAGCAGAACGAGGTCGCGATGCACCGCACGATTCAGAAGGTGACGGAGGACATCGAGAGCCTGAAGATGAACACCGCCATCGCGCAGATGATGACGCTGCTCAACCAGCTGTACGACAACGGCGTCAACCGCGCCGAATACAAGACCCTGCTGACGCTGCTCAACCCGTTCGCGCCGCACGCGACCGAGGAGCTGTGGCACATGCTGGGCGAGAGCGACCTGCTCAGCCTGCACACCTGGCCGTCGTTCGACGAGGCGAAGACCGTGGAATCCACCGTGGAAATCGCCGTACAGGTCAACGGCAAGGTCAAGGGCAAGGTCGTCCTGCCGATGGACTGCGGCAAGGACGAGGCGCTGGCAATCGCCATGGCGGACGCCAAGGTGAGCAATGCCATCGCGGGCAAGAACGTGGTGAAATCCATCGTTGTGCCCAATAAAATCATCAATCTCGTTGTCAAGTAACCCGTCCGGCGCCGTTTTTCGTTGCAAACGAAAAGTAGTGCTTGACAGTGCACTGGGAAGACGATATAATATATTCACGGCATTTTTGCCGGATTGTGCAAAAGCGTTTATGGCAACGCGCGGAGGGAGGGAAAACAATGTCGGAAATCCGCGTAAAGGAAAACGAGTCTCTCGACAGCGCACTGAGAAGATTTAAGAGATCGTGCGCGAAGGCGGGTGTGCTTTCCGAGCTTCGCAAGCGTGAGCATTATGAGAGCCCGAGCGTCAAGCGCCGCAAGAAGTCCGAAGCGGCACGCGCTAAGAGAAGAAAGTATTGAGTTGCGACTTGCTCAAACAACACCGGAACGGGAAACCGTTTCCGGTGTTTTTTGCTGTATAAGGCGGCGGCGAACAGCGCATACTGTCAGTGGAGCAGAGATCCCCGGCGCGCGCCGCAGCGCACGCGCCGGTGCATCCGGCCGGCGTTGGAGAGCGAGAACAACCCCGATCCGGCCTCTGCGTTTGCCGGACGGATGTGGAATGCGGCTTTCCCGCCAGGGGCGGGCGGCCGCATTCCTTTTTGCATGTTCGGGCGGAATGTGGTATACTAACCCTATCCCCGGCGGGCGCACAGCCTGCGGGGCAAGATGCATTCAGGAGGACAGGCTTATGAGCAAGACAGAGGCGTTTTTCCGCGCGCTGGCGTGGTTTGGTCTGGGCATGATCGCCGGCTTTCTGCTGGCGCCCATCAAAAAGGGCGTGGACATCAGCATTTGCAGCCACAATGTCGGCTCCAACGGGTTTACGTGGGTTGACGACGACGAGGATGCGATGGAGGAAGCGGGGAACGAAGGGCTGGACGACGGCGCTTTGTGAACAGAACGTAAAGAACACCCGCGGACGGGTGTTCTTTTTTGCGCGGGTATGGTATACTGAGTGCATTGCGGGACTGCCCCGCGCACACTGACAGGAAGAGAGATGGAATCGCGATGAGCAGGAAACAGAAAACAGGGAAGCAGCCGGACGGCATCTGGTTCAGCGACGAGCGGCGGCTGACGGAGGAGTGCCGCAAGGTCTATCCGGCGCTGTATCAGCTGCAGCGCGTGGCGCTCTACATCGCCTCGGTCGCGCTGATCGTCACGCTGGTGACCCCGACCTTCTTCGCCAAATCGATTGCGGGCTACGCGGCCTGGGGCGATACCTATGAGATCGTGACCATTGTGCTCACGATCGTGCTGCTCGTGCTGTACGGCATCGCCAACTACTATTGGCAGGAGAAGATGAAGCGCTTCCGCGCGGCGGACAGCAAAAAGCTGAAGAACAAGAAGTGATGCGACAGGCTGACCCCGCGCGGGGTCAGCATTTTTTTGCGCGAGGAGATTTGACGGGCGGGCAGAATTGCGATATAATACCGAAGTATTCGGGACTATATCATTCAAAACCACGATTTGGAGTTATTATAGCATGAAAAAAGCGAATCAATACGGCAATGAGAGCATTTCCGCGCTCAAGGGCGCGGATCGCGTGCGCAAGCGCCCGGGCGTGATTTTCGGCTCGGACGGGCTGGACGGCTGTCAACATGCGGTATTTGAAATTCTGTCCAACTCGATCGACGAGGCGCGCGAGGGCTATGGCGCGGAGATTGTCGTCACGCGCTTTGCGGACGGCGCGATCGAGGTGGCGGATCACGGGCGCGGCATCCCGGTCGACTTCAATCCGAAGGAGAAGCGCTACAACTGGGAGCTGGTCTTTTGCGAGCTGTACGCCGGCGGCAAATACCGCACGAACGACGGCGAGAACTATGAATTTTCGCTCGGCCTGAACGGCCTGGGCACCTGCGCGACGCAGTATGCGTCGGAATATATGGACGTCACGGTGCGCCGCGACGGGGCGGAATATACGCTGCACTTTGAAAAGGGCGAAAACCGGACGGGGACGAAGACGGGCTTCCGCAAGAAGAAATACGACGGCGCGGACACGGGCACCGTCATCCGCTGGCGCCCCGATTTGGAGGTCTTTACCGATATCGCGATTCCGGAGTCGTACTACCTCGATGTGCTCAAGCGGCAGGCCGTGGTCAATCCCCGCCTGCGCTTCCTGTTCCGCAATCAGACGGAAAGCGGCTTTGAGACGACGGAATTCTGCTATGAGCACGGCATCACCGACTATGTCGCGGAGATCGCGGCGGATCGGGCGCTGACCTCGGTGCAGTCGCTCAGCGGCGAGCGCCGCGGCCGCGACCGCGCGGACAAGCCGGAATACCGGGTGCGCCTGAACTGCGCGTTCTGCTTTTCCTCCAGCGTATCCCGTCTGGAATATTACCACAACTCGTCGTGGCTGGAGTACGGCGGCGCGCCAGACAAGGCGGTGCGCTCCGCGTTTGTCTCCGCCATCGACGCCTGCCTCAAGCAGAACGGCAAATACAACAAAAACGAGAGCCGCATCTCGTTTCAGGACGTCGCGGACAGCCTGATTCTCGTGACCAACTGCTTTTCCACCTACACGTCGTATGAGAACCAGACCAAGAAGGCGATTACCAACCGCTTCATTCAGGAGGCGATGACCGAATTTCTGCGCTCGGGGCTGGAGATCTACTTTATCGAGAACCGGGCGGAGGCGGATAAAATCGCCGAGCAGATTCTCATCAACAAGCGCTCGCGCGAGCAGGCGGAGAAGGCGCGCCTGAACATCCGCAAAAAGCTGTCCGGCGCGATCGATGTGGCCAACCGCGTGCAGAAGTTTGTCGACTGCCGCACGCGCGACGTCTCGCGCCGCGAGCTGTACATCGTCGAGGGCGATTCCGCGCTCGGCTCGTGCAAGCAGGGACGCGACGCGGAATTTCAGGCGATCATGCCGATTCGCGGCAAGATTCTCAACTGCCTCAAGGCGGATTACGATAAGATTTTCAAGAACGACGTCATCACCGACCTGCTCAAGGTGCTCGGCTGCGGCGTCGAGGTCAAGTCCAAGGCGTCCAAAGACCTGTCTACGTTTGATCTGAACAATCTGCGGTGGAATAAGGTCATCATCTGCACCGACGCCGATGTGGACGGCTTCCAGATCCGCACGCTGGTGCTCACGATGCTCTACCGCCTGGTGCCCACGCTGATCGAGGCGGGGTATGTCTACATCGCCGAGTCGCCGCTGTACGAGATCACGTGCAAGAACAAGAGCTATTTTGCGTTCGACGAGAGTGAAAAAGCGGACATCCTCAAGCAGCTGGCGGGCAAGAAATACACGATTCAGCGCTCCAAGGGTCTGGGCGAGAACGAGGCGGACATGATGTGGGAGACCACGATGA
>DXIG01000071.1 GCA_019112985.1 Candidatus Butyricicoccus stercorigallinarum | reverse complement strand
AAGAAATTGGCATTTCTTTCTTCCGGATGTTATTTTATATGAAAATACGTTGGATTTTTTCTATTTTCAATTTATTATTTATCCGAAGCGGATATACAGGATGATATCTTCACGGCGTCCAGCCTCCTTTCCCTCCGCCGACTGTCCCCATGGCAGTGACAGCCCCTTTCTTATTGTTATGGTATACCATAATTCTTACAAACAGCCGACAAATTTCTTTCCATTTTCTTAAAGTTTTCTTAAGATTTTCTTAAGATTTGCCGTGCGCCTGCACACAAAAAGCGGCCTCCCCTGCTGCGCGCAGAGAAGACCGCCCGGTCTTTCGCAAAGCGGCGAGCGACAGGCTCACCGGCTGTCTGATTTTTCTTCCAAACGCTCCCTGACCAGCCGGACAACCGTGCCCGACAGCAGGAACAGCGCAATCAGGTTGGGGATGGACATCAGGCCGTTGAACGTCTCCGCAATCGACCAGATCAGACCCAAATCCATCGTCGCGCCGACGATGGACACGAGCGAATAGACGACCATGAAGGGCTTGGTGACCTTGTTGGAGTGGAACAGGTACTCGATGCAGCGCGCGCCGTACAGCCCCCAGCCGAGAATGGTGGAAAACGCAAAGCTGCACATCGCAATCGCGGTGAAGATGGTCACGCCGCTGCCGTAGGTGGAAATGAAGCCCTGAATGGTCAGCTCCGCGCCGGCCGCCTCGCCGTACTGGATGCCGACGCCGCTGCACAGAATGACCAGCGCCGTCATCGTGCAGATGAGAATGGTGTCGACGAACACCTCGAAGATGCCAAACAGACCCTGCTTGACCGCGTCCTCGGTGTCCGCGCAGGCGTGCGCGATCGAGCCGGTGCCCAGACCCGCCTCGTTGGAGAAGATGCCGCGGGAAACACCGCTCTTCATGCTGACAAAGAACGAGCCGACCACGCCGCCCGTGATCGAGCGCGGGGAAAACGCGCCGCAAAAGATCGAATAGAACACCCCGGGGATGCGCTGGTAGTTGAGCGCGATGACGCCCACCGCGAGGACGATGTACAGCAGCGCCATGAACGGAACCAGCCGCTCCGCCACGGTG
This sequence comes from Candidatus Butyricicoccus stercorigallinarum, assembly GCA_019112985.1. Taxonomy (GTDB): domain Bacteria; phylum Bacillota; class Clostridia; order Oscillospirales; family Butyricicoccaceae; genus Butyricicoccus_A; species Butyricicoccus_A stercorigallinarum. The sequence continues at coordinate 8,925 of DXIG01000071.1, read as the reverse complement.
CCGATGCGCTTGATGCCGCCCAGCAGAATCAGCGCGATCAGACCCGCCATGACGACGCCGGCGATCAGATTGAACGTCCCGGCGGACGCCTCGGACAACAGGCCGTAGCTGAACAGCGCGGAGTCGATGGACGCGACAATCGTGTTGACCTGCGTCGCGTTGCCGGTGCCGAACACCGTCAGCACGCCGAACAGCGAAAACGCGACCGCGAGCCAGTGCCAGCGCTTGTGCAGGCCGTTTTTGATGTAGTACATCGGGCCGCCGACCCATTCGCCGTTGGCGTTGCGCTCGCGGAAATGCACCGCGAGCGTGACCTCGGAAAACTTGGTGCACATGCCCAGAAAGGCGGAGCACCACATCCAGAACACCGCGCCCGGGCCGCCGATGGCGATGGCGCCCGCGACGCCCGCGATGTTGCCGGTTCCCACCGTGCCCGCGAGCGCGGTGCAAACCGCCTGGAACGGCGTGATCGAGCCGTGCCCCGCGTCGTCCTTGCGGAACAGCCGGCCAAGAACCGTCTTCAGCATGAGCGGGAATTTGCGGATCTGGATGACGCGGGTGCGCAGCGTCAGATACAGGCCGACGCCGATGATGCAGACGATGGCGGGCAGCCCCCAGATAAAGGCATTGACATAAGCATTGATTTGTTCGACAATCTGAAGCATTTCTCTCTCCTTCTCTATCTTTCTTATCTGCGTGCGGCGATATCGCCCACGATATCCAAAACAGGCAGAGACATATTACATTATATCGCAATTTTCGTCAGGAATCAATTTCTTTTCGCAGATTTGTTGTGCCCGGCAACCGGGCTTTGTGAAAAAACAGGCAGCGGAGCCTGCCCGAAAGCAGACTCCGCCGGTGAATAAAAAGTAAATGAAGAGAGAAATTGGAAAGCGAAGTGTTATGCCGCCTTGGCAGCCGCTTCCTTGCGGCGCGCCTTGGCTGCCATGGACTCACGGGTGACATCGAGCAGAACTGCGCCGATGATAACCAGACCGAGAACCATGTTCTGGATGGAGGAATCGATGGCCAGCAGGGTGAAGCCGTTGCGGAGCACTGCGATGACCAGTGCGCCGATCATGGTGCCGGCCATGGTGCCCTTGCCGCCCATGAACGATGCGCCGCCGATGACGCAGGATGCGATGGCGTCGGTGTCATACGGCTGAATGGCGTTGGCGCCGTTGCAGATGCCGGAGCGGCCGACCGATACGATTCCGGCCAGCGCGGCCATGAAGCCGGAGACCACATAGCAGAACGTCAGGACGTTCGCGGCGTTGATGCCGGACAGGCGGGTTGCCTCCATGTTGCCGCCCGCGCAGTAGATGGAGCGGCCGAGCGCCGTGCGGGTCAGCAGGATGTGCATGATGATGTAGATGACAATCAGAACGAGGAAGCTGACCGGGAAGCCGCCGATGGTCGCGGAACCGAGCGCGGTGACGCCCTTCGGGAAGCCGGAGATCATCTGCGAACCGGTGACCAGCAGGGACGCGCCCCACAGGAAGTTCTTCATGCCGAGGGTGGAAACGAACGGATGCGGCAGGTGCAGGCGGGTCAGCAGCAGGCCGTTGATCAGGCCGATCAGCGCGCCGATCGCCAGCGCGACGACGAGCAGAACAAATGCGTTATCCATGCCCGCCTTGACCAGCATGCCCATGACACAGGCACAGAAGGTTGCGTTTGCGCCGACCGAGAGGTCGATGCCCGCCGTGATCAGGCAGAGCAGCATGCCGCAGGCCAGCAGCGCCGTAAACGTCGTCTGCTTGAGTACAGACATCAGGTTGCTGTAAGTGAGGAATTTATCGCTGCAAAGCGTCAGTACGACGCACAAAATCAGCAGCGCGGCCAATGTGCCGAGAATGGAATTGCCATTGGACTTCTTTTTCTTATTCATCTAACGTACCTCCCCATGCTGCCTTCATCAGGCTTTCCTGGTTAAAGTGTTTGCTGTCGCGGTCAACCGTCGCCATGACTCTGCCACCGCGCATGACGACGACGCGGTCGGACATGCCCAGAATTTCCGGCATTTCGGACGAGACCATGATGACGCATTTGCCTTCCTTGACAAGGCGGTTCATGACATTATATACCTCGATCTTCGCGCCGACGTCGATGCCGCGGGTCGGCTCGTCAAAGATGAAGATGTCCGCATCCGTGTTGACCCACTTGCCGATGACGACCTTCTGCTGGTTGCCGCCGGACAGCTGTCCCACGATCTCGTCGATGGACGGCGTCTTGATGCGCAGCGAGCGGATGTTCTCCTCGCCCTTTTCTTCGATCTTGTGCTCGTTGAGGAACATGCCGGACTGGAAGCCCTTCATGTTGGCGAGAATCAGGTTGGTGCGGATGGTCTGTGCCAACACGAGACCCTGTCCCTTGCGGTCCTCGGTGAGGAACGCGATGCCTTCCTTGATCGCCTGTCTGGGGTTCTTAATCCGAACCTCCTTGCCGTGGATATACACCTTGCCGCCGTCGATCGGGTCCGCGCCGAAGATGGCGCGCATCGTCTCGGTGCGTCCCGCGCCGACCAGGCCGGCAAAGCCGAGAATCTGGCCGTTGTACGCCTCGAAGTCGACGCCGAACAGCACGCCGCCTTCCTCCAGTCCTTCGACCTTGAGCGCAACGTCACCCTTCTTGCCGAATTCCTTCGGGAACAGGTTGTCCAGTGTGCGTCCGACCATCGCGGCGATCAGCGAATCGTTGTTCCAATCCTTGATGTCGCGCGTGTCGATGTACTGGCCGTCGCGGATGACCGTGACGCGGTCGCACAGCTCAAACAGCTCTTCCAGCTTATGCGAGACAAAGACGATGCCAATGCCGCGGTCGCGCAGCTCACGGCAGGTCGTCATGAGCTGAGCTACCTCTTTCTCGCCGAGCGAGGAGGTCGGCTCATCCATAATTATCATCTTGGCGTCGATCAGAACCGCCTTCGCGATTTCGATCATCTGCTGGACGCCCATGCCGAAGGAGCCAGCCGGCTTCTCCGGGTCAACGTCCTGTCCGAGGGAGGCCATGACCTCCTTCGCCTTTTTGTGCATGGTCTTGTAATCCAGCAGGCCGTTTTTGCCCTTGATCCATTTGTTGATAAAAATATTGTCCGTGATGCTGAGCAGCTTTTCGATATTCAGCTCCTGATACACACAGGCGATGCCAGCCGCCGCGGACTCATTCGGGTTGCGAAACGACTTCTTCTCCCCGTTGACGTAAATTTCGCCCTCGTCCGGCTTGTGGACGCCGGTCAATACCTTAATCAGCGTCGACTTACCCGCGCCGTTCTCGCCGATCAGGCCGAGAATCTCGCCCGGCTTGACCGCCAGCTGCATTTTATCGAGTGCTCTTACACCAGGGAACGTCTTCGTACAGTTTCGCAGTTCTACTACATATTCACTCATTGACCGTTCACCCTTTTCTCCGTTCCTTCGGTTTCATGAGGTGGGACAGGCGGTCTGCGCCGCCCGTCCCATTTTCCCTTTGCTGTGTACCCGCCCTGCCATGCAGGGACGATGTACGCGAATTACTTGCCGAGATAACCGTTCAGTCTGTCAATGCGCTCCTGCGCGTTGTCCTTGGTGACGATCTCCGTGCCGGAATCGACCACTGCGTCGACCTCTTCGCCCTGCGCAGCCTTCATCGCGGTCTCAACCGCCAGGTAACCCATGTCGTAGGCCTGCTGTGCGGCAGTCAGGGTGAGCTGACCCGCCAGGATGGACTCACAAGCTGTGATCTGTCCGTCGAAGCCGAGGAAGATGGTGTTCGCATAGTTCTCGTTGCCGGACTCCTGCGCCGTGCGCGCCGCCGCAACCGCCATGTCGTCGTTGTTCGCGCAGATGATCGCTACGCCTTCCGGATGCGTCTGCATGATGGCTTCCATCGCGTTGACCGCCTTGTCGGCAACGGCGTCCGCATACTGAACCTCGTCCTCGAGGAACGTGCCGCCGCTCTCCTCGATGCCCTTCTTGTAGCCGTTCATACGGGCGGTGTTGGTGGCGTCGCCCTGTACGCCCGCGATCTCAATGCAGGTGATCTCTTCCCAGCCGGCTTCCTTGGCGAGCTCGACCGCAGCCTTTGCGCCCGCTTCCGCCGCGTTCTCGTTGCCGGTGCCGACGAAGGAGATGATCTCCGGCGCGTCGATGTTGGTGTCAACCGCGATGATCGGGGTCGTCTGTCCCGCGATCAGGTTGGCGACCAGATCGGACTGCAGCGGAGCGATGCAGTATGCGTCGTAACCGGCTGCCAGCGCGGTCTCGATCTGGTTCTGCTGCTCGTCGTAAGAGGTCTCGGACGGAGGACCTCCGATGTCAACCGTGACGCCCAGGTCAGCCGCGGCTGCCTCTGCGCCGGCCTTCATGAACTGCCAGTGCTCGGACGCCAGCGTCTTCATGATGAAGCTGATCTTGATGTCGCCGTCGCCTCCCGTGCTGCCGGAACCGCTCGCGCTGTCATCGGACGAGCCGGACGAACCGCCGCACGCGGTCAGCGTCACTGCCATTACGCCTGCCATCAACATGGCCATCAGTCTTTTTTTCAACATATCGTTTCTCCTTTACTCCATTTATTTTTCAGAGCGGGCGGAGCAGCTGAACCCCGCCGTCCGCTCCGGTTCTCCCTTTAGCAATGCTCCATGATTGCCTTGACGGCGGTCGCCGTGTCGGTGGACGGGAACAGCTCATAGCCGACGCGGCCGGTGTAGCCGCAGGCCTCCAGGTGGCGGATGACCTTGGTGTAGTTGATCTCGCCCGTGCCCGGCTCATGACGGCCCGGCGCGTCCGCGATGTGGATGTGGCCGAACTGGTCGCCGTAGTTGCTGATGGTGTCGCAGATGCAGCCTTCGTTGATCTGCATGTGATAGACATCGTACAGCAGCTTGAGGCGGGGGGAGCCGATCAGGCGGCAGATCTCCGCGCCCATCTGGGTCGTCGCGAGGAAGTTGCCGACGTGGTCGGTCGTGATGTTGAGCGCCTCGAGGTTGAGGTTGATCTGCTCCTCCTCGGCGATTTTCGCGCATTCCAGCAGCATGTCGTACATCGAGCACAGCTTGACGGTATGCGACAGCTCGTCATAGTGGTTGACGACGATGCCGCCGTCGCCCAGCGCGTTGGAGTGGATGGTCACGCTGGAAGCGCCGACCTTCTTGGCCGCCGCGATCGACTGTCTGAGATAGTCGATGTACTTCTCCTTGTGGGTCGGGTCGACGAGCGAATAATCCGCGTCGCCGTTGAAGCCGGAAATCGCGATGCCCGCTTTTTCCGCCGCCTCGCGCGTCGCGTCCAGGTCGCGAATGCGCCAGTCCCAGAACTCGACCGCTTCAAAGCCGTCGTCCTTTGCCGCCTGGAAGCGCTCCAGCCACGGCAGCTCGGTGTACAGCGTGTCGATGCACGCGCATTTTCTCAGTGCCATCTCACTCTACCTCCGAAATCTTGACCGGACGGCCTTCCTTGAGCGACTTGGTGGCGGCGGCCGCCATCAGAACCGGATACAGGCCGTCTTCGCCGGTCACCGGGGTCTCCGTGTCGTTGATTACGGCGTCCGCGAACGCCTTCATCTCGGAGACAAACGCGCCGGTGTAGCGGTCCCACATCACCTTATAGGCGGTGCCGTACGTCGTGCCGTCGGCCGTGGACAGAATCGCGGTGGACGGAATGTCGTTCTCGTCCTGTGCGCAGCCCTCGGAGCCGAACACCTCGACGCGCTGGTCGTAGCCGTAAACCGCCTTGCGGGAGTTGTCGATCACGCCGATCGCGCCGTTTTCAAACTTGAGCGTGACAACTGCGGTGTCGACGTCGCCCGCTTCGCCGATGCCCGGATCGACCAGAACCGAGCCGTATGCGCTGACCTCGGTGACCTCAGAGCCGGCGAGGAAGCGAACCATATCGAAATCGTGAATCATCATGTCGTAGAAGATGCCGCCGGACACCTTGACATAGGATACCGGAGGGGGCTCCGGGTCGCGGGAGGACACCTTGATGATGTTGACCTTGCCGACCTTGCCGCTCTGTACCATGTCGTATACGGCGCGGTGGTTGTGGTCGAAGCGGCGGCAGAAACCGATCTGCAGCTTGACGCCCGCTTCCTTCGCCGCGTTGATCGCCGCGTGAACCTTTTCCAGATCGTAGTCGATCGGCTTCTCGCAGAAGATGTGCTTCTTCGCCTTCGCCGCTTCCATGATAAAGTGGGAGTGCGTGTCGGTGGAGGAACAGATCAGAACCGCCTCGATCTCCGGGTCATTCAGGATGTCCGCCGGATCGGTGGAGACGTTCGGGATGTGGCACTGTGCCGCAAACTCGCGGGTCGCGTCGTTTGCGAACGGATCCGCAATCGTCTTGATCTCCATTTCCGGAACAAACATGGAAATGTTCTTCGCGTGAACCTTTCCGATGCGTCCCGCACCAATAATACCTACTTTCATAACAACTCTCCTTTTCCAAACGGGGGATATAAAACATAAACGGATGAACTCATCCCATGTTTTCCGAATTGACCACGCTGATCTCCGTGAACGAGATCGGCTCGACCGGACTTTCCGGCGATAAAATCAGGTTTTTCAGCAGGATGACCGGCTGATAGCCCTGCCAGTAGATGTCCTGCTTGATGATAAAATCGATGCGCCCCTCCGCGAGCAGCCTTCTGGTCTCCGCGGTGAGGTCGTTGCCCACGATCATGATGCGATCCTTGCGCCCGCTGGCGGCGACCGCCTCGGTGCACGCGACGATGTTTTCGTTCGCCATGTAAATCGCGGTCAGTCTGGGCTGCTTTGCCAGCGCCTCTTTGACCTTTTCATAGGTGAGCAGATATTCGTTAAAGCTCTCGATGATGGTGATGCGATAGGAGGAAATGCCGCTCTCCCGGCATTTGTCACAAAACCCCTGCACGCGCTGCCGGTGCCCGTCAATTTCCAGATTGCCCGCGACGACCAGCACCTCGTCGATTCCCTTCATCGCCTTGACGACCAGGTCTGCGGCGACCCGTCCGCTCTGATAGGGGTCCTGACCGATGAAGCAGGCGCGTCCGCTTTCCGGAATGTCGCTGTTGTACGTGACGACGGGGATGCCGCCGCCCGTCAGCTCGGCAATCAATCGCTGAATCATCGGGCTGTTTTTGGCGCAGAGCGCGATGCCGCCGATCCCCTGCTCCTTCCACTCGGTGATGCGGTCGACGAACTCGTTCGGCAGGTCAGTCTCGCACTCGATCACGGTGACCGTGAATCCGAGCGGCTCGATCATCCGCCTCGCGTCGTCCACGCCCCGCAGCCATTCCTGCTTCAGGTTTGTGTCAAACCATCCGCTGCCCGGAAACAGCACGCCGATCTTTTTGACGAGCGCGCGATCCGATTTCGGTACGGACAGATAGCCCAGCTCCCGGGCTGTCTTCAGGACATGCTCCCGAACCTCCGGCTTCACGTTGGGCCGGTTGTGCAGGACGCGATCGACCGTTCCGCGCGAAACACCGGCGCTTTCTGCAATCATTTGAATTGTGACACGTTCCATTCGCTCACCTGTGCCTATCTTCTGAATTGTGTTTCTTAGCACAATTATTTTATATCACACATTTTCGCTCAAGTCAACGCCTTTTTTCGCGCAAAAAGTTGTTAATTCCACTATCCATCTCTGTGTGTGCAAACTTTGTGCTTTTTTGTGCTTTCTATTTCGCGCAGTTTTTCGCGTTTTCCGCACTTTTCCACACAACTTCCGCCCTTGTCTATACATTTTCCCCCTCGATTTTTGTGTACTTTGCACATAGCTTCTGCCCGCCCGGTGCGGGCGGGGTTGCGTGCACATGCACACACAGATTTTGTGCGTATTTTCGCGCAAAAAAGGACAGAAACCAACGATTGATTTCTGTCCTGTGCGTCTTTTTCCGCTTTAATTATCTGAATGTGCCGAGATTTTCCGAGCAGATGATGTCGATAAATGTCCGATCTGTCTCATCCGCCGGTTCGATGTGCTTGTGCACATAGTTTCGCAGCACCAGCAGCGGGCGGTAGCCCTGGTGGTAGATATCCTGTGCAATGATGAAATCGATGTCGCCCTTTTGCAGCAGCCGCTTGCTCGACTCGGTCAGATCATGGCTGACCACAAAGATCTCGCCGGCGCGCCCGGCCTCATAGATGGCGTCCACGCAGCCGGTCACGCTGTGGTTCGCCATGTAGATGGCGCGCACCTCCGGCACGCGGTCGAGCACCTCCTTCACCTTGCGGTAGGTGAGCGAATAATCGTTGTACGTTTCAATCAGCTCCATCTTGCCGCCGCTGAAGCCCTTTTCGTAGATTCGCTCGCAGAACCCCTGCAGGCGGCGGCGGTGCCCGTTGAACTCCGGATTGCCGGTCGCCACCAGCAGCGTGTCGTCCGGGCCGACGTATTTGGACACCAGCTCCCCCGCCACGCGGCCGCCGCTCACCACGTCCTCGCCGATGAAGCACAGGCGCTTACAGTTGGAGATGTCCGAGTTGAATGTCACAACCGGGATGTTCTTCTCGTACAATTCGTCAATTTTCTGCGCGATTTTGATATGGTCGATCACACACAGCGCAATGCCGCAGGCGCCCTGCTCCACCAGATGATCGATGCGCTCGAGCGCCTCGCCGGGCAGGTTGGTCTCGCATTCCTCGATCAATACCTGAATGGAGTAGTCCGCGAGCAGCGCCTGCACGTCGTGGATGCCGCGCATGATCTCGCTGCGAAAATGCCCCTTTTCGTTGGAGAGCAGCACGCCGAGCGCGGACGGCTGCGGCGCGGGCGCGGTCAGCCCCAGCGCCTTCGCCTGTTCCTCGTGCGGCGGCACATATCCCAGATCCTTCATCGCCTTGATGATGCGCGCGCGCAGCTCCGGCTTGACGTGCGGGCGCTGGTTGAGCACGCGGTCGACCGTCCCGCGCGAGACGCCCGCCTGCTTGGCCACCATGTTGATTGTCACTTTCCTCGGCACAATAAT
>DXIG01000070.1 GCA_019112985.1 Candidatus Butyricicoccus stercorigallinarum | reverse complement strand
CTGCTCGGCGAAAACCTGACCGGCCGCAAGGAATACATCGCGGAAAATGGCTGGCAGTATCTGGAGTTTGCGGATATTTCCTAAGAGAGCAGAGGGGGACTCCGGTCCGTCCCCCTCTGCACACCCCCTGCCCGCGCCAGCGTGAGGAGACGCCAAAAACGGAAGGACGCCAGACGTTTTTGACGTCTTTGTTGCTGTGCGAACAGAGGGTTAGAACAGAAACGTCTCCGTGGTTGGCGGCTTCGCCGGCATGGAGAGAGTACGAACAGGAGAGGTAGTTTTTCCTACATGGCAAAGAAGAAAGACAAACAGCAGCCCGTGCGCGAATACCACCCGCTCGAGCCGGCCACGCAGCGCATCACGGAGACGCTGCGCGAAAACTACATGCCGTATGCGATGAGCGTCATCGTCTCGCGCGCCATTCCGGAGCTGGACGGCTTCAAGCCGTCGCACCGCAAGCTGCTGTATACAATGTATAAAATGGGGCTGATGGGGGCCACGCGCACCAAATCGGCCAACATCGTCGGACAGACCATGAAGCTCAACCCGCACGGCGACGCCGCGATTTACGAGACCATGGTGCGCCTGACGCGCGGCAACGAGGCGCTGCTGACGCCGTTTGTCGATTCCAAGGGCAATTTTGGCAAGGTCTATTCGCGCGACATGGCGTATGCCGCCTCGCGCTACACCGAGGCCAAGCTGGACAAAATCTGCGCGGAGCTGTTCCGCGACATCGACGCGGACGCGGTGGACTTCGTCGACAACTACGACGGCGAGATGAAGGAGCCGACGCTGCTGCCGACGACGTTCCCCAACATTCTGGTTTCCGCCAACACGGGAATTGCGGTCGGCATGGCGAGCGCGTTCTGCGGCTTCAACCTTGAGGAGGTTTGCCGCACGACCATCGCCTATTTGCAGGACAGCGGCTGCGACCTGATGGAGACGCTGCCCGCGCCCGATTTTCCGACCGGCGGCGAGATCATCCTCGACCGCGCGGCGATGCGCCGCATCTACGAAACCGGACGCGGCTCGTTCAAGGTGCGCGCGAGATGGCAGTATGTCAAAAAGGAGAACCTGATCGAAATCCGGGAGATTCCGTACACGACGACGATCGAGGCGATTATCGACAAGATCGCCGATCTGGTCAAGGGCGGCAAGCTGCGCGAGATCTCCGACATCCGCGACGAGAGCGACCTGTCCGGCCTGAAAATTGCCATCGACCTCAAGCGCGGCGTCGATCCCGACAAGCTGATGGATCGCCTGATGCAGCTGACGCCGCTGATGGACAGCTGCTCGTGCAACTTCAACGTGCTCATCGGCGGCATGCCGCGCGTGCTCGGCGTGCGCGGTATTTTGGAGGAGTGGGTCAAATGGCGCACCGAATGCAAGCGCCGCACGATCCGCTTCGATCTCGGGCGAAAGCGCGACAAGCTGCACCTGCTGCACGGCCTGAAGGTCATCCTGCTCGACATCGACAAGGCCATCCGCATCATCCGCGAGACCGAGACGGACGCGCGCGTCGTGCCCAACCTGATGGAGGGCTTTGGCATCGATCAGGTGCAGGCGGAGTACATCGCGGAGATCCGCCTGCGGCACATCAACAAGGAATATATCCTCAAGCGCATTGAGGAGACAGACGGGCTGGAAAAGGAAATCGCGCGGCTTGAGGGCATTTTGCACAGCGAGGCCAAGGTGCGCCGTCTGCTCGTCAAGGAGCTGGAGAACATCATCAGGAAATATCCGTCGCCCCGCCGCGCGGTCGTTCTCGACGCGGACGCGGTCGAGTCGTTCGACGCGGAGGATCACATCGAGGATTACCCGGTGCACCTGTTCCTGTCGCGCGAGGGCTATTTCAAAAAGATCACGACGCAGTCGCTGCGCGGCGCCTCCGACCAGAAATTCAAGGACGGCGACGAGCTGCGGCAGACGCTGGACGCGACCAACAAGCAGGAAATTCTGTTTTTCACCGACAAGCAGCAGGTGTACAAGGCGCATCTGTACGACTTTGACGACACCAAGGCGAGCGTGCTCGGCGAATACCTGCCCTCCCGCCTGGAGATGGACGAGGATGAAAGCCCGGTGTTCATGCTGCTGCCCGGCGAATACACCGGCAGTCTGGTCGTGGTGTTTGAAAACGGCAAGGCGGCGCGCTTTGAGCTGTCCGGCTTTGCGACCAAGACCAACCGCCGCCGCCTGACCGGCGCGTACTCCGACCGCTCGCCCGCCAAGGCGTTTTTCCACCTCACCGAAGAGCGTGACATCACGATCTTCGCGAGCAACGGGCGTGCGCTCACGCTCAACACCTCGCTCATCCCCGAAAAGGCGACGCGCACGACCGTCGGCGTACAGGTCATGGTGCTGCGCGGCAGCCACACTGTCACGCGCGCGTGCGCCGCGGCGGAGGTCTCGTTCGCCCAGCCGCGCCGCTACGTCTCGCACTCCATTCCGTCCATCGGCGCGCTGCTCAAGGAAGAGGACAAGGGGCAGCTGAGTCTGCTGTAAATCATAAGCGCGGCGCGCGGCAAAAAATAAGCGCGGCGCACAGCAAAAAAGACCTCGGAACAGCGTTCCGGGGTCTTTTGGATCTTTTTGGGGATTTATTCTTCGCAGATTGTGCCGCCGCCGAGGACGATGTCGCCGTCGTAGAACACCGCGGCCTGTCCGGGGGAGACGGCGCGCTGCGGTGCGTCCAGCTCGACGTGCACGATGTCGCCGTCGGGCGTGAGCGTGGCGGGCGTTTCCACGCCGTGGTAGCGCGTGCGCACGCGGCAGCGAACCGGCAGGGTCACGCGCTCCCAGGCGATCCAGTTGACGGCGCGCACGGCAAAGCGGGTGCACAGCAGGTCTTCCTCATAGCCGACGGTGACGGTGTTGTGCGCGGCGTCCTTGCGCAGGACATACAGCCGGCGGTCGGCGCTGATGCCCAGCCCGCGCCGTTGGCCGACCGTGTAGTACAAAATGCCGCGGTGCCGGCCGATCGCCCGGCCGCTCTTGTCGAGAAAATCGCCCGGCACGGCGGACAGGCCGCAGTGCTCGCACAGGAATTTGCCGTGGTCGCCGTCCGGGATAAAGCAGATGTCCTGGCTGTCCTTTTTGCGGGCGTTGACCAGGCCGTGCGCCTCCGCGATGGCGCGGATGTCCTCCTTTTTGTAGCCGCCGAGCGGGAAGCGGGTGTGCGCCAGCTCGTCCTGCGTCATTGAATACAGGACATACGACTGGTCTTTGGATGGGACGGCGCCCTTTTTGAGCACCCAGCGGCCGTAGGCCGCGCTGTATTCGACGCGAGCATAGTGCCCGGTGGCGATGGTATCAAAGCCCTCGGCGCGCGCCTGCGCGAGCAGCCTGCCGAATTTCAGGTGGCGGTTGCAGTCGACGCAGGGGTTGGGCGTCAGCCCGCGGGCGTATCCGTCCGCAAAGCGGTCGATCACCTGCGCGCGGAACAGGCCGGTGAAGTCAAACGTATAAAAATCGATGCCGAGCGCATCACAGACGCGGCGCGCGTCCGCGATGTTGTCCTCCGTGCCGCACGGGCGGTCGCTCGCGCCGGATGCGGGCGCGTACAGCTTCATGGTGGCGCCCGCGACGGACGCCCCCTGCGCGCGCAGCAGCACAGCGGTCACGGCGCTGTCGACGCCGCCGGACAGGGCGACGAGGATGCGGTTTTGCTGGTTCATGTCGAAACCTCCTTCGTGTTCTCTCTGATTATAGGGAATGGCGGCGGCGTTGGCAAGGGCGGATTGCGCCGCGAGGGGAGAGAAAGGCTGTGTCAGCGCCGCGCCGGGCGCATAGGATGGAGGCATGGAAGGGGGAGGAGAGCGATGAAACACACGCTGACGGCCGCGCTGGTGGGCGGCGATGTGCGGCAGGCGTATCTGGGCGAGCTGCTGGCGGCGGACGGCGCGCGCGTGCGCGCGGTCGGGCTGGAGCGCAGCGGCACGGAGCTGGAGGCGGGCGGCGCGCTGCGCACGCTGTTCGCGGAGGCGGACGTGATTTTGCTGCCCATGCCGGTGATGGGCACGCGCGGACGGCTCAACGCGCCGCTGGCCAACGCGCCCTACAAGCTGACCGATGTGCTCGACGCGATTCCGGCGGGCAAGCCGGTGTACGGCGGCGCTGTCCCGCGCATGGTGCGCGACATGGCGGCGCGGCGCGGCTTCGAGGTGCGCGATTATCTGGAGCGGGAGGAGCTGGCGCTGCGCAACGCGATCCCCACGGCGGAGGGCGCGATTCAGATTGCGATGGAGGAGCTGCCGTTCACGCTGCACGGGCTGCCGGTGCTTGTGATCGGCGCGGGGCGCATCGGCATGGCGCTCGCGCCGCGCCTGCGCGGGCTGGGCGCGCGCGTCACGGTCTCCGCGCGGCGGTATGACGACTTCGCGCGCCTGTACAGCGGTGGCTATGCGGCGCTCGACACGCGCGCGCTCGACGGACAGCTGCACGCCTTTCCGCTGATTGTCAACACCGTGCCGTCGCCCGTGCTGACGCGCCGCGCGCTGGCGGACTGCGCGCCCGACACGCTGGTGCTCGATCTGGCGTCGGGAACGGGCGGCGTCGCGGACGATGCGGGCGACCTGTGCCGCGTCATCCATGCGCTGTCGCTGCCCGGCCGCGTCGCGCCGCGCAGTGCGGCGGCGGCCATTTACGACACCGTATGCCACATGCTGGAGGAGGAGGGATTGTTGTGCAGCTGACAGCAGGATTTGCGCTGTGCGGCTCGTTCTGCACGATCGACCGCGTGCTGGGCGTCATGGAGCGCATGGCAAAGGACGGGTGGAACCTCCTGCCGATTGTGTCGGAGACGGTCGGGACGACAGACACGCGCTTCGGCGCGGCGCGCGACACGCTGGACGCGGTCACGCATATCTGCGGCACAGCGCCGATGCGCACCTTGCAGGACGTCGAGCCGATCGGGCCGCAGGGGATGCTGGATGTGCTCATCGTCGCGCCGTGCACGGGCAGCACGCTCGCGCGGCTGGCGCATGGGCTGAGCGACACGCCGGTCTCGCTGGCGGCGAAGTCCCAGCTGCGCGTGGAGCGCCCGGTGGTGCTCGCGCTGTCGAGCAACGACGCGCTCGCCGCCTCCGCGCCCAACCTCGCGGCGCTGCTCAACCGCAAGCACTGCTATTTTGTGCCCATGCGGCAGGACGCCCCGCACGTCAAGCCGCGCTCGCTCGTCGCCGTGATGGAGAACATCCCGGAGACCGCGCGGGCGGCGGTGGAGGGACGGCAGATTCAGCCGATTTTTTTGTGACGGAAACGCAGCGTGCCCGCCCGCCTGACAAAAAACCCCGAATCCCTGCGTGAGAGATTCGGGGTTTTGCTACAGTGGAAGGGGTGTGCGGCGCGGCGCGGGCGCCTTCGCGCTGCCGCTTCCGTCTTCCATTACTTCATGGGAATCAGTTCATACGTCCGGGAGCCCAGACCGATGAGCTCGCCGTGCGCGAGGCAGCTCTGCCACTCCGATTCGGGGGTGGAGTTTTTGAAGTGGTCGTGATAGTCGTGGAAGTCCGGCTTGGCCATGTTGTCGCCCAGCTGGGAGTTGCGCAGCGGCGTTTCCTTCAGGCAGGCGTCGGCGCAGGCCTGATCGAGCGCCACCGGGTCGTAAGAGGCGAACATGCCCACATCCGGCAGAATGGCGGCGTCGTTTTCCCCGTGGCAATCGCAGTTGGGGGAGATATCCATCACCAGATTGATGTGGAAATTGGGACGGCCATAGCAGACCGCCTGAGCGTACTCCGCCATTTTGCAGTTCAGGTCGGCGGCGGAGACCTCGTGGATGTTGTGGATGGCGTCAAAATTGCAGCCGCCGATGCAGCGGCCGCAGCCCACGCATTTGTCGTGGTCGATGACCGCCTTGCCGGTGTCGTAATGAATGGCGTCCTGGGCGCACTGGCGGGCGCACAGCTTGCAGTTGCGGCATTTGTCCGGCTCGACCGTGGGCTTGCCCTGGTTGTGCTGCTCCATCTTGCCGGCGCGGCTGCCGCAGCCCATGCCGAGGTTTTTGACGGCGCCGCCAAAGCCGGCCATCTCATGGCCCTTGAAATGGTTCAGGCTGATGATGATGTCGGCATCCATGATGGCATGGCCGATCTTGGCCTCCTTGACGCGCACGCCGTTGTGGACGGGGACGAGCATCTCGTCCGTGCCCTTCAGGCCGTCGGCGATGATCACCGGACATCCGGCGGACAGCGGAGTAAAGCCGTTTTCCCAGGCGGCTTCCAGATGCTCCAGCGCGTTCTTGCGGCGGCCGGGATAGAGGGTGTTGCAGTCGGTGAGGAAGGGCTTGCCGCCGCGCGCCTTGATGTAGTCGGCCACCGCTTTGGCGTAGTTGGGGCGGAGATAGCCCAGGTTCCCGGGCTCGCCGAAGTGGATTTTGATGGCGACAAATTTGCCGTCAAAATCGATTTGATCCATGCCCGCCGCGGTCAGCAGGCTCTTCAGCTTGTCCAGGCGGCTCTGTCCCACCCGAACCCGGAAATCTGTGAAGTAAACATTGGATGCCATTGGTCATTCCTCCTGTAGATCGGATTTCGCGCGTTTCCGGCGGGGAGTTTCCGCCCGAAACGCAAAACAGCGCGATAAAAATAGAATTGACTCACAAGTTTTCAGCAAACTTATGAGTCAATCGTTCCTGGTTGCGGAGGCAGGATTTGAACCTACGACCTTCGGGTTATGAGCCCGACGAGCTACCGAACTGCTCCACTCCGCGATATGGTGTTTTGTGCTCTCTCGTTGAGTGCTTAATTAGAATACCACAGCTCGTGCGGTGTGTCAAGGCTTTTTTCAAAAAAATTTTTCATGTAGCGGGCGACTGGAGAGCGGATCGCCCGGAGCAGCGCGGGAGCAGCCTTGCGGCGCGGGGAGAGGAAACAACCCCTGCGGCCGGCGGCGCTCACATGGTCATCTGCTGGCTGAGAAAGGTGGCGGCGGTTTGCAGCAGCTTGCTTTCCACCTCGCCGGCGGTCGGGTGCTGCTCGTCGAACAGCAGCGCCACACAGCCGGAGACATCCCCGCCCGTGATGACCGGGGCGGCGATGGAGACGCGGTAGCGCTCGTCGTCGGTCAGGGAGATGGGCGCGTCGGTGGGGCGGAAGATCTGCCGCTGCTCCATGGCGCGCTCCAGCTCGGCGCTGATGCTGCGCTCATAGACGTCCTTTTTCGCGCTGCCCGACACGGCGATGACCGAATCGC
Source organism: Candidatus Butyricicoccus stercorigallinarum (assembly GCA_019112985.1). Classification (GTDB taxonomy): domain Bacteria; phylum Bacillota; class Clostridia; order Oscillospirales; family Butyricicoccaceae; genus Butyricicoccus_A; species Butyricicoccus_A stercorigallinarum. The sequence continues at coordinate 9,904 of DXIG01000070.1, read as the reverse complement.
GGTCGCAGATGACGCAGCTCGTGCCGGTGGTCTTGCTGACCGACTCGCACAGCTGGTTGACAAAGCTGCTCAGCTCGCCCATGGGGGAGTATTTTTTGAAAATCACTTCGCCGTTGCGGTCGGTGTAGATTTCCAGCGGATCGCCCTCGCGGATGCGCATGGTTCTGCGGATCTCCTTGGGGATGACGACCCGCCCGAGGTCGTCGATACGGCGGACAATGCCCGTTGCTTTCATATTCATGCCTCCATGATCTGTATTTCGTTCAAAGCAGGCGCGGGGCGGAAAAGACGCATTTTGACAGCGCGCGTGCGGGGCGGAAGACCCGACGCAAAAGGAAAAAAATCCCTTTCGTCCGCCGGGGCGCCTGCGGCGGATATCCGGCTGATTCCAACATGCATAGTATGGATATTTCGCAGAAATTTATACCGGATGAGGACAAAATTCCGCCTCTGAACGCGGCGGCGGGAGTGCGAATAAAAGAGAAATTTTTGACAAAGAAAGCGGACTGCGTTATGATAACAGGACGGAGGTGTGGAGCATGCGGAGACGAAAAGCGGCGATCGCGCTGGTGCTGGCGGCACTGCTCGGCGGCGCGCCCGCCTTTGCGCTGCCGGACACGGACGGGCATCCCGCGGAGGCGGAGATCGACCGCGCGGTGCGGCAGGGCTGGCTGTCCTGCGGGGCGGGCGACCGGTTTGCGCCCGACGCCGCGCTGACGCGCGCGACGTTTGTCGAAGCGCTGGCGAAGCTGGACGGCGCGGCGCTCCCGCCGGCCGGGCGCGCCTTTTCCGACGTTCCGGCGGGGCGGTCGTATGCGCGCGCGGTGCAGTGGGCGGTGGTCAACGGCATCGCCACCGGCACGGCGCCGGGGCTCTTTTCCCCCGACGCGGCGGTCACGCGCGAGCAGGCCGCCGTCATGCTCATCCGCCACGCGAACTACAGCGGCGTCGCGCTGCCGCGCAGGCGAAGCCGTGCGGTGCGCTTTTCCGATCTGGACGCCTGCTCGGACAGCGGACTGGACGCGCTGTATACGCTGTACCGCGCCGGGGTGTTTGACACCGAGGACGGGGCGATCTGTCCGGCGGACGTCATGACGCGCGCCGACTGTGCGCGCGTGCTCAGCCGCTATCAGCAGGCCTGCGCGCAGACCTGTCCGAACAACCAGCGGGCCATGGTCATCAGCCATATGGGCTATTCGGCGGAGGCGCCGGAAAACACGCTGGAGGCGTATGCGCTGGCGGACAGCAAGCAGTACATCTACGTCGAGACCGACGTGCGCTTCACCCGCGACAATGTGCCGGTGCTGCTGCACGACGCGACCATCGACCGCACGAGCGACGGCACGGGCGCGGTCGCGCAGATGACCTACGACGAGCTGCAGCGCTTCCGGTTTGACGCGGGCAAGGACGGCTATGACGATGCCGCGCTGCCGCAGTTCCGCGCCTTTATCCAGCTGTGCGCCGCGCGCTATCTGCATCCCTATATCGAGCTCAAGCCGGTCGTATCCGGCAGACAGCTCGAGCAGATGTTTGACATCGTTGCCGCGTATGGCATGGAGCAGCACGTCACCTGGATCAGCTTTGCATATGCCAATCTTGAGCGCATCCGCCGCGCCGACCCGCAGGCGGAGCTGGGATATGTGTGCTCCGAGGTCGACGACGGGACGATTGCGCGGGCAGAGCAGCTGAAAACGGGGCAGAACACCGTCTATCTCTGCGCCAGATACACCGCGCTCAACAGCACGGTGCGCGCGCAGTGCCTGCGCGCGGGGGTGTATCTCGAGGTGTGGACGATCGACGAGCGGAAAACCGCCATTCAACAGCTCAACACCAGCGCGCAGGGCATCACGGTGGACCGGCTGACGCCGGCGGATATTTACCGCTGAACGCGGGAAAGAAAGGATGGAAACACGTTGAAGCAGAGAATCGGGGGATTTCTCCTGGCGGCGGCGCTGCTGCTCGGCCTTTTGCCGGCGCGCGCCCTTGCCGCGCAGTTTACCGATATCGAAGGGCATTGGGCACAGCAGAGCATCGAGCGGGCGGTCGAGCTGGGGCTGTTTTCCGGCGCCACGGAGACCGAATTTCAGCCGGACAAAACGATGACGCGCGCGATGCTCGTCGTGGTGCTGGCGAAGATGAGCGGACAGCAGATGCCGGAAACCGTCACGACCAGGTTTTCCGACGTGTCCGCCGGGGCGTGGTACGCGCAGGCGGTGACCTGGGCGGTGGACAACGGCATCGTCAGCGGCACCTCGAGCACGACCTTTTCACCCAACCGGGCGGTCACGCGCGAGCAGGCCGCCGTCATTCTGGTCGCGTATTCCAACGCGGCGGGCTATGTTCTGCCGCGCACGCGCGCCTGTGCGGGCTTTTCCGACGACGCGCGCTGTGCAGACTATGCGCTGGACGCCGTCTATACGATTTACCGCTCCGGACTGGTGGACGGCATGCCGGGCGGGAAATTCGCGCCGGCCAGCGCGCTGACCCGCGCGCAGGGCGCGGTCATCCTGTGCGCCTACCTCGACCTGTACGCCAGTGGGTACACCGACGAACAGAAGGTCGTGCTGGTCAATCACCGCGGCTACAGCGCGACCGCGCCGGAAAACACGCTGCCGGCCTATGAGCTTTCCGTGCAGAAGGGGTACACCTATGTCGAGACCGACGTGCAGTTCACGAAGGACGGCGAGGCGGTGCTGCTGCACGACGCGACGATCAACCGCACCAGCAACGTGGAGCAGGTCACGGGCAGCAGCCAGAAGGTGTATCTGTCCAGCAGCGCGCTGAGCACGGTGCAGCAGTACGACTTCGGCTCGTGGAAGTCGGAGGCGTATGCCGGGACGGCGATCCCGACGTTCCGCGAATTTATCGCACTGTGTGCGCAGAACGGCCTGCACCCGTACATCGAGCTGAAGTCGAAGGGCATGACGGCACAGGAGATCGAGAAGCTGGTGAATATTCTGTCGGACTACGGCATGTATTACAGCGTGACCTGGATCAGCTTTTACGCGGACAATCTGAAGCTCGTCCGCGCCCAGTGCCCGACGGCGGAGCTGATGTACGTCGCAGACAAGGCCAATCAGACCAGCATTCAGACGGCGCAGAAGCTGGAAAACGGCCAGAACCGCGTGGTGCTCAGCGCGTTGTACAGCAATCTGACCGCCGCACAGCGCGCCGCCTGCCTGCGCGCCGGGCTGGATTACGGCATCTGGACGGTCAACGGCACGGCGGCGGCCGTCCGGCAGGCAAACACGAGCGCAGTCTTTCTGACGACGGACGACGTGACCGCAGAGATGCTCTATTGACCGGTCTTTTTGGCGGGCAGCGCACATAGGATTCCCTCAGGGAGGGACAGCCATGACGCTGACGCCGCAGCAGGAACAGGAGCTGCATCGCTGTATGCTGCTCGGACTAATTCAGGCGCTGTATCACACGCAGCGGCTGACGGAGGGACAGGCGCGCGACCTGATGGGATATCTGGAGCCCGCCTGAAGCACAAAAAGGGGCGCGTACCGCGGTACGCGCCCCTTGCCGTTTTTGGTTTTGTAAACTTGTCAATCAGAAGTAATCTGCAACGTTGTCGGCGGTGATCTTCTCGAACGGAACCCAGATGATGTTTTCGTTGTCCGCGTCCGTGTCGTAGGAGATGCCCTCCGTCAGGTCTGCGCCGGTTGCGAGATTGACCGCGGCCTGTACGCCCGCGCTCGCCTGACCGACGGCGCTCTGGTAAACCGTCGCCAGCATGGAGCCGTCGGAGATCGCCTGGAGACCCGCGTTGGTGCCGTCGACGCCGACGATCTTGATGCCGGAGATATCAACGTCGTTCTGGCGGAGCGACTCGATGGCACCCAGCGCCATGGCGTCGTTGTTCGCGATGATGCAGTCGACCTGAGACATATCCACGCCGTTTGCCAGCATGACGGTCATCTGATCCATCGCCTTTGCGCGGTCATAGCCGCAGTCGACCGGCTCGGCAGCCGCCGTGGCCGTGATGTTCGCCGCGTCGAGCGCCTTGAGCACGCCCTCGCTGCGCTTGGTGGTGTGAACCAGACCGGCAGTGCCTTCAAACATCAGATAATTGACGCTGTCCTTGCCCTCGGCCTCCAGCGCCTTGGCGAGCATTTCGCCCTGATAGGTGCCGGAATCGTCTTCATTCGAGCCGACATAGACGTGCGTCTCGTCGAGAACCGACGTATCCTGCGGGATACGGTTGAGGAAGACAACCGGCGTGTCACCGGCAGCTTCTACGACCTCGGCCGCGCGCGTGTCGTCCGCGAGGACGATGATGACCGCGTCCGCATCGTTTTCGGCGGCCGCACGGACATAGTCAATCTGACGGTCCATGTCGTCCGCGCAGTCGGTGGACGTCAGCGTGAAGCCCTGCGACTCCGCAACCGCCTTGGCCGCCTGATCCAGCGTGCCCAGGTATTCGTCCTTGTGCGAGATGATGAAGGAGATGCTGCCGTCAAACGAGGTATCGCTCGCCTGCGGTTCGGAATCGTCCGGCTCGTTCAGCGACGTTCCGCAGCCTGCCAGCATGCCCGTAAGCATCGCGCCGGCAAGAAGCATAGACATCCATTTTTTCATTTTCCAATTCCTCTCTTTCCGGTCATGCGCAATGCGCACTTTTTAGTACTATTATGACACAAGCGAAATTTGTTGCAATCAAATTTCCTGCTCTAAAATATGCATTTCCTGCTCTTTGGCCGGAAAAAGCCCCATTTTCTGGAAGAACCCCCCTGTTTTTTGAACTTTCATAAGCTGCATAAATGAGACAGTCGCAGGCACTTTTGTTTTGCCTGTTCTGCCGAATAATTTTCCGAAGACGGCGCGGGATGGTGGAAATTCTGTGCAATTTCCGGTAATTCTGTGCTTTTTGGCGAAAAAATCGGTGTATCAAATTTGCCTTTTTCCGCCGCGCGGCGTCTGGCGGGCAAATTATCTTCATACGATCTTAACACGGAAAAAACAGCGCGTCCGCACTGTATTTTTCAGGTGTGGTGTGGTATACTGGAGAAAATTTTGCAGGCCGGAGGGACGCATGTATTACACCTATCTGCTGCGCTGCGCGGACGGGTCGCTGTACACCGGCATCACGACCGACCCGGCGCGCCGCTTTGCCCAGCACGCCGGACGGCGGACGGGCGGCGCAAAATACACCGCGGCGCACCGCCCCGTGCGGCTGGAGGCGGTCTGGCGCGCGCCGGACCGCGCGTCTGCCGCGCGGCTGGAATGCCGCATCAAGGCGCTGAGCAGGGCGCAGAAGGAGCGGCTCATCGGCGGCGCGCTGCCGCCGCCCGCGCCGCTGGTCAGAATCCCCATCGAACCGGACGGAAGGAGAATATTGATGCAGTTTCTTTGTCATCCCAAGTGCAGCACGTGCAAAAAGGCGCGTGCGTTTCTCGAGGCGCGCGACATCCCGGTACAGGAGCGCGACATCCGGGAGCAGAACCCCACCGAGCAGGAGCTGCGCGCCTGGCACGCCCGCAGCGGCCTGCCGCTGCGGCGGCTGTTCAACACGAGCGGACAGGCCTACCGCGCGATGGGGCTGTCGAAAAAGCTGGCGGACATGAGCGAGGACGAGCAGTTTGCGCTGCTCGCGTCCGACGGGATGCTCGTGCGCCGTCCGATTCTCGTGTCGGAGCAGGCGGTTCTGTTCGGCTTCCGGCAGAAGGAATGGGAGGAAACGCTGTAAACAAATTCCGGCAGAAGGAATGAGAAGAAAAGCTGTAAACAAAAAACCGGTCTGAACGACCGGTTTTTTTGTATGGCGCGCGCCGGAAAAGGCGGATTACGGCCGGTGCTCATCCCCCTCGGATTCGCGGGGGCGCAGCGGCCACGGGCGCGCCTCGCCCAGCTTGCGCCGGGTGCGGAAATAGACGACATAGGTCAGCAGCGTCGGCAGATTGATGAGCGCGAACGACAGCAGCAGGCTGAGAACGGCGTCTCCGGCGCCGTCCGCCGCGGCAAACACCGCCGGCGCGGAGCGGACGATGGACACGACGGACATGACGAAAAAGGCGGCCGGCAGAAACAGGCCTGCGCCGCGCCCCGGCCGGCGCGCGAGCGAGCGCTCAAAATACCACAGGCCGAGCGCGATGACGGCGAGCAGCACGAGCGAAAACAGAACAGCGAGCATAATCACGCACCTCCAGACGGCTCAGGCCGGGCTGCCGGAAAGCTCGAGCATTTTTAGGACGATGGTGGCCGAGGTGTGCGCGGCCTCGTCGATGAAGTTGTCGTAGGTCTCGTCGGCGGCGTCGTCGGCGGAGTCGGACATCGTGCGGATGACGAGATACGGCTTGCCGAACATAAAGGCGGCGTGCGCGATGGCCGCGCCCTCCATCTCGACGCAGGCGGGCGCGAAGCGCGCGTTGAGCGCCTGCTTGGTCTGCGCGTCGCCGACGAACTGGTCGCCGGAGAGGATGCGCCCGCGGTGGACGCGCCCCGCCAGCGCGGGAATGGCGTCGCAGGCGCGCAGGCACAGCGCGGCGAGCGGCTCGTCCGCCGGGAAGAAGGCGCGCTTCGGGTAGTAGTCCAGCATGACCATGTCCTGATCGTGGAAGCCGGCCTCGCTGCTGACGACGACGTCGAGAATGTGCAGGCCGGGCGCCATCGCACCGGCGATGCCGACGTTGACGATGCAGTCCGCGCCGAAGCGGTCGCAGGCGGTCGCCGCACAGACGGCGGCGTTGACCTTGCCCACGCCGCAGCAGACGAGCACAACGTCGTGGCCGGACACTGTGCCCTCGTAAAAGGCCGTGCCGAACAGCGGCGTCTCGCGGTCGATGTGCATGTGCCGGCGGATTTCCTTGATTTCGGCGTCCAGTGCGCCGAGAATGCCCCATTTCATATGACGATGTTCCTTTCTTTGGCTTGTATTCCTATTATAAAAAGCGGGCTTGCATTCGTCAATGCGCATACCGTATAATGGAGAAAAAACAGAACAGGAGCGATAAAATGAAACGGATCGCAAGCTTTTGCATCAATCACGACACCCTCACGGAGGGCATGTACACCTCGCGCGTGGACGGCGACGTCGTCACCTACGACATCCGCATGGTCAAACCGAACCGCGGCGAATACCTCGATCCGCCCGCGCTGCACACGTTCGAGCACCTGTTTGCGACCTATGTGCGCAACACGGCGCACAGCGACGCCGTCGTGTACTGCGGCCCGATGGGCTGCCGCACCGGTTTCTATTTTCTGGTGCGCGACAGCATGACGCCGGAGACGGCGATTGCGCTGGTACGCGAGACCATGCGCTTTATCTGTGACTTCGAGGGCACGATTCCCGGCTCGGCCAAGGCGGAGTGCGGCAACTATCTGTCGCACGATCTGGAGGGCGCCAAGCGCATGGCGGAGAAGATGTGCGCGGTGCTCGCGGACTGGACGCCGGAGCAGCTGGCGTATCCGCGGTAAAAACAGCAAAAAACGCCCGCAGCGGGGCGTTTTTTGTACCGGTGCGCGTCAGGTGGCGTGTTCGCCGCGCCACTGCGCCATGGCTTCCTTCAATCGGCGGATATAATATTGATAGTGGGCGAGCGGCGTGTGCGGCGCGGCCTGATGGTCGGTGCAGATGATGCAGCCGCCCTGGCGGATGACCGGCTCGAGCCGCCGGAGCTCCGCCTCGATCGCCTCCGGGCCGTCGATGATGGCGAGCTTGTTGAAGCCGCCCCAGAATTTGAGCGTCGGATACTGCCGGCGCACGGCGACGATGTCCACGCCCGCGTTGACGTCGATGGGCAGCAGACCGTCCAGCCCGGCGCGCATGAACTGCGGGATGAGCAGCGTGAAGTCGCCGTCGGTGTCGAGAAAGACCTGACCGGCGCCGCGCTCCTTGAGGAACGGGATGATTTCCTGATAGCACGGCGTGATGAATTCGTCAAAGCAGGCGGGCGAGATCATCGGCCCGTTTTTGCCCGAGAGATCCTCTTCAAAGAACACTGTGCTCGGCTGCACGATGCGCAGGATGCCGTCCAGCTGCTGCTTGTAGACGTCCAGCTGGAACCGCGCGATGTCGTGGAGCATTTCCGGATAATCGTAATACGCCATCATGTGCGCCTCGATGCCGAGCAGGTCGCGCGGGCACCAGAAAAAGCCCTGCAAGCGCAGGCGGACGGAATAATCGCCGCGCGCGCTGCCCTCGCGGTACTTGCCGTAGGCCTTCTCCATGTTTTCTGGCGTGCACCAGCGGTCAAGCTGCGCCTGCACGTGCGCCTTGAGCGCCTCCCAGTCGTCCTCGTCCTCGACGACCGGGCGGATGTCCTCCACCAGACCGCCGTCTTTGGGGTATTTGCGCGTCCAGCCGTCGCGGTCGCGGCGGAGCGTGTACGTGTCCGTCTCCTCCAAAATCTGCTCGTCAAAGGAGAGGAACGGGATGCGGAAGCAGATGCGCTTGACGGGGTCGAGGCCGAGCGCCTGCTCGTGCGCGAATACCGGCTCGGTCATCATGGTGTTATAATAGGATTCCCACGGCTCGTGCGGCGCGTTGCTCGCATAGAGGTTGTCGGTCGGCAGCGTGGCAAAGTGTACCTTGTCGAGAAATCCGGTCTTGAGGCCCTGCTCGTCCCACGCCTGCACGGTCTTGTCCCAGGGGTACATGCTCTCGATGACCGCGCCGCGGTCGAGCCCCTCGTTGGAAAACGAAAGGGTTTTCAGTTCGCGTTCTCTGCAATTCATAGTGCTTCCTCCTTCGGTCTTCGGTATCGATGGGTCTATGATAGCACGGGGCAGGCGGCGCGGGTTAGCACAATACACAGGCAGATTCGCACAATCTGCGCCAAAAATGCAGGAGGTGAATGAGGGTGCACCGATACTATCCGTTCTCGGCGGAGCAGACGGCGGTGGCGGTCAACGTCTACCGCAGCGCGCATTCCGTCCCGATGCACCGGCACATGTTCTGGGAGCTGTTTCTCGCCGTGCGCGGCACCTGCCGGCACACGGGCGCGGCGGGCGAGACGACGCTGCTGCCGGGCGATCTGTGCGCCGTGCCGCCGCACGCGGACCACTGCTTTGAGATGCAGGATTCGGTGGAGATCTACAACTGCCAGTGCTGGCCGGAGCAGCTGAACGAGGAAGAACGCGGGATGCTGTGGGACGTGGCGGACAACAGCCGGTGCAGCGGCGTGGTGCGCCTGCCGGCCGCGCAGGCGGAGTATGTGCGGCAGCGGCTGGACGAGCTGCTGCGCGAGCAGGAGCACCCGCGGGAGAACAGCGAGGCGATGCGGCGCGCGCTGCTCACGCTGGTGCTGGTCGCGGTGCACCGCGCGTATTTGCAGCAGGAGAGCGATGCCGGGCGCATGCAGCGCGGAAGCCGTGCGAGCGTGCAGTGGGCGGTACAATATATTGAGGAGCACCTGCACGAGCCGCTGGATTTCGGCGCGCTGGCGCGGGAGGTGCACCTGAGCGAAGCCTATTTCCGCCAGCGCTTTAAGGAGGTCACGGGGCTGTCGCCGGTGGATTACCGCAACCGCCGCCGCGTCGTGCGCTCGCTGGTCTGGTTACAGCGCGGCTGCTCGGTCAGCGAGGCGGGCGCGCAGGTCGGCTGGGAGGATGCAAATTACTATGCCCGCGTGTTCAAGCGGGTGATGGGATATCCTCCCAGATATTTTAAGAATTTCTGAAACTTTTTGTTGACAACGGGCGCGTGGAGTGGTATTCTATACAGGCACTCAACGAGGGCGGCACGAAAAAGCGAGAAAATCTGGCGGGAAACCCGGCCGGGAGGCAAAAAGGGGCTTGACAGAACGGCCTGGACGTGCTAAACTGAATGAGTTACCGCCGGAAAGGCGGTGCGCAAAATCGAATCGGGTTTGACAGGAATGAGAAAAAAGTTCTTGACAAAGCGCCGGTGAGATGATATACTAAATAAGCTGTTACGCCGAACGGCGCGCAGCGAAAACGC
>DXIG01000069.1 GCA_019112985.1 Candidatus Butyricicoccus stercorigallinarum | reverse complement strand
ATCCTGCGATTTGTCCGCAGACCTCCAAACCGGACGGTGTTGGCGCGCCCTTCGGGCGCTTTTGGGAGAACTGTTCAGAGAAAAAAGAAAAAAGCCCGAATCGTTACGATTCGGACTTTGAACCTTTGGTGGGAGGTGGTGGATTCGAACCACCGAAGTCGTTGACAACAGATTTACAGTCTGCCCCCTTTGGCCACTCGGGAAACCTCCCATATTCAATTGAGCGCAAGATGGAGCTGGTGGACGGACTCGAACCCCCGACCTGCTGATTACAAATCAGCTGCTCTACCAACTGAGCTACACCAGCACGCTGCGTCTTTGCCGTCCGCCGCTTTCTCTCAGCGACGTGTTATATATTATCATGGACACGCCTGTTTGTCAACGGTTTTTTCAACTTTTTTTGAAAAAACTTTTTGCTTTCGACCTATTTCTTCTTCCGCGTCGTCTGGTCGAATTCCTCGATGGAATCAGACACGCGCTGAAGCACGTGCAGCAGCGACTCGGCGCGCCCCGGATACGCATTCGGCAGCGCCGCCAGCGAGAGATCGGGCAGCTGCGCCGCCTCCGGCTTGAGCCCCAGCGCGCCGCCGCCGTCCGCCGCGCAGCGGATGCGCAGCTCGGTCAGCTTCATGCGCGCGTCGCACAGCGCGTCAAAGCGGTCCTCCGACGTGCGGAACGCCTCGGACGGGTTGGCGCTGTCCGCCGCATACAGATAGCGGAACAGCTTGTATTCCACCGTCGAGAGATAGTTTGTCATCTCCTCCACCAGCTGCCGCGAGCCGGAGCGGTCTGCGGCGTCCAGCAGCACATAGGCGGCGTCCGCGACCAGCTTCTGCCCCAGCACCGCGCCGGCCGCCGGCGATTCCTCGCCGTCCGCCGCAGCCGCCAGCGGCGCGCCGCCGTCGCGCGACATGCTGCGCCCCAGCAGATAGTCGCAGGAGACGCCGTAATAGTCCGCCGCGCGCACGACAAAGCTGAGACCTGGCTCACGCAAACCATTCTCGTAGTGGCTGAGCAGAGCCTGCGAGACCTGAAGGTCTGCGGCCGCTGTCCGCTGGCTTATTCTTTTTTCGCGGCGCAGCAGCGCCAGTGTGCGGGAAAAATCACTTGCCATTGGTCTTGCTCCATCTCTCGAAAGCGTGCGCGCAGGCCGCCGCCGTGCAAAAGCTGTGTCTAATGTTTATAGTATACTGGTTTTATAACTATTTGTAAAGTGTTGTGCCAAACAATTGTGCCAGTTTCTCCGGTTTTGTCCGAAAATAAACCACATTCCGCCCCAAATCCCCGCAAACGGCGGACAGCACCTGCGCGCACGCGCAGATGCTGTCCCGAATGTGACTACATTGTGTTATTGTCCCTGTTTCGCCGGTTACGCGGCCGCTTCGGCAAACTCGCTCGCCGCCTGCCAGGTCGTGCACGTCACGCTTCTGCCGTCCTCCATTGTGACGACATACTCGTCGTAGTTCAGCGCGCACACCGGGTCGATCACGCAGTCGAAGAACGACGGCACCAGCTCCGCGCACAGCGCGGCGATCTCCTGCGGGTCGCTGTAGACGGTCTCCTCCACCGTGCCGCCTTCGTTGTACGTCCGCTGGACGACGCGCGCGACGGTTCCGTCCGAAAACGCGGGTGCGAAGCCCTTGGCGTACAGCTGGAGCTGGGCGAGCGTCCGCGTCTCGCACGCATACACCGGGATGTCGAACAGGCCGGCCGTGTTGCCGTAATAGCGCCACTCGCGGGTGTTGTACACGGTGCCGTCCACGTCATTGTTGTCGATAAACTCCTGCGTGGCGACGCGCAGCATCGCGACGGGCACATGCGTCGCGGCGTACTCCTTCGTGACCGACAGAGATTCCTCCTTCAGCGTCTCCAGAATGCTCTGGATGGTGTTCCGGTTGGTGATCTGTCTGCCAAAGTCCGCGTCGTCCGCGTCCGCATAGCTGACGGCGGTGAGGAAGGTGATCTGATTCTTCCGCTTTTCCGCCTGCGCGATGGTGGTTCGCGTGTCGAGATATTCCGCCGAGAAGCGCACCCGCGCGCCGTTGACCGCCATGCTCTCGGTCTCCCACGGCAGATAGTACTGCCGCCGGAACGTCTTGCCGTTTTTCAGATAGAACGTCACCTGATAGCCGCTCACGCCGTTTTCGCCCTGCTCCATGATTTTGCTGCGGTCGCCGCGCATCGCCGCGGCGCCCATGGTGGCGCTCTCATAGATGATATCGAGGTTCTCTTCGTCCGACAGCGGCTGAAGCACCTCGTTTTTCTCCGTCTCCTCCTCGCGCACGACCGGAACGCCGAAAACCGTCACGACCGTGCCGACCACCGTGGAATAGTTCTCGTCTGCCGTGCTGCAATTCCAACTCAGGCTGTCCGCCGTCAGGTTCGCCCCGACGATGTCCGCGCGGTCAGGCAGCCGGCTGTTCCAGTGCGTGATGTCCATGCTCATGCAGGCGAGCACGGCCGCCAGGACGGCGCCGAACACCAGCGAGCTCTTCCAGCGGCGGAACAGGCTGTGGAAATCCTGATCGTATACGATTTCCACCAGGCAGGCCGTCAGCACCACGCCGATGGCGATGCCGAGGAACATCGTGCTCCACTCCTCCGTGATCGTGTAGAAGACCAGTCCGCACGCGATGCCGGTGACGGCGATGATGTACAGCTTGAGCGGCAGCTCGGCGAGCGGGAACGCGAGGGACGTCCCCGCAAATTCACTCCTGCGGACGCGGCACAGCGCGCAGCCGAGCGCGAACAGCGCCGCCGCCGCGAGCAGGCTGGCCAGCGCCGGGAGCACGCAGCCGGATACCGCGTTTGCCTCCGCAGCCGAGCCCGCCAGGTTGATCATCACCACCGGCGGCGCGAGCCACTGCTCCCAGGGGGGCTGCCCGCCGATGTACGCCGGATACAGGATCTCGATCAGCCTGCGCACGGCATAGATGCCCGCGAACAGGCCGAACTGGAGCCAGCCGCACAGCAGCAGCGACACCAGCGTGTTGCCGCACACGACCGCCGACAGAATGCTGACGGCGTAGACGAGCAAAAAGCCCGCCACATGCGCCAGCACGGAATAGAGCAGCATCGTGCTGTCGAGGGCTTCCGAGAAGCCGTAGGATACGCACACGCCGCACGCGAGCGCCACGCCGATCAGATAGGCCGGCACGACGGCCAGCACGCCGATCACCGCGCGGATGGCGAACATCTGCCCGCGCTTGACGGGCAGCGCGCCGAAGAAATCCGACTGGCTGCGCGAGTGCAGGTAATGGAACAGCGAGATGCCCGCGATGACGGCCAGCGCGATCAGCGTCAGGCTGGCGAACTGCTGCGCCACGACCATCTCGCGGATGCTGCGCACCGTGCTCGCCCGCGTCTCCGGGTCGCTGTTGTTCCAGTAGCGCAGCAGTTCCTGTATGCGCAGAATCGTGCTGACCGGGAGCGCGGTGAGCAGAGCAACCAGCGACAGCGTGAACAGCGGCAGCTGCCTGCGGCAGCAGTTGAGCAGCAGCGTATGAAACTTAAAGGATGAGCTTTCGCGCGTCATAGCCTTGTACCTCCGTCTCTGCAATAAAGATTTCCTCCAGCGACAGCGGAAGGAGTTCAAAATACAGCGGGCTGGCCGCGCGCAGCTGCGCCTCGGTCTCCGCGCGCCCGCCGCGCACCGTCACCGTCACCATCCGCCCGCTGCGCTGCTTGTCCATGACCTCCAGCTCGCGCAGAATCGTCTCCTCCGGGATATCGCCGGGAATCAGCTGAATCTTCTGGATGTTCAGCTTCATGTCGTCCAGATCGCGCGAGAACAGGATGCCGCCGCGGTGCAGCAGGCCGATGCAGTCGCAAAAATCCTCCAGCTCGCGCAGGTTGTGCGAGGCGATGACCGGCGTCGCGCAGAACTCGGCGACGTCGCCCGCGAACAGCGATTTGACCGCCTGCCGCGCGACCGGGTCGAGCCCGTCGAACGTCTCGTCGCAGAACAGATAGTCCGCGCCCGAGGACGCCGCGCAGATGACCGACACCTGCTTTTTCATGCCCTTGGAAAAGGTGCGGATTTTGCGGTGCTCATCCAGCCCGAAGCTGTGCATCAGGCTGTGAAAGCGCGCCACGTCGAAATGCGGGTAGATCGTCCGGTAATACGCCTTCAGATCGTGCGGCGTGCAGCCGGAAAAGAAATACGGCTCGTCCGCGATCATAAAGCAGCGCTGCTTGATCTCCGGGTTTTCAAACACCGGCTGTTCCTCTATCGTCACGGTTCCGCTGTCCGGCCGCAGGATGCCCGCCAGAATGCGCAGGAACGTCGACTTGCCCGCGCCGTTGGAGCCGATCAGCCCGTAGATCGAGCCGGTGCGGATTTCCGCCGTCACGGAATCGAGCGCAGGCGTACCGCCAAAGCTCTTGTGCACAGACTGTGCCCGAATCATGATTGTTCCACCTCCATAAACGACCGCAGCATCTCATTGCACTGCTGCGTGGTTGCTCCCAGCTCGCGCGCCTGCGCCAGCAGCCGGCCAATGGCCGCGCGGATCTCCTCCAGCTTCTCCTGCCGGATGCGCAGGCAGTCGCTCGACACAAAGTTCCCCTTACCACGCACGGAATAGATCACGCCGCGGTTGAGCAGCTCGCTGTACGCCTTCTGCACCGTGTTGGGGTTGAGCGAAAGCGCCATCGCCATCTGGCGCACGCTCGGCAGCTTGGCGTCCGCCTCCAGCACCCCGCGCGCCGCGAGCATTTCCATCTGATCGACAACCTGTTCGTACATCGGCCGTGGATCGTGCAGATCCAGATGTATCATCGGTTCTCCTCCTTTGTTCCAAAATTTCGATAATACCCGCCGGGCCCGTCCGGGAACGGCCGCGCCGCCTCAGTTGGCGAGCAGCAGCGCCGCGGTCAGCAGGAACGCCGCGGCCTCCACCGCGATGCCGATGCCGTTGACCGCCGGAACCAGCCGGTCTCCCAGCAGGCGCCCGAACAACCGGCATCCGGCGAGGCCCAGCAGACAGCCCAGCGCGTTGGCGAGAACGTCCGTGATGTCGCTCATGCCGATGGCAAAGGCATATTGCAGCACCTCAAACAGCACGCTGAGCAGCGCGCCCGCGCCCCATTTCCAGACCATCGGCTTTTGCGGCCAAAACAGCTGCAAATAGACGCCCAGCGGGACAAAAACCAGCGCATTGTATCCGATTTCCCAAACGGCCGGCTCTCCGTTGACGCGCAGCGACTGCGCGAACGGGACGAGATTGACGCTCCGGACGCCCACCAGCTCGCCCGGATGCACGCTGAGCTTGAACAGCACCAGCCAGCACAGCAGGAACAGATAGACGGCGAACACCGCTCTGGCGAGCGTTTTCTGCCGCTCGGATGTAAACATCGCCTCTCCCTCCTCGCGAATGATTTTATGAGTGTACTATCACGCTTAGTACACATAGTATACACAAACCCGCCCGCGCATGCAACTACAATTCGGTTACAGTTTCCTTCGCGCCGCGATCATGCTATACTAAAGCCATTGAAACCATCCAGATACGAAAGGAATACACCTCCATGGTCAATATTGGAAACGAATGGGACGAGCTGCTCGCGCAGGAGTTTGAAAAGGACTATTATTTGCAGCTGCGCGCGTTTCTCAGGCAGGAATACCGCTCGGCGCGCGTCTATCCGCCGATGGCCGATCTGTTCAACGCGCTCCGCTATACCTCCTATTCGCAGGTCAAAATCGTCATTCTCGGGCAGGACCCCTACCACGGCGCGGGGCAGGCGCACGGCATGTGCTTCTCCGTCCGCCCCGGCGTGCCCATGCCGCCGTCCCTGCAAAACATCTTCAAGGAGCTGCACGACGACGTCGGCATCTTCCCGCCGCGCTCCGGCTGTCTCGTCCCCTGGGCGCGCGAGGGCGTGCTGCTGCTCAACACGGTGCTCACCGTGCGCGAGGGGCAGCCCAATTCGCACAAGGGCAAGGGCTGGGAGATTCTGACCGACCGCATCATCTCGCTGCTCGGCGAGCGCGGGACGCCGATGGTCTTCCTGCTCTGGGGCGCGGGCGCGCGCAAAAAGAAGGATCTGATCACCAAGCCGCAACACCTGATTCTCGAATGCGCCCACCCCTCGCCGCTGTCCGCCCACCGCGGCTTTTTCGGCTGCGGCCATTTTTCGCAGGCCAACCAGTTCCTGTACGACCACGGCATCGAG
The DNA here is from genome assembly GCA_019112985.1 of Candidatus Butyricicoccus stercorigallinarum. Taxonomy (GTDB): domain Bacteria; phylum Bacillota; class Clostridia; order Oscillospirales; family Butyricicoccaceae; genus Butyricicoccus_A; species Butyricicoccus_A stercorigallinarum. Next base: position 10,988 of record DXIG01000069.1, on the reverse strand, counting down.
CCGGTGGACTGGAACGCGGTCAACACCCGGCCGGAGGGCGCGGACAGCCCGCAGTCCCGCTGAGAACGCGCCAGAAACTTCCGTTTTTGGAATTGTTTCCCATTTTTCCGCCCCGGTTTCCCGCGCACGCCCGCGCTGCGCTTTGCGCCTTTTCTGTATATTTTTAACCATTTGTAAACTTTTGTCTTTCCCCCGTTCATTTCGTCGAGATTATGATATCATAGGAATACAATATTCTTGGAATCACGCGAGGAAAGGAGGGAAGCCTGCATGAACATCCGCTGCACCCAGAACACCTACCCGAGCGCATGCGCCGGCGCGAAGATCGCCTACTACATCCTCCGCCCGGTGGACGTGGCGCCGCGCGGGATCGTGCAGATTTCCCACGGCATGTGCGAATACTTTACGCGCTATACCGCGTTTGCGAAGTATCTGTGCTCGCTCGGCTTTATCGTCTGCGGCAACGACCACCTCGGCCACGGCGCCTCCGTTCCGCCGTCCGGCGCGCTCGGCTTTTTCGGACAGCACAACGGCTGGCAGGTGCTCGTGGACGACATCGACACGCTGCGGAAAAAAATGAAATGCCTCTGGCCGGAGCTGCCCTACTTCCTGCTGGGGCACTCGATGGGCTCCATGATCGTCCGCCTGTACCTCGCGCGCTGCAAGGAAGGCGACGTGGACGGCTGCATTCTGAGCGGCTGCCCCGCGCCCAACGCCGCCGCCGGCCTCGGCATCCACCTCGCCAATTCGGTCATCCGCTCGCACGGGCCGATGTACCGCAGCGGCATGCTGAGCAATCTGGTGTTCCGGCACTACACCGCGCGCATTGCGGACTGCCAGTCCCCGTTCGACTGGCTGACGCGCGACCGCGCGGTTGTCGCGCTCTATCAGTCGGACGCCAAATGCAATTACATCTTCACCGCCTCCGGCTTCCGCGACCTGTTCTATCTGATGCAGAATTGCAGCCGCCTGAACTGCGTCCGCGAGACGCCCCGGCAGCTGCCGCTGCTGTTCCTCGCGGGCGACGCCGATCCCGTCGGCAGCTACGGCGCGGGCGTCAAGCGCATCGCTGCCGCCTACCGCGCGGCGGGCTCGCGCAGCATCAACGTCATCTTTTACAAGGACGGGCGCCACGAGGTGCTCAACGAGCTGAACAAGGAGGAGGTCTACGGCGACATCAGCCGCTGGCTGGAGGCGCAGCTGCTCGCGCGCTCTGTCGCCGCCGGGCAGGCGCAGGACGTCACGTCCTCCTGAGACAAAAAAATCACCGCAGATCGCGTCCTTTGGCGATCTGCGGTATTTCTTTGCGCTGTTTTTATTTTACCTCTATGTTGCGGCGCATCACGAGAAATTCGCCGTGTTCGTCGGCGTAGTCCCCGAATGGCTCGAATTCATTGCGCTGATAAAACTCTATGGCACCGGGGTTGTGCTTGGCGGGCACCGATTGCAGCACCTTCTTGCCCATGCGGCGGTAGACGCTGACCGCGTGCCCGACCAGCTGGGGCGTAAAGCCAAAGCCGCGGTATTTTTTCAAAACACACGTGCCGCCCATCTCGCCGATCTCCGTGTCGCGGTTTTCCAGCGTGTTGATCGCGATGATGCCGCCGATCTCGCGGCCGACCATGCCGAACGCGACCGCGTCCGGTGTGACCGACTGGAAGCCGCGCAGGCGCGCTTCGATCTGCTCGTCCGTGTAGGTGTCCTTGCCGTAGGTCGGCCAGTAGATCTGGTGGAACATTTCGAGCGCGGCCGCCTTGTCCGCCGCGTCCTCCCAGTTGACCGGGCGGAACCACATCTGCGGCGACACCGGCACGTCCACGCTGTCGCTCCATTGCAGCGCGTGGAAGGTAGACAGCTCCTTGGGCAGGTGGGAATTGTCGTTCTGGTACGGCACGTCGATCGCGCCGTCCGCGTGGAAGATCATCTTGGCCACGCAGGTGTTGTCGCCCCAGCCGACCTGCATCATCTGATCGTCGCGCAGGCCGAGCGCCCGCGTCAGGATGCCGCGGATGGCGGAGCCGTGGCTGACGACGACAACCGTTTTGCCGTCCTGCTCGCGCGCGATGCGGCGCATCTCCTCCAGCGCGCGCAGACCGGCTTCCATGATGGTCTCGCCGCCCGGCGCGCGGCACAGCCACGGGCGGTTGCACCAGATGTCGTACAGCTCCGGCTGGAAGACCGGCAGCTCCGCCCACGCCTTGTCCTCCCATTCGCCCATATCGATCTCGCGCAGCGCCTTGCGCTCGATGACCGGCAGCCCGTGCGGCTGCGCGATAGCCAGCGCGGTGTGGCGGGCGCGCCACAGGTCGCTGGAATACACCGCGTCGATTGTCTCGCCGCGGAAGCGTTCGCCGACCACCTCCGCCTGCGCCAGACCCCGGCGGGTCAGCAGGCTGTCATACTGCCCGTGGCAGCGGCGGCTGATGTTGCCCTCCGCCTCGGCGTGGCGGACCAGATACATCGTCGTGCTCATAGCTGCACCGCCCCTGTCAGCTCGGTGACCGACGCGATGCCGTGCGCGTCGAGGAACTGCTCTAACTCGCGCAGCGCCTTGACCGGCGCCATGGGGTCGGCAAAGCAGGCCGTGCCGATGGCGACGGCGGACGCGCCCGCGAGCATCATCTCCACGATGTCGCGGCCGGAGCGGATGCCGCCCATGCCGATGATGGGCACGTCGACCGCCTGATGAACCTGATAGACCATGCGCACCGCGACCGGGAACACCGCCGGGCCGGACAGGCCGCCCATGATGTTGGACAGAATCGGGCGTCGGCTCTCGACGTCGATGCGCATGCCGAGCAGCGTGTTGATGAGCGACAGCGCGTCCGCGCCCGCAGACACCGCCGCGCGGGCGATTTCCGCGATATCGGTGACGTTGGGCGACAGCTTGACGATCAGCGGCTTTTTCGCGACCTTCCTGGCCGCGGAGACGACCTCCTCGACCATCTGCGGCTGGGTGCCGAAGGTCAGGCCGCCGCACTTGACGTTCGGGCAGGAGATGTTCATCTCGATCAGATCGACGTCCGCGTCGGAGATCCGCTCGACAATGCCCGCGTACTCCTCAACAGTGGTGCCGGAGACGTTGGCGATGATGCGCGTGTCATACTGGCGCAAAAACGGGATCTGCTCGGCGATAAAGCGCTCCACGCCCGGATTTTGCAGGCCGACGCAGTTGAGAATGCCCATCGGCGTTTCCGCAATGCGCGGCGCGGGGTTGCCGAGGCGCTCCTCCGGCGTCAGACCCTTGACGCCGATGCCGCCCAGCTCGCCCAGATCGTAAAATTCGCCGTATTCATGCCCGAAGCCAAACGTTCCGGACGCCGTTGTCACGGGGTTTTTCAGCTCTACCCCGCAAAAATTGACGCGAAGATCCGCCATTACCACGCCACCTCCCTGGAATCAAACACCGGGCCGTCCTTGCAGACGTGCCCATAGCGGGTCTCTCCCGCTTCCGCCTTGAGCGCGCACGCGCAGACGAGGCAGGCGCCGATGCCGCAGCCCATGCGCTCCTCCATCGAGACCTGGCACGGAATGCCGGCCTCCTCCGCGATGGCCGCGAGCGCGCGCAGCATCGGCTTGGGGCCGCAGCAGCAGACCGACGTGTACGCGCCGATGTTCTCCCGCAGCACGTCGGACACAAAGCCGTGCACGCCGTAAGAACCGTCGTCCGTCGCCACGACCGTCGTGCCGAGCGCCCGGAACGCCTCTTCGAGGATGACCGCCTCCTTGTTGCGGAAGCCGAGGATGGCGGACGGCTGCGCGCCGTTTTCCAGCGCCCTGCGCATGGTCAGCAGCATGGGCGGCACACCGATGCCGCCGCCGATGAACACCGGGCGCGCGCCGAGCTGATCCATGTCAAAGCCGTGTCCCTGCGGGCCGAGCACGTCGAGCACATCACCCTCCCGGCGGGCGGACAGCCATTTCGTGCCCTCTCCCTTGACGACAAAGACGATGCGCAGCAGGCCGTCCTGCGCCTGGCAGATGGAGATCGGGCGGCGCAGCAGATTGCCCTCTCCGCATGTAATATGTACGAACTGCCCGGGCTGCGCCGCCGCGCAGATGCGCGGGGCTTCCAGCGTCAGCGCAAACGTCGTCGGCGTGAGCGCCCGCCGCTCCCGGACGGTACAGAGCTCCTGTATGGACATAGTCGAAAAACCTCCTTGTTGGTCTTGCTTTCATTGTACATGATTTGCCGCAGAAAAGAAAGATGCCGCTGGACAAATCAGCGGCATCCCGGCGTCATTCTTCAAAATCGATCGCGGCTCTCGTCTCGCGGATGGACTTGCACAGCTGCGAGACCGCAACGTGCCGCGGGTCGTTTTTATAGCGCTCCAGATCGTCCAGCGAATCGAATTTGGAGATGAGAACGGCGTCATACGCATTGGCCTCGTTGCAGCTGACGCGCACCTGCATGCTGCGAATCTGCGGGATTACGCCGTCCAGCGCGCGCAGCCCGTCGAGAAAGCGGTGCATGTTCTCCTGCTCGCCCTCGCGGAATTTCCACATCACAATGTGTGTAATCATAATCCGGTCACATCCTTTCCTGCTCTCAGTGTACCACAGCCGGCACAAAAAAGGCAAGACGGCGCGCGCCGTCTTGCCGAGCGTTCTGTTTTGCTGTCAATCGCGCCGGCCGAACAGGCGGAGCAGATACAGGAACAGGTTGATGAAGTCGAGATACAGCTCGAGGGCCGAGATGATGGACGCCTTTTGCAGCATCTCCGGGCTGCCCTGAAACGCCATGTAGTTGCGGCGGATCATCTGCGTGTCATACGCGGTGAACGCCACAAAGATCACGACGCCGATCAGGCACATGCCGGTCTCCAGACCGGGGAGGAAGAGGGACAGCAGCGCGAGCACGAGCAGCGCAATCAGTCCGAACAACAGCACCGGGCGGATGCGCGACAGGTCGGTTTTCGTCACCGCGCCGTACAGCGCCATCACGCCGAAATACAGCGCCGTCATGCCGAACACGAACACGAGCGACGAGACGGAGTAAATCGCAAAAATCGCGCTGAACGTCACCGCGTTGAGCAGGGCATAGACGAAGAACAGGCCGCGCGCCAGACCGATGCTCATTTTATGCAGCCGGGCGGACAGATAGATGACGACGCCGAGCTCCGCAATCAGCAGAACATACGGCAGCACGCCGCTGTACAGATAGGAAATCGCGCCGGTGAAATAGATGGCCAGCGAAGCGGCAAAGGTCGTCATCAAACCCAAAAACATCCACCCGAACGTTTTGGCTGTATAGGATGAAATCGATTCGCTCCTCACCTGAAACGTGTGAGGATCATAACTGGGATTCATGAAATGCACCTCCTGATTTCTATGTATTATACCGCACTCGCTTCCAAATGTACAGAAAGTTCGTGAAACTATTCTGTATACATTTTGTGAACAACGTATTAAAATAGAGATAACGCTGTGTCCGTTTGCGCCCTTTTCCGGAAGGAATTTCTGCGGGCACGGGCACAAATCCGATCACCCCGGGAGAAGGTTGTCAAATGAAGAAGATGGGAGAAATGAAGGCAGAGCAGCTCGTCAGCCGCTACAGCTCGCTGCGCTCGCTGCTCGTCCTGGAGGGACTGCTGGTCGGCGTGCTGGCCGGTCTGGTGTCCGCGTTTTACCGCTTCGCGCTCAGCCAGGCGGACGCGATCCGCGCCGCGGCGCTGGCGTTGTGCGCGGGCAGTCCGCTGCGCATGGCGGGCTGGTTCGCGGCGCTGGCGGTGCTGGCGCTTCTGGTCACGCTGCTGCTGCGGTGGGAGCCGATGATCTCCGGCTCCGGCATCCCGCAGGTGGAGGCGGAAATCGCCGGATACATCCGCCCGAGCTGGTGGCGCGTGCTGCTGGCCAAAATCGCCGGCGGCTTTCTGTGCATCGTCGGCGGGCTTTCGCTCGGCCGCGAGGGGCCGTCCATCCAGCTCGGCGGCATGATGGGCAAGGGCATCTCCCGCTTTTTGGGGCGCTTTCGCCTGGAGGAGCACTTTCTCATCACCTGCGGCGCGTCCGCGGGACTGTCCGCGGCGTTCAACGCGCCGCTCGCCGGCGTGATGTTCGCGCTGGAGGAGCTGCACAAAAATTTCTCCGCGCTGGTGCTGCTGCCGTGCATGGCGGCGTCGCTCATCGCGGACTACATCGCAAACAGCATGTTCGGCATGGAGCCGGTGTTTTCGTTCAACGTGTACGACATGATCCCGCTGGGCGGCTATGTGCACGTCCTGCTGCTGGGCGCGCTGTGCGGTGTGCTCGGCGTCGTCTACAACCTCGTCCTGCTCGCGTCGCAGACGGCATATAAAAAGCTGTCCGGCGTGCCGCAGTTTGTGCGCATCCTGATCCCGTTCCTTTGCGCGGGCGCGCTCGGCTTCGTCATGCCGGAGGTGCTCGGCGGCGGGCACAACATGATCGCCGCGCTGTACACCGGGCATCCGGGCCTGTCCGCCATTCTCGTGCTGCTGCTGGTCAAGTTTGTCTTTTCCATGGTCAGCTTCGGCTCGGGCGCGCCGGGCGGCATCTTCTTCCCGCTGCTCGTGCTCGGCGCCTACATCGGCGGCGCCTACGGCGCGGCCGCGACCGGCTGGCTCGGCTTCGACCAGAGCTTTGCCTCCAACCTCATCATCATCGCGATGTCGGCGCTGTTTTCCGCCATCGTGCGCGCGCCGGTCACCGGCATCGTGCTGATTTCCGAAATGACCGGCAGCTTTTCCCATCTGCTGTCCCTGTCCACCGCTTCGCTCGTCGCGTACGTCGTCGCGGAGCTGCTGCGCAGCCGTCCGGTCTATGAGAGCCTGACCGAGCGCCTGCTCTCCGGCCGGAAAATCAAAATCGCGCGCGGCAAGCCGCGCGCCAAGTCCATCATCACCTCGGTCGTCGAGGAGGGCAGCGAAGCGGACGGCTGCACGCTGGCGGCGCTCGGCCTGCCGTCCGCCTGTCTCGTCGTCTCCGTCACGCGCGGCGGCGAGGAGCTGCTCCCGCGCGGTCAGCTGCGCCTCAAGGCGGGCGACCTGCTGGCGACGCTGGTCACCGAGCGCGACCTGGCGGCGATGGAATCGGTGCTCCGGCACAAGGTATCGTTCGAGGAGGTGTGACCATGCTGGTGACGCACGAGTTCGGCCCGTGGTACGACGAACAGTCGCGCGTGCTGGTGCTGGGCACCATGCCCTCCCCCAAATCGCGCGCGGCCGGGTTTTACTACGCCCACCCGCAAAACCGCTTCTGGCGCGTGCTGCCCATGGTGTACGGCGAGCCGCCGCTGGTGGGCGACATCGCGGCGCAGCAGGAGTTTCTCACCCGGCGGCACATCGCGCTGTGGGACGTGCTGGCACGCTGCGACATCGAGGGCGCGTCCGACGCCTCCATCCGCAACCCCATCCCCAACGATCTGTCTGTGATTTTGCGCGCCGCGCCCATCCGGGCCATCTTTGCCACCGGGCAGAAGGCGGGCGCGCTGTATAAAAAATACTGTCTGCCGCAGTGCGGCGTGCCCGTGCGCGTGCTGCCGTCCACCTCCCCCGCCAACTGCGCGGTGAAGCTGGACGCGCTGTGCCGGGCGTATGACGCCATCCGGCAGGCGGCGGAGACGTAAAGAGAGGAGACATCACATGCTTCGCACAATCATCTGGTTTCTGTATTTCTTTTTGTACCTCGCGGTGGCGGCGCCCATCTGGCTGTACTGCACGCACAAGGTCAGGCGGGGACAGCGCGCGCAGGTGCAGCCGGTCATCGAACGGGTCGTGCACAACTGGGCGCGGCGCCTGCTGCGGCTGGCGGGCGCAACGGTGGAGGTCACCGGGACGGAAAACATCCCGGCAGAAACCGCCGTATTCGTCGCAAATCATCAGAGCGATTTCGACATCCCCATCGTGCTCACGCAAGCCGGCAGGCCGCGCGCGCTGATGGCCAAGCAGTCGCTCGCCAGGGTGCCGGGCATCCACGGCTGGATGAACCTGCTCCAGTGCGTCTTTCTCGACCGCAGCGACGAAAAGCAGGCGGTGCGCGCGCTGATGGACGCCACCAAGCTGGTCAAGGCGGGTGTCTCCATGACCATCTTTCCGGAGGGCACGCGCAGCAAGGGCGGCCCGGTCAAGGAATTCAAGGGCGGCGCGTTCCGCATCGCGACGAGCGCCAAGGTGCCCATCGTGCCGGTCACTATCGAAGGAACCTATCACCTGCTGGAGGAGCGCGGCCGCATTCATCCCGGCCACGTCCGCGTGACCATTCACGCGCCAATTCCCACGGCGGATCTGTCCCGCCAGCAGGTGCGCGAGCTGCCCGAGCGCGTGCGCGCGCAGATTCTCTCGGCGATGACCGGGCAGCACGCCTGACAGACAACAGATAGCAAAAGCGGCAGCCTCCCGGCTGCCGCTTTTGCGTGTCGAGAAGCCTCGACACGCTTCGCCAAAATGCAGGCATTTTGGCGAGAAATTACAGCCCGCAGCAGCGCACGCGCTGCGCGCGCACGTTTGCGGGCTGAGCGGTGTTTTTTCCGACGCGCCTGTCGCCGGAAAAAACAATTTTCATTGCCGCCTGCGGGCGGCAAAACGCTGACGAGAGCCGTTCACGCACGCAAGAAAATTTTTATTTTCTGCACGACGAATTGCTGTTTCGACAGACGGAAGCGGCAGCCTCCCAGCTGCCGCTTTCTTCATGCAAAAATGTCGATGCCCCTGCGCGCCAGCAGGAAATTGCGCAGCCGGTTCTCGTCCGCGTTGAGCACCAGCTCCTCCGGCACGCCGGCCTCCTGCACCAGCTCCAGCGCGGCGTCCACGCGCCCGACGGCGAACTCCGCATGTGCGTCCGACGTCACCACGACCGGCACGCGGTAGTGTGCGCACAGCTTCGCGATTTCCAGGCAGTTTTCCCAGCTTCCCTTGCGCACGCGCGTGGAGTTGTCGTTGATCTCCACGATCTTCCCGTACTGGTTACACTGCGAGATCAGCTTTTCCTTGTCGAATGGGAATTTGCGGTTGCCCAGGTGGCCGAAGCACATCACCAGCGGGTTTTTCAGAATGGTGTCCAGCGCGATGTCGTGCGCGCGCGCGTCGGCCGGAGAATAGCACGGCTCATGGAACGAGGCGATGGTATAATCCAGCGCCTCCGCGTCGTCCAGGCGGATGGGGTCGATGCCGCCGTTGGGCGGCAGGATGTTGTATTCGATGCCCCACAGCACGTAAACGCCGTCAATGCGGTTCGGGAACGGGCGTCTGGCGCCAAAATGCCATTTGTGCGCGCCGTCGGCCATGGCTGGGCCGTGGTCCGTGATGGCGATGGCGATATGCCCCTGCCGTTTGGCGCCCTGCACCATCTCGCGCAGCGAGCTGTAGGCGTGCGTGCTGGCACTGGTGTGCGTGTGCAGATCCGCGACGATTTTCATGCGATTCTCCTTCTCAATGTTCTGTCTGTGGAAAAACCGTCTGACAAACGGCTTGTCAGACGGCTGATGCTGCTTTTTTACTGATTCATACCCATCGACTTCATCATGCGCTCGTTGAGCTCCTTCGCCGCGTTGAAGCCCATCGACTTGTGTCTGTGGTTCATGGCGGCGACTTCAATGATGACGGCGAGGTTGCGTCCGGGGCGCACCGGAACCGTCAGCGACGGGATGCGCAGACCGAGGATATCGGTGTACTGGTTGTCCAGGCCGAGGCGGTCGTACATCTTGCCCTCCACCCACGGCTCGAGGTTGATGATCAGATCGATGCGCTCGGTGTCCTTGATGGCGCCCATGCCGAAGATGCGGCGGACGTCCACGATGCCGATGCCGCGCAGCTCGATAAAGTGGCGGATGATCTCCGGCGCCGTGCCGACCAGCGTGCGGTCGGAAACGCGCTTGATCTCCACCGCGTCGTCCGCAATCAGGCGGTGGCCGCGCTTGACCAGCTCGATGGCGGTTTCGCTCTTGCCGACGCCGCTGTCGCCGAGGATGAGCACGCCTTCGCCGTAGATTTCAACCAATACGCCATGCATCGTGATGCGCGGCGCGAGCGAAACCTTCAGCGACGCGACAATCGCGTTCATGACCGACGAGGTAAACTCGTTGGTGCGCAGAATGGCGACATCGTACTTTTTCGCGGCTTCGACCAGCTCGGGGAAGACCTCGATATTTCGCGTGATGATGACCGCCGGAATACCGGTGGAACACAGCTGATCGAAGATCTCATAGCGCTTTTCGCTGTCGAATTGCTCTACATAGGTGTTTTCCACCTTGCCCATGATTTGCAGGCGGTTCGGTTCAAAGTAATCGAAATACCCGGCCAGCTGAAGTCCCGGACGGTTGACGTCATCCGTGGTGATTTCAATTTTTTCAAATCCTTCCGGTCCATAGATAATTTCAAACCGAAACTCCGTAATCAACTGTCCAAGTGTCACACTGAATTCTTTCAGTTGCATGCCCCTTCAGCCTCCTATCCAACGCTTTGTCCGCTCATGGCATCCCTCAATCGGGCAGCACAGATCTGTCCCGCCTCAAACTGTAATCCTATTATACCGGATACCTCTGGTCAATGCAATGTGCTCTTTGTTGTTTTTTACCATCTTTCAAATATTTTTGTCCATGACCCTTGCATTTTCGCGCCGGTTGTGGTATTATAATGTCCGTTACTCAAATGATAAAGATAAGGAGGTGCAGGAAAGATGGCAAAGTGTGAAGTTTGCGGCAAGGGTGTATCCTTCGGCATCAAGGTGTCCCACTCCCACAGACGTTCCAATCGTACCTGGAAGCCCAACGTTCGCCGCGTAAAGGCTATCGTTAACGGCACTCCGTGCCATATCAATGTTTGCTCTCGGTGCCTCCGTTCCGGCAAGGTTACCCGCGCAATCTAAGATATCAACGGGACTTAACTGGCTCTCTGCGATTTCGCAGGGAGCTTTTTTCATGCCGGAACGCCGGCACCGGTTTTCCTCTTCCATTTCACACGCCGCACTCGATTTCAGCTGGCCAGGGGGCTCGCTCTCGCTAACGCTCGCCTGCCGCTGGCAGGACGCGACCT
>DXIG01000068.1 GCA_019112985.1 Candidatus Butyricicoccus stercorigallinarum | reverse complement strand
TATCCCGCCTATGTGGTCGGCGGCGCGGTGCGCGACCGGCTGGCGGGCAGGCAGCCGCACGACTACGACATCTGCACGGCGGCGCGCCCGCAGCAGGTGGCGCGCCTGTTCGCGGACTGCACGGTGATCGAGACGGGGCTGCGGCACGGCACGGTGACCGTCCTGCTGGACGGCGCGCCGGTCGAGGTCACGACCTTCCGCACGGAGGGCGCGTATTCCGACGGCAGGCGGCCGGACAGCGTATCGTTTGTCAAAGAGATCGAGCGCGACCTGGCGAGGCGGGATTTTACCATCAACGCGATGGCGTGGAGCCCGGCGCGCGGGCTGTGCGACCCGTTCGGCGGGCAGGAGGATCTGCGCCGGCGCTGCATCCGCTGCGTCGGCGACCCGGACGCGCGCCTGCGGGAGGACGCGCTGCGCATTTTGCGCGCGCTGCGCTTCGCCGCGCAGCGCGGCTTTTCCATCGAGCCGAACACGGCGGCGGCGCTGCACCGCAACCGCGCCTGTCTGGCGCAGGTCTCGGCCGAGCGCATCACGGACGAGCTGCTGCGGCTGCTGTGCGGGGCGCATGCCGGCGCGGTGCTGCTGGCATTTTCCGACATCGTCGCCGAGGTCATTCCGGAGGTGCGGCCGATGATCGGCTTTGACCAGCGCAACGCCTACCACAAATACACCGTCTGGGAGCATTCCGTGCGCGCGATGGAGGGCATCCGCCCCGACCCGCTGCTGCGCCTGGCGGCGCTGCTGCACGATGTCGGCAAGCCGGACACCTTCAGTCTGGACGCGCGCGGCGTGGGGCATTTTTACGGCCATCCGGTGCGCTCGCGTGAGCTGGCCGAGCAGATCGTGAACCTGCGCCTGCGCCTGCCGGCGCAGCTGGAGCGCGACCTGCTGTATCTGGTGCGCCACCACGACACCCCGCTGGGGGACAATGCGCGCCACGTGCGGCGCAAGCTGGCGGTGCACGGCGAAGCGCGCTTTCGCGCGCTGCTCGCCATCAAAAAGGCGGACGGCATCGGACAGGGCACGACGCCGCACAATCTGACCGAGCTGCTGGAGACCGAGCGGCTGCTGGAGCAGGTGCTCGCGGAGGACAGCTGCCTGACGCGCCGCGATCTCGCGGTCAACGGCAACGACCTGATCGCCTGGGGCGCGCGCGGCCGCGCGGTGGGCTATTACCTGTCCGTCCTGCTCGCCCGGGTGCTGGACGACCCGTCGTGCAACACGCGCGCCCGCCTGCGCGACATATATGCGCAGCTGCGCGCGCAGGAAAACCGCGTCGAGCTGACGGTCAACGGCATGAGCGCGCGCTGCTGCGTCCGGCAGGTGCAGCGCCTGCTGGCGGGCATCCCGGCGGTCGCGCGCACGGAGATCACGCTGGACAGCGGCCGCGTCGTCGTGCATGGGCGGGATTTGCCGCTGGAGCGCATCTGCGGGGTGCTGACGGCGGCCGGATATGAGGTGGCACTATGAGTATGGATTACAGACAGACGTTTATCGACCGGTATCAGCAGCACATCACGCGGCGCGGCGCAGACCGCCTGCTCGAATGGCTGCTGAGCACGGACTTTTTCACCGCCCCCGCCTCGACGCGCTTTCACGCCGCCTATGAGGGCGGGCTGGTGGAGCACAGCCTGAACGTCTACGACGTCATGATGAACAAGCACTTTGTCGAGGGCGAGGACGACGCGGAGAGCGCCGCCATCTGCACGCTGCTGCACGACATCTGCAAGGCGGGCTTTTACGAGGTCTCGTTCCGCAACCGCAAAAACGACGCGGGCGTGTGGGAAAAAGTGCCGTACTACACGATCAACGACAAATTTCCCTATGGGCACGGCGAGAAGTCCGTGTTTCTCATCGAGCGCTTCATGCGCCTGAAAAACGAAGAGGCGGTTGCCATCCGCTGGCACATGGGCGGCTTTGACGACACGGCGAAGGCCGGCTCGTTCGCCATCGCGCATGCGTATGAGGCCTATCCGCTCGCGGTCAAGCTGCATCTGTCCGACCTCGAAGCAACCTATCTGTGCGAGAGACGCAATTCGGAGGAGGAACCGATATGAACGTAAAGAAATTCACGCTGAAAACCCCGCGCGAAGGCTTTCTGAACATCACGCAGAGCGTGCGCGAGACCATCCGGGAGAGCGGCGCGCAGAGCGGCATTGTCGTCGTCTGGTGCGCGCACACCACGGCGGGCATCACCATCAACGAGAACGCCGATCCGGACGTCGTGCGCGATATGCTGCTCGGACTGGACAAGGCGTACCCCACCCGCAGGGAATTCCGCCATGCGGAGGGCAACTCGTCCGCGCACCTCAAGTGCTCCGCGATGGGCGTGTCCAAGACCATCCCGTTTGAAGACGGCAAGATGCTGCTCGGCGTGTGGCAGGGCATTTACTTCTGCGAGTTCGACGGACCGCGCACGCGAAATTACTACGTCAAGGTCATCGAGGGCTGACGCCGCGCAGGCGGGCTTGGTGCGGGCACGCACCACCTGAGGAGGAGAGAACGATGCGCACCGCGATTTCCGTTGTCATTCTGCTCGCTGCCGCATGGCTCGGCTTTTTCCTGGGCGCCGGGATGAATGAGCCGATGGGCGGCGCGACCCTGTTTGCCGTCATTGCGGGCTTTGCCTGCGTGATTCAGGCGGTGGAGAGCGGAAAAAAACGATAGCATAGCCGGAAACATAAAAACAGATCTCCTGCATGGGGAAACCATCCGCGCGGGAGATCTGTCTTTTTTTGCCGTTTTCGGCGCAAGCGTCTATTTGCCGAGCTGGTGCTCGCGCACGTAGTAAAAGAAATACTGCTGGTACACGCCCGCGACCGGGCTGCCCGCAAAGCGCTTCATGTCGCCGCCGTAATATGCGGCGGCTTTTTTCATCCAGGTGTCCACGGGAAAGGCGTCCAGCTTGTGCAGGCCGAACAGCAGAAAGCAGTCCGCGACCTTGCGGCCGACGCCGCGCAGCTGCATGACCTCCCGGCGGGCGTCCGCCGTGGGCAGGCCGCGCAGCGCCTCCAACGACAGCGCGCCCGACGCCACAGCCTGCGCCGCGGCGATCAGATATGGGGCGCGGTAGCCTGCGCGCAGCGGCGCGAGCGCCTGCGGGGAGGCGTCCGCCAGCACCTCCGGCGCGGGGAAGGTGTACAGCGTCCGCCCCTCGTGCGCGACCGGCTCGCCCCACTGCTCGCACAGCCGCTGGACAATCGCCGTGATGCGGGGGATGTTGTTGCACTGCGAGAGCAGGAACGTGCAAAGCGCCTCCCACGGCGGCTGGCGCAGGATGCGGATGCCCGCGCCGAACGCGGCGGCGCGCGCCGTGAAGTCGTCCACGGAAAACGAGCGGCAGATGGCGGCGTAGTCGGTGCCGCAGTCAAAATAGGCGCGCCACAGCGCGTCGAACTGCGCGCGCGGCGCGGCAATGCACAGCGCGCCGTCCTCGTCCCAGACGCGCGCGGCCTGCCCGTCCACGATGCCGAGCCAGCTGCCGTCCGGCTGCGCCTGCCAGCGGAAGCACTGACCGCAGGTGAAGGTCTGCCGTGCGGAAAAGGGCGCGGCGCCGCGGATTTTTAGATGAGACGGGTGTTCGGTCAACTGCATGGAAACGTCCTCCTGATCTGTGCAGAGTATACCACAAACCGGCGCGCGGACACAAGAAATACACAGGAGTTTGTGCAGTTTGCCGTAGGATATGCCGGACGACTGTGCTATAATAAGACACCAAAGACGGCATTTGGGAGGAGAAAAGCCTGTGAACGGGGAGAAAAATCAGGAAAACACCGGATGGGTGTGTCTGGAGGAGACTGCGGCGGCCGCGCCCGGGCGCAAGAAAAAACCGCGCCGGCGGCGGTCCAGGCGCCGGACACTGCGCGGCATCGCGGCGGCGGCCGCGGGTCTGATTGCGCTGTACTGCGTGCTGGTGTTTTCCCACATTCCGTTTATCGAGAAGTGGCGCACGATTTACATCGAGACCGCGATGGGCACGATGAACCATCAATGGCTGGCGACGCTGTTTTTGCCGCAGTCGGTGATCGACGACGTGATGAGCGGGCGCATGACGATCGAATTGCAGCAGGAGTCGTACAACAGCAGCTGGGACAGCGGGGCGGACACGTCGTTTGACGGCGCGGGCGAGGCGGCCATCGACACGTGGGACGACATCCGCGAGCAGTTTTCCGAGGCGTATGCGGAAATCGACCCCAAATCGTTCTGGGCGTACATGGCGGCGCACGAGACGGCGGACGTGGTGGACGAGGACGGATATCTGCTCATCGATCAGGCGGACTACGACGACGAGGAGACCGGCATCGAGACGGTCTACGGAGACCCCGTGTGCGCCATCGACACGCGCAACGGCATCGTGATCGTCGCGCTGCACGGCGACGGCTATTCCGGCCGCATGGCGATTGTCAAAAATCCCGCGCAGGTGCGCCTGGCCGTGTCGAGCACGCTGGGCAGCTCGGGCAGCTATCTCCGGGACATCTGCCGCAGCAACAACGCCGTGCTCGGCATCAACGCGAGCGGCTTTTCCGACCCGGAGGGCACCGGCAACGGCGGCGACGTGTTCGGCATGGTGCTGTCCGGCGGGCGCATGATTGCGGAGTCGTCGGACAGCAAGATGAAGGTCATCGGCATGGACCGCGCGAACCGGCTCAACATCACCAACGCGCTGACGGCGGGCGCGCGCGACGCCATGCAGTTCAGCCCCGCGCTGATCGTCAACGGCGCGCAGCTCATCAGCGGTTCGTCCGGCTGGGGGCTCCAGCCGCGCTCGGCCATCGCGCAGAAGCAGGACGGACAGATGCTGCTCGCCGTCGTCGATGGGCGGCAGCCGGGCTATTCCATCGGCATCACGCTGGGCGAGCTGACCGACATCCTGCACCGCTACGGCGCGTATCAGGCGTGCAATCTGGACGGCGGCTCGTCGTCCGTCCTCTATTACCGCGGGCGCAACATCACGCGCTCCTCCGCCGTGACGCCGGAAAAAGGGCGGCACATCCCCAACGCCTGGATTGTCGAGGCGAACTGAAGCGCGTTATCGTGCGGCCTCCTGCGGTTGCGGGAGGCCGTTTTGCGTCCCGCGCGCGAAAAAGCGGTGGCGCAGCGGGAGAAAGACGGCCGCGGCGGCGAGGTTGCTGGCGAGGTGGATGCAGGCGATGGCCGCGCTGCCGGCCGGCGCGGCGAGCTGCGCGGGACACAGCCGGAGTGCGAGCAGCAGCGGCGGAAGGGCGACGGCGGCGCCCAGCAGATTGAACCACAGGTGCAGCAGGGCGGTCTGACGGGCTGCGCGCCCGGCGCGCAGGCTGGCGAGCAGGGCGGTGGCGCAGGTGCCGATGTTCTGCCCGAGGATGATGGGCACGGCGGCGCCGAGCGACAGCAGGCCGGAGCTGGAGACCGCCTGCAACAGCGCGATACAGGCGGAGGAGCTTTGCAGCAGGGCGGTCGCGCCCGCGCCCGCCAGCAGGCCGGTCAGCGGCGTGTCGCACTGTGCGAGCAGGCGCGCGAGCAGCGGCGAGCCGGACAGCGGCGCGAGCGCGTCCTGCATGTGCGCCATGCCGGTCAGCAGGGCGACCAGCCCCGCGCCGGCGGACAGCGCGGGCGGGCAGCGCCGCCATAGCAGAACGGGAAGCGCCAGCGCGAGCGCATACAGCGGATAGACGCTGTGAAAGACCGCCGTCCACCCGGCGTGCAGGCCGATGTGCACGAGAAACGCCGTGCTGCAGGTGCCGATGTTCGCGCCCGCAATCAGTCCCGCGATCTGATCCGCCGCGAGCGCCCCGCCCGCCGACAGCCCGACGAGCACGACCGTCACGGCGGAGGAGCTTTGCACGAGCGCTGTGACAACCGCGCCGAGCGCGGCGGCGCGCCAGACCGAGGGCGACGCGCGGACGAGCCGGAGGCGGCCGCGCGACAGCGCACCCAGCCCCGTGCACAGCAGCTCCATGCCGAACAGAAACACACAGACGGCGGCGGCGAGCGCCAGCAGATGCCAGAAACCCATGAAAACCCCTCCCGCTGTAAAATTTCACGCGGTCAACCGGATTCGCGCGCGCTCGCGGGCGATCCGTGGCATGCTTATGGATGGAAAAAGGCAGCGCCGTCGCATCGCGGACGGTGTTGCCTTCCGCATCTGTGAAATATTTATGACGCAGGGGGTGAAAAATACGGAAAATACTGTTATACTGGTATCATCCGGTACGATTTCCGGCGGGCGCAGCCGCCAGGTGGCGCAGAGCGAGCTGTATGCGCGTGCGCTCGCGCGATTTGGCGGCAGCATGCTGCTCGACGGCGGCTTCGGCAGCGCCGAGACGCTGGCGGAGCGCACGGACGCGCTGCTGCTGTCCGGCGGCGGGGATATCCATCCCGCGTACTATGGCCGGCATCTGACGGGCAAGGACGCGGCGCGCGTGGATCAGCGGCGCGACGAGCGCGAATGGGAGCTGCTGCGGCAGTTCTGCGCGCGCAAAAAGCCGGTGTTCGGCGTCTGCCGCGGGATTCAGGTGATCGACGTCTTTTTCGGCGGAACGCTGTTTCAGCACCTCGCCACGGCGCACGTGCACGAGAGCACCATACACACCGTCGTCACATCGGAGGGCGGCTGGCTGCGCCCGCTTCTCGGCGCGAGCCTCCCGGTCAACAGCTACCACCATCAGGCGATCCGCACGCTCGGCGCGGGACTGTGCGTCACGGCGGTCAGCGACGCGGACGGCGTGATCGAAGCCATCGAGCACGAGACGCTGCCGGTGCGCGCGGTGCAGTGGCACCCGGAGCGCATGGTGGACGGCCTGTGCCGCGACACCGACGCGGAGATGGGGCCGCTGTTCGCGGACTTTCTGGCGCGCACCGCGCAGGGCGGATGAAAGGAAACACAGAGATGGAACAGATACGTCAGATCAATCTGGAGGACGGTATGCCGACCGTCCCGCAGGCGCTCGCGCGGCTGGAGCTGGAGCTGCGGCTTGCGCGGCGGCAGGGCGTGTGGGTGCTCAAGATCATCCACGGCTTCGGCTCGACCGGAACCGGCGGAAAGATCCGCGTCGCCGTGCGGCGGGCGCTTTCGGACTTGCAGCGCCGGAAGCAGATCCGCTTTTTCATCCCCGGGGAGAAGCTGACGATCTTTGAGGAGGATACGCGCAGGCTATTGCAGCTCTGCCCTGCGTTTCGCAGGGATCACGATATAGACCGGCACAACAACGGCATTACGGTTGTTGTGCTCCGAGACAGGAAAGGATGAATGCACCATGTTAAATCGGGCAAACGAACAGAAGACGGACATCATTGAGCATCTGCGCGGCGGAGAGGGCAACGTCATCCGCAAGACGCTGCTCGCGCCGGGCGATTCGTTCGGCAAGTTCAAAATGTGCGCCGTGCTCACGCTGGAGCCGGGCTGCACGATCGGGGAACACGCGCACATGCCGGACGCGGAGTTCTGCTGGCTGCTGGAGGGCGAGCTGGTCATCGCGGACGGCGGCGCGGAGCACACGGTGCATCCGGGCGACGCCTGGATCTGCGGCGGCGGCGACGCGCACTACACCAAAAACTGCTCGGACAAAAAGGCGGTTTTTCTGGCGATTGTCACCGAATAAAGGCGCGCGGCGCGGGAGAGTCCCGCGCCGCGTTCTTTCAGCAAAAAAGCCGGTTCGGAGTTTCCGAACCGGCTTTGTCTGTGCGTATCTTTTACTTGACGAGATAGACGTTTGCGTACTGCACGCCGTACTGATAGGCGACGCGGTTGCTCTCGACGAAGATGTCGATGCGGTTGCCCTTGATGGCGCCGCCGCGGTCTTCGACGGTGTAGGTGCCCCAGCCCTCGATGTAGACCTTGGAGTACATCGGCAGGATGGAGGTGTCAGCCGCGATGGTGTGGTTGACACGCGGCGTTCTGCCGGAGGCGGTGATCGTGTCGCCGGCGTAGAACGTCAGGCGGTACTTGCCCATGTACGTCTTGCTGCCCGAGCTCGACGGGGTGGAGGTGCTCGGCTTGCTGGTGGACGGCTTGGACGGCGTGGAGGTCGAAGACGAGCTGCCGCCATCGGTCAGGAACTTCTTGTATACGTAGCCGGTCTTGCCGTTCGCGTTGACCTTGATCCAGTTGCCGGAGGAGCCGGTCTTGGTGACGACCTGGCCCTTGCTGAGCACGGTGACAACCTTGTATTGATTGCCCGCGCCCGCACGCACGTTGACGCTGGTGGTCGCGGTGACGTTGGCGGCCAGCGCGCCCGCCGTGATGCTGGCGGTCAGCACGACGCCGGAGACGGCGAGCAGGATGCATTTCTTTAATTTCTGAAACATATGTAACTCCTTTTTCCGTGGGAATCCAGTGAACATTCGGTGTCAATTTTGTTACGATGATGTAACTGAACTGTAATCTATCTTACAGGCTCGCCCGGTATTTGTCAAACAGAAATCGGGCAATTTTCCGAATTTCAGAGACATTGCACAAGAAAAAAGGCGATAAATTGGCAGATTTGGCGAAAAACCCGGAAAAGTTACCGAAAAATAACAGCCTCCCGCGCGCCCGGCTTTGTAACCGAAACCGGCGGGAGACTGTAACCGTTCTGTAATTTTCTGTGCCGGGCGGGCGCTCAGCCGAACACAGCGCGCGCCGCGTCGACCGAGGCCTTGGCGTCGCGGCAGTAGAAATCCGCGCCGATGGAGGCGGCGTAATCGGCGGTGAGCACGGCGCCGCCGACCATGATTTTGCCGGTATAGCCGCGCGCGCGCAGCAGCGAGATGGTGTCCGCCATCGCGCCGAGCGTCGTGGTCATCAGCGCGCTCAGGCCGACCAGCGCGACGTCCTGCGTCAGCGCGCAGTCCGCAATGGTCTCCGGGGCGACGTCGCGCCCGAGGTCGAGAATCTGATAGCCGTAGTTTTCCATGACGACCTTGACGATGTTTTTGCCGATGTCGTGGATGTCGCCCTTGACGGTCGCGAGGATCACCTTGTCCGCCTTGGGCGCTTCGCCGCCCGCCGCGTTCAGGTGCTCGCGCACGACCTCAAAGCCCGCCTTGGCGCACTCGGCCGAGCGGATGAGCTGGGGCAGGAACAGCTTGTCCTGTTCAAACAGCTCGCCAACCGTGTCGAGCGCGGGGATCAGGTGCCTGGAGACGACGTCCAGCGGGTCGAGCGTCTCCAGCAGGGCGCGCGTGGCGGCCGCGCAGTCCTCGCCCAGGCCCTTGAGGATGGCGGTCTGCACGTCGGGCGCATCGGAGGCGGCCGCCTTGGGGGCGGCAGGCGCTTCCGCCGGGGCGCTGTAGCGCGCGATGTAGTGCGCGCTGCCCGGGTCGCGCTGGTGCAGCAGGTTGTGCACGTCGACCGCCTGCATCATCTCCGGCACGTTGGGGTTGAGAATGGGGAAGTCCAGCCCGTTTTCCAGCGCGATGGCGAGGAAGTGTGCGTTGACCTTGACGCGCTGCGGCAGGCCGAACGAGATGTTGGACACGCCGAGGCAGGTCTTGACGCCCAGCTCCTGCTTGACGGTGCGCAGGGCGGACAGCGTGTGCATCGCGCCCGCCGGCTCTGCCGAGACGGTCAGCGTGAGGCAGTCGATGGCGATGCGCTCCGGCGCGATGCCGTACTGCGCCGCGCGCGCGACAATTTTGCGCGCGATGGCGACGCGCCCCTCCGCCGTGGGCGGGATGCCGTTTTCGTCGAGCGTCAGGCCGACGACCATGGCGCCGTACTTGGCCGCGAGCGGGAGGATGGTGCGCAGGCTCTCCTCCTCGCCGTTGACCGAATTGATCATGGGCACGCCGTTGTAGCGGCGCAGCGCGGGCTCGAGCACGTCGGCGCGGTTGGAGTCCAGCTGGAGCGGCAGCTCAAGGCAGCTTTGCAGCTCCTCAACCACCTCGACCATCATGGACGGCTCGTCGATGCCGGGCAGACCGACGTTGACATCGAGCACATGCGCGCCCGCGTCCGCCTGCTCCATGCCCTGCTCGACGATGTAGGGGATGTCGTGCTGCTGCAACGCCTGCTTGAAGCGCTTTTTGCCCGTCGGATTGATGCGCTCGCCGATGACGCACACGCCGTCCACCGGGACATAGCGCGTGCCGGAGCACAGCGCGGCGTGCTGCCGGGGCTGCGGCGCGCGGAACGAAGCGCCGCGCAGCGCGGCGCGGATGCGGCGGATGTAGTCCGGCGTGGTGCCGCAGCAGCCGCCGAAGATCGTAAAGCCGAGAGCGAGATAATCGGGCACATACTGCGCGAACTGCTCCGGCGTGATGTCATACGAAAGCGCGCCGGAGGCGGCGTCGGGCAGACCCGCGTTCGGCTTGATGATGAGCGGGACGGAGGCGACGGCGGCGAGCCGGCCGGCGATGGGGAACATCTCCTTCGGGCCGAGCGAGCAGTTGATGCCGAGGGCGCTGACGCCGAGCCCTTGCAGCGTCAGCGCGGCCGCCTCCGGCGGAACGCCGAGGAACGTGCGCCCGGAGGCCTCAAACGTCATGGTCGCGCACACCGGCAGGTCGCACATTTCGCGCGCGGCGAGCACGGCGGCCTTGCATTCGCGCAGGTCGGTCATGGTCTCGATGTAGATCGCGTCCACGCCGCAGGCCGCGCCGCAGCGCACCTGGCGGGCGAAGATTTCATACGCTTCGTCGAAGTCGAGCGTGCCGGTCGGGGCGAGCAGCTCGCCGATCGGCCCGATGTCGAGCGCGACGTATTTTGCGCCGGAGGCGCGCGCGTTGGCGACGGCGGCGGTGATGATCTGTTCCACCGTATAGCCGCACCCGGCGGTCTTCTTTTCGTTCGCGCCAAACGTGCAGGTGACGACCAGATCGGAGCCGGCCTCGACGTACTGCCGGTGGATGTCGGTGATCAGCTCCGGCCGCTCGAGGTTCATGCACTCGGGCAGCGCGCCCGCGGGCATGCCGGCCTGCATGAGCATCGTGCCCATGCCGCCGTCCAGCACGAGAAAGTCGGACAGGATATGAGATTTAAGCGCCACAGTGGGTTCCTCTCTTTCTATAGGGACAGTCTGCGGACAGGCGGCAGGTGCCGCAGCCGCGCCCGCGTCCGGCGACCGGATGCGGGGAAATGCCGAGCAGGGCGGTGACCGATTTGCCCGGCGTCAGCAGGTGGGAGGGCGTCGCGGACAGGCCGATGCGGCGCGGCGCGTCGCAGAGCGCGAGCAGGTCGCGCTGGATGTCGATGGGCAGGTCGCCGTAGCCGGGGGAAAAGCGGCCGGTGACAAAGCAGCCCTCCCGCCCGAAGTGCAGGCGGATCTCGTCCTCCGCCGCGTCGCACACCTTTTCGATGGCGTCGCCCGCCGCCGCGTCGAGCGCGAGCGCGTCCAGCATGCTGCGGTAGGCGGTGCGCCGGAGCTCGCGGTCGACCGCCGCGCCGAGCGTGGCGCACAGCACCGCGACGCGGTCACAGCCGTCCAGATGGCGGCGGATATCGCCGCCGGACAGCGGCAGCGCCCGCGGCGCGCAGACGACCCAGCGCCAGCGGGGCTGTGCCAGCGACGCCATGCGATCCATCGCGCGCTGGGCGACGGCCTCAATCGCCGCGTCGCCGCCCGCGTGCCCCATGTAGCGCAGCACCTCTGCGCGGTCGAGCGTCAGCGTCATGTCTGGTTGGACGCCTCCAGCACCTTGCGGATGCGGGTGTAGATGATGTGCGCGACGCGCGGGTTGTTCATCGTGTACAGGTGGATGCCGTCCACGCCGCTGGCGATCAGGTCGATGATCTGGT
Source organism: Candidatus Butyricicoccus stercorigallinarum (assembly GCA_019112985.1). Taxonomy (GTDB): domain Bacteria; phylum Bacillota; class Clostridia; order Oscillospirales; family Butyricicoccaceae; genus Butyricicoccus_A; species Butyricicoccus_A stercorigallinarum. Next base: position 3,765 of record DXIG01000068.1, on the reverse strand, counting down.
CGACCGCGTAGGCGATGCCGGCGTCGAACAGCGCCTCCGGGTTGTTTTCGTAGCGCGAGACCATGTGCGCGAACTTGCGCGGCAGGCTCGCGCCGCAGGTGGACACCATGCGCTCGATCTGCGCCTTGTTGATGACCGGCATGATGCCCGCCTCGATGGGCACGCGGATGCCGGCGAGCTTGGCGCGGTCGAGGAAGGCGTAAAAGTCGTTGTTGTCAAAAAACAGCTGGGAGATCAGGTGGGTCGCGCCCGCCTCGATCTTCGGCCGCATGTTGGTGACGTCGGAGATGAGATCGTCCGACTCCGGATGTCCCTCCGGATAGCACGCGCCGCAGATGTCAAAGCCGCCGAACTCCGAGATGAAGCGGGTCAGGTCGCTGGCGTAGCGGAAGTCGCCGGGGATGGGCAGCTCGGGGTGCAGGTCGCCGCGCAGCGCGAGCACGTTTTCAATGCCGCTCTCGCGCAGCTCGGTGAGAATCGCGGTCGCCTGCGCGCGCGTCGTGTGGATGGCGGTCAGGTGCGCGAGCGGTTCGATGTGGTACGTGTTTTTGAGGTCAGAGGCGATTTTGGCCGTCAGGCTGCCCGTGCCGGTGCCGCCTGTGCCGCCCGCGCCGTAGGTGACGCTGATGAAGTCCGGGTTCAGGTCGCTCAGCCGCTCGATGGTGTCGTAAATCGTGTCGATTTTGCTGGTCTTTTTGGGCGGGAAAACCTCCAGCGAAAAGACCGTCTTTTTGGTCTGGAATATATCTGAAATTTTCATGACGCAAACTCCTGTTTCGTGTGTATTCTGTCTTAGTATACCGCATGCGGAGAAAAAAAGCAAAACTGTTTGTGCATGTCGCCAAAAAAACCGGAAACGGCGGGGCATTCGGGCAAATCCGTCGAAAAAAGACGAGCGAAACCGGAAAATTTCGTGCCTCTTTTCCGAAGGAAGGCGGGAAGACGGGTGTACAATGGCGCAAAAGTGTGCTATACTGTCATAAAGTTTTTGATGTTTGGCCGCTGAATTGAGGATTTTTGCGGCGTTCGGATAGATTTGAACCCAAATTTATTTTTGACAAAATCCGCATGCCGGAAGCGTGCGGGCAGCGCTTTTCCGAAAAACCGGGGCGTCTGTCCGCTGTGCCTGTTCCAGAGGCGATGCGCGTTTCCGCTGCGTGCTTCATGTAAAGGAAAGTGATACGCAAATTATGAAAGAAAAACTGAAGATTATTCCGTTGGGCGGACTCAATGAGATCGGCAAGAACATGACGGTCGTAGAGTACGGGCAGGACATTTTTGTCATCGACTGCGGACTGGCATTTCCGGACAACGAAATGCTCGGCGTCGACCTCGTCATCCCGGACATCACCTACCTCCGCCGCCACAAGAACAAGGTGCGCGGCATCGTCATTACCCACGGCCACGAGGACCACATCGGCGCGCTGCCGTATGTGCTCAAGGAGCTGCACGTGCCGGTTTACTGCACGCGCCTGGTCGCGGGCATCCTCAACTCCAAGTTTGAGGAGCACCGCATGCTCGGCAAGGTCAAGATCAACTGCGTGAAGGCGGGCGACCGCATCAAGTTAGGCTGCTTCCAGATCGAGCTGATCCACACCAACCACTCCATCGCGGACTCCGTCGCGCTGGCGGTCAAGACGCCGATGGGCACGATCATCCACACCGGCGACTTCAAGATCGACGCGACGCCGGTCTCCGGCGAGATGATCGACCTGACGCGCTTCGGCGAGCTGGGACGGGAGGGCGTGCTGGCGCTGATGAGCGACTCCACCAACGTCGAGCGCTCCGGCTATACGCCGAGTGAGCTGGAGGTCGGCAAGACGTTCGAGGCGCAGTTCAAGGGCTGCGACCAGCGCATCATCATTGCGACCTTCGCCTCCAACATCTACCGCGTGCAGCAGGTGCTCGACGCCGCCGCGCACCACGGGCGCAAGGTCGCCATCTGCGGGCGCAGCATGGAGAACATCGCGCGCGTCGCGATGGAGCTCGGCTACCTGAACGCGCCCAAGAATGTCCTCATCGACATCTCGGACATCAACCGCTACCCCAAGAGCAAGGTTGTCGTCGTCTGCACCGGCTCGCAGGGCGAGGCGATGAGCGCGCTGTACCGCATGGCGTTCTCCGGCCACAAGCAGGTGGAGATCGGCCCGGGCGACAAGATCATCATCTCCGCGTCCGCCATTCCGGGCAATGAGAAGTCGGTGACCAAGATGATCAACGAGCTGAGCAAGAAGGGCGCGGACGTCGTCTACGACCGCTCGGCCATCATCCATGTCTCCGGCCACGCCTGCTGTGAGGAGCTCAAGCTGATGCTCGCGCTGGTCAGACCGAAGTACTTCATCCCGGTGCACGGCGAATACCGCATGCTGCGCCGCCACGGCGAGCTGGCCGTGCAGACCGGCGTCAACCCGCGCCACGTCATCATCGCGGACATCGGCCGCCCGATCGAGATCACGGCGAAGGCCGCGCGGCTGGCCAACCCGGTTCCGTCCGGCAAGGTGCTCGTCGACGGCTTCGGCATCGGCGACGTCGGAACGGCGGTGCTGCGCGACAGAAAGCATCTGTCGGAGGACGGCCTGCTCGTCGTCGTTGTCACGCTGGACAGCGAGAGCGGCATCGTCATCGCAGGTCCGGACATCGTCTCCCGCGGCTTTATCTACGTCAAGGAGGCGGAAGACCTGATGGAAGAGCTGCGGCGCATTTCCCAGCGCGCGCTCGACCGCTGCATCGACGGCCAGGTGCGCGACTGGACGACCATCAAAGCAAACGTCAAAAACGATCTGTCGGAATTCCTCTACCGCAAGACCAAGCGCAGCCCGATGATTCTCCCGGTTATCATGGAGATCTGACCGCGCTGCCGCAGCCCCCTCTGCTTCTATCCGAATCAAAAACCGCAGATCCGCAGCATTCCGCGGATGGCAAATACACAAAGGCTCCCGCTTGTCTTGACAGGCGGGAGCCTTTTGGCGCTTCTGTGTGCAGTTATGCGTCCTGCTGCGGCAGGTTCTTGATGTATTCGCAGATGTTCAGACCGGCGATGGCGCCGTCCGAAACGGACTTTGCGATCTGAAGCACGCCGCCGATGCAGTCGCCCGCGGCGAACAGGCCGGCGACATTGGTCTGATAGCTCCGGTCGACGCGGATGCTGCCGCCGTCCATGATGACGCCCAGGCGCGCAGCGAAGTCGGAGGCCGCCGCGATGCCCTGCGCGAGGAACACGCCGTCGATGGGGTAGTCGCCGCCCTCCGTGCGGATGCCGGCGAGCATGCCGTTTTCGCCGTAAAATTCGGTGATCGGCTCGGTGATGATCGGCAGGTTTTTGGGAAAACGGTCGGTCGTGATGGTCGCGCCGTTGGTGAACAGGCAGAGGTTGTTGGTCAGCGGGCGCAGGTGGCTCAGCTCCGCGACCGCATGGTCGCCGCTGCCGACGACGGCGAGCGCGCGGTTGCGCATCAGGAAGCCGTCGCACTGCGCGCACTGGCTGACGCCCGCGCCGAGAAACTGCTCCACGCCCGGGATTTTGGGCACGTTGCGCTGCCGGCCCGTCGCGAGCAGGACGCTGTGGCCGGAGAGAATGCGGCCGGAGGCGGTGCTGACGCGGAAGTCCTCCGTTTCGCGGATGGAGACGACCTCGTCGCTGATGACCTCGATGCCGAGGCGCTCGACCTGCGCGAGGCCGCGGCGGAACAGCTCGTCGCCGCTGATGGGCGATTCCAGGCCGAAATAGTTTTCAATGCGGTGGCTCTGGCCGAGGGCGCCGGAATC